>JBCQUZ010000070.1:0-10803 GCA_047173645.1 Rikenellaceae bacterium
AATCCTCAAGAAGCGTGAGGCGTTTCGTAGTGCGTTCGATGGGTTTGATGTGGAGCGTGTGGCTAAGTATGATGAGGCAAAGATCGAGGAGTTGATGCAGAACACCGCCATCGTTCGCAACCGTGCAAAGATCCTCGCTGCGGTGGCAAATGCTCGTGCATTCATCGAGGTGCAGCGTGAGTTCGGTACATTCGCTTCCTACATCTGGTCATTCACAAATAACGAAGTGGTCTATGGCGATTTCAACATCGGCATAACAAAAAATGCTCTCTCCGACAAGGTTGCAAAGGATCTCAAAAAACGAGGTTTCAAATTTATGGGCACCGTCACCACCTACTCATATCTGGAGGCAATCGGAGTGATGAACAACCACGCTTCGGAGTGTTTTCGGTTTCATCAAAAATAGGAGGAATTAGCGACTTATACACTGTTTCGTGCCGTTTATGTGCAAAAAATCACATTTTTGGCATTATTTAGCGTCAAACGAGGTAAAATAGCAGATGTTCCAAAATGGAACACACGATGATAAATAGTTATTCACGCAGCGACTTAAAAGCAACAGACATCAACTCCTGCTCTGTGCGAGATATACCATATTTAGTTGCGACCTCTCTCCATTTTGATACTGATATAGATATTTGATCTATAATTCCCTTGCCCTCTTCCTTTGAGATGCCATAATATTTAGCTACATCTAAAGCAAGGTTAAAATCTAAAGAGTTATCATCCTCAGAGATGTTAAGTTTCAGACCGACACCATATTCATCTGGATTTATATCATAGGCTGGGGACAATCTCCATCCGTTTGGAGTGAGCAGAAACCCGTGGTTGCGCAGATGGTCATCGCAAGATGACACAGCAATATTAAAGACTATACGTCGCCAGAGTTGTTTTAAATCGGCAGCAACATCGTAACAATTTGCAGTTATCCACTCCGCTAATTCTAAATAGCTTACACCATCACTACCACTCGCACCATCGCTATACCCCAAGAGTGTCATTGCTGATGCAAAGTATATACGTTTGTGATTTGCTGTGCGGTCAAATCTCTTGGTTAAAAATATATGTTGATTACCTCCAAATTTTTGCGCTCTGCACTCCGACATATCTACGCCACACTCTTTTGCTAACGTTGCAACTACAGCCTCCCACGCTCCAATATTGTGTGAATCGTTGCGGCTTGGGAACTTTGCAATCCAAAGTGCACCATCTTCACCTATCACATTTGCCTTAGGTCTTGCGCCACCCAATGAAGAGCCGGGAGCAATAAGCATATTGAGCCACTTGGCAAATTCGGGATTGTCAATGGCATCATCTTTTTCAACTTGAAGTGAAGCATACTCAAGCTCACGAATAGAACTCATTGGAGGTGCAGCCATCTCTCTGTTGTTATCCATAAACTCACCTGTTGGCGAGGTCTTAAACCTTAATGCCCCCATTCTATTGCCATCATATACTCCTAATAGGTAATCAGCTTCGGTAAGTTTGCGTGGTGTACTCCCTTGCGTACGAGCCATCAGAGCCTCTCTTCGCTGCATTAGTATGCGTCCCCATCTATCTGGTGCGGAATCCAAAAAAAGTCCGAAGTTACTTTTGCCTGTCGGTAAATACTGCTTGCCAATAAAGTTACCTAAATCAGGATCTAACGCTCTAAATTGTGAATATTGCAACCACTCCGAGTCGTTGCGATAAGAGAACACCTCCTTACCTCGAAGCAATTCACTCGAAAGAACACC
Organism: Rikenellaceae bacterium; assembly: GCA_047173645.1. Classification (GTDB taxonomy): domain Bacteria; phylum Bacteroidota; class Bacteroidia; order Bacteroidales; family Rikenellaceae; genus Alistipes. The sequence goes on from JBCQUZ010000070.1 coordinate 1,737, forward strand.
CATAAGAATCGGCTCAGCAAACTCTTCCCAATCCATATATACATAAATATCTCTGCTCTGTGCCATATCTCTTACTTTTTAGAGGCTCTTTGTTTAACATCTAACTTTGCATCCTGCAAAGCCCTTCCCAACTGGTCATCTTTGGCAATTGTCAAGACATCCTTGTCCAGACCAAGCACAATAAGTACCCTAAAGTAGTAGCCGATTGCAACACCCTCGTCACCCTTCTCAATCTTAACAAGTGTTGAACGAGCAATAGAAGCCCGCTCAGATACCTGCTCCGAAGATAGGTCTCTGCGCAACCGTGCATATTTTATATTCTCGCCAAGTGTCGCTAAAGTGCGCTTTTGACTTGGCAGCAGCTCTCGTTTCATACTGTTAATGTTTGTGATTCTGTGCAAATATAATATTATTTGTGTATAATTACAAACATTATACCGATACTTTTGTTTTTGAAATAACTTTTAGCCTCCGTATTGAGTCTACTATCGAGTAAAAAATAGAGATCAAAAAGCGAAAAGCAGACCAACCTACGACTTTCGGGACAAAACTTACTGTAAATTTCGGCACGAATTTCACGGCTCTAAATTTTGCAGAAATATGCGAGAAATTGCAAATATTTACTCCTCAGAGTAGTAATATCAAAATATTTTCAACTATTTTTACATAAACTTTTCGGGCGACATAACAGGCGACATAACCAGCTCCGTAACCGACGTCCAAATGGATGGTTTTTCATTCAAAACAAATGTAACTTTCTGAGACAAAATCTATTGTAAATTCTGTATTGGAAAGTAACCTAATAAATCAACATCTAACAAAAAGTATATAATAATCTTAATTATCAGTTAGTTATATAGTATCACTGAGATGTTGTATAACTTATATTTTATCAAATATGTCGCAAAATTTGCAACGTATTTGATATTTTTTATACCTTTGTCGCAAAGAACCGCAAAGAAGTTACGACACTATGGAAATAAAACTAATCAAGCGCAAACTAAAGTCTGGCAGAACATCTTTAGTTTTGGAATATTATATGGGCTACACGCTCGGTGAGAACGGACAGCCAAAGGCGAACCGCAAATATGAGACGTTGGAGTACTTCCTCCACACCACGCCAAAGGATAAGCGAGAGCGAGATCATAATAAAATCAACCTCGAAATGGCGGAGAAGGTGAAGGCGAAGCGACTCCTTGCCGAGCAGAATAAGAGCTACGGATTTGCGGTGGAGTACAAGATCCGCACAAATCTCGTGGGGTATATTCGTGAGATGATCGAACGCCGCAGGGATTCCCCTGGCAATTGGGGAAATTGGGATAGTGCGCTCAAACATCTGTTGGCTTATGCAGGCGAGGATACCACTTTTGAGATGGTTGACAAACGATTTTGTGAGGGTTTCAAGCGTTATCTTGCTGAGAATGCGAGGACTAAGAGCGACACAAAGCTATCAGCAGCGAGCCAAAGCAGCTACTTCTTAAAGTTAAAAGCAGCTCTAAACCAAGCGGTTGACGAGGGGATAATTCCACAATCCCCTGCTGCAAAGATTACCCCTGCAAAGGTCGAGGAGGCACATCGTGAGTACCTGACATTTGAGGAGATCAAGCGACTCACAACAGCCAAGTGCAAATACCCGATCCTCAAGGAGGCGTTTTTGTTCTCGTGCCTAACGGGTATGCGCTGGAGCGACATAAACAAGCTCACGTGGAGCGAGGTGCAGGAGTACGATGGCGCAACAAGGATCGTATTCCGCCAGAAGAAGACCAAGGGCTTCGAGTATCTTGACATTGCCGACCAAGCGGTGCGATATTTGGGTGAGCGAGGTGCTGATGACGAGCGAGTTTTCTCAGGTCTTGTCTACTCAGCGTGGCACAATTTAGCCCTGCGTGAATGGTGCTTAGAGGCTGATATTAAGAAACATATCACCTTCCACTGCGGACGACACAGCTTCGCAGTATTGCAGCTCTCACTCGGCACGGAGATCTACACAGTCTCAAAACTATTGGGACACAGAGAGCTGAAAACAACCCAAATATATGCCCAGATTATGGACGACAAAAAGCGTGAGGCGGTCAATAAAATTCCCGAATTATAGTATCTTTGCAGAGTATGAACAACGAATTATTAATATATCAGTCGGAAGATGGTAGCATCAAGATAGATGTGAATGTCACCGAGGAGACCGTTTGGCTCACTCAGAGTCAGATGGCGGAGCTGTTTGGTAAGGGGCGCACAACCATCACCGAACATATAAAAAACATCTTCGAGGAGGGTGAACTTAGTCAAGAAGTGGTATGTCAGGATTTCCGACACACCACTCAGCACGGTGCTATGGAGGGCAAAACGCAGACTTCGACAACCAAATATTACAACCTCGATGTAATAATCTCAGTAGGCTATCGAGTGAAGTCGCACCAAGGTACGCAGTTCCGAATTTGGGCGATGCAGATTCTTCGTGAGTACATCATCAAGGGGTTTGCCCTAAATGACGAGCGTATGAAGTCGGGCAAGTCGATGAACTACTTTGACGAGTTGCAGGGGCGCATACGTGAAATCCGCCTCTCGGAGCGAGTTTTCTATCAGAAGATCAAAGATATATACACCACCAGCATCGACTACAACGCCAAAGATGAGCAGACTGTTCAGTTCTTCAAGGTGATTCAGAACAAACTTTTGTGGGCGATAAGTAGCCAAACAGCTGCCGAGTTGGTAGTGCACAGAGCTAATGCCGAGTTGCCATTTATGGGAATGACCTCTTACGACAAGAAGATCGAAAAGCGTATCACAAAGTCGGAGGCTAAGACTGCCAAGAACTACCTCACAGAGTCTGAGATGGAGGATTTGGGGCTACTCGTAGAGCAATACCTCGCATTTGCTGAGGCGCAAGCACGTCGCCAAGTGCCGATGTATATGGCGGATTGGATCAAGAAGCTCAACGACATCTTGACAATCAATGGTCGTGAGATTTTGGAGCACGCAGGGCGGATTAGCAGCCAAGTTGCAGAGAGCTTTGCAGGTGAGCAGTTGGCGCAACACAAGGAGAAGTTAAAGGTCGCAGAGAAGCTATCGAGCCTTGAGGAGTTGGAACGAGATATAAAATTAACATAAGGTAACATTAATGACAAAAAAGGAATTCTTAAAAATTACGCACAAAAGAACACACAAGAGAGTAAAAGAGTGGCTCAAGAGCCACACACCCAATAATATAATACTTAAATATTTGTGGATTGCACTATCACTTTTAATTAGGGCAATCATCGCAATCGTGGGTCGCATAACCTACTTCATCACGCTGAGATTTATAGATATTGAGTTCGACATCAAATATATGGAGGTCGAGATTGAAGTGTTGGGGCTGTCACCTGCCGAGGCGCACGAATATCTAAAGAAGAAAGAGCAGGAGTTTATTCGTCTTGGGGCAAGTCATTTTAGCACACTATCCACTAAAAGGGAGCGTGAGATCGAGAAGGCTATTAAATATATGTACAACATCTACCCTGCCCCACCAGTTTTGGAGGATGACACCAAGCATAATGAGATTATTGGTAAGTTTTCCGATGCAGAGCAATGGCTGACTACGTTAGCAGAGGATAATAACACCCAGCATAACGAAGTCAATAATAACATCTCCAATTTGAAACAAGAGGTAATTGCGACTGCGAAGGAAAATAACGCCAAGCAGAACAAAATCATCAAAGGTATCACAGACATTAAACAGAAGCAGTCTGCGACAGCAGAGGATACTCAACAACTTGATATATTAAAAAATATTGATGGCAAAGTTGATGTTCTGCAACAAGGGACTGATACCATTGTTAAGAACACCGAGTTGATTAAGGATAATAGCACGACTATTGAAATCAAAGAAAGCGTTGACAAAATAGTAAGCCATAATCAACAAGAAGAGGCAGAAAAAATTAAAAGTCAGCAGGAACGAGACGCAGAGCGTAGAGACGCAGAGTTAAGACAAAAATGCAAAAAAAGAGGCAGAAAATTTGAAACCTCCCCTACAAATATGGAATCAAGACTGTCGGAGGAGCAAACAATAATACTAGTAGACCACATAAATATTATTAAGGTTTTTGCAAGGCATATTACTCGTACCGAATTAGAGGATATATTTCTGTGTATTCACCACGAACCACTCAGAGTTACACACAACAAAATAATAACAATATTATTTGAACAGTTAGCCGCTAATTCCCTTATATCACCTAAATGGCGAAGAGTAGCAGATCATAATAAATGTTTTGAATCTAAAACGGGTAAACTTTTATTATCAAAAGATTTTTCGGCTGCTTATCAAACAGCAAATTTGATAGATCCAGAAAAAGGAGAGATGATAAATGATTGCATAGAAGATATAATGTCGGCAAAGTAATAATTACATACTTAATGAAAGGCGAGAATCAGATAATGGTTCTCGCCTTTTGTACATCTATATATATGCCTTTTCTCGATTTTTGCCCTTTGAAACGTTGTAAAGATTGGCAGAAAATGCGAATACGTTGTCACTTAATAAGATCAGTTTTTATTTTGATTTTCTTTGTGGCGTGATCACAATCAATGCGATAGACGTATCGCAAGTGTATAACGTAATAATATTTATTTGAATGGATGCAAATGCAACAATCGAGCAGAGACTCGATGCAATCGAAATGCTTTTAAGAGGACAAAAGAGTGTTCTAAACTTTGACGAGGCGTGCCACTTCACGGGGCTCTCGCAAACATATATGTATAAACTAACCTGCGCAAATAAGATCCCATATTTCAAACCCCACGGCAAGCAGATCTACTTCAGTCGTGAGGCTCTCGAAGGGTGGCTGATGCAGAACCCAATTAAAACCAATGCCCAAAAGGAGCAGGAGGCGATCGACTATGTGACACGCAGACGTAGGTGACAATGCCGAGCTACATTGATTACATAAATCTATTTTGGCAGGCGGACGATGTTGAGAGCTTCTCACCCATCGAGACGAGGTTATACTTCACCCTACTGAAACTCGCCAACCGCAATCGGTGGCAGGTGGAGATCACCATTGGTGATAAACAACTTTCGGCTATGGTGGGGGTCGCTCCCAATACTTTCAAGTTCGCACGCTCAACACTTCTGACTCGCGAGCTGATCGCTTGCACTATCGGAGGCAAAGGCTATCGGCAAAAGACAAGGTATCAACTTAGGTGTCAGGTTAGGTATCAACAGCCGACACCTAACTTGACACCAACACATATATATAATAAGAACAAGACTAAAACTTATAATAATAATGGATCTGAAAAAGGTTTTAACATATCGGGAAGCGACTTCGACTAATATGTCGAATGTCATCGGTGAGATGAAAAATATACTCACTGAACAACAGCAGCGAATGCCAATGCGGAGATTTCGGCTCACAGCTACCTATAACGAATTTCGTGAGATGCTCACCCTATCGGCGCAATATATTTTACAACAACAGGGAAAGAAGTGTAGGTTCATCATCGACAGCAATAACGAGGCGACCATCGAGCAACTATATCTCTATCTGTCGCACGACTCAAAGTTTTGCGGAGATCTCAATCGAGGGGTGATGTTGCAGGGAAAATATGGGTGCGGAAAGACGTTGCTAATGCAGAGCTATGCACACTTGCAAAACCACCTTATCCACCGCTTCGAGATTCACGTTCCACTGGTCACCTTCAAAAGCTCCATCGAGATCGTTGCAGAGATCAGAGCGAAAGGAGTTGTGCCACTCGCCAAACGTGAGTTGTTGATAGATGAGTTCGGACGAGAGCCAAAGTCGGTGATGGATTTCGGCAATACCATTAGACCAATGGCAGAGCTTGTGAGCGCACGAGCCGAGAGTGGAGCTATCACTCACGCCACATCTAACTTCACATTGGAGCGGTTGTCGGGCGATGATTTCTATGGCGCAATGGTAGGTGATAGATTGCGTGCGATGTTCAATTTTATTCGGATGGAGGGCGATTCTCGCAGGTAGGGAATTAACATATTTTTGGGTAGCAAGTTTATGTTGTCGTGGTACAACAACTTATATTCTCCCGATGGTTAATAATTAATTTTGAGTTTATGAAGATGAAAAATAGAGGTGGGCGACCCACGATTGAAGAGTCGCAAAGGCGTAACCACTCCTTAAAGATTAGGATAAATTCGCAGGAGTTGATGACATTCAAAAAATCTGCAAAGATGGCAGGAATAAGTGTAAGTGAGTACATCCGACAAGCGGTAATCAACAGCAAGGTCGAGCCTCGCATCACCCCCGAAGTGCTATGTTTAATACGTTCACTCTGCGGAATGGACAACAACTTGAATCAGCTTGCACGCAAGGCAAATGCCGCAGGTTACACCCTCGTGCATCAAGAGAGTTTGCGCTTGGCAGATCGTATCAACTCTCTACTTACGGAGCTGCGTAGATGATGGCAAAGATCACGAAAGGTGGCTCTTTCGGCGGTGCAGTGAAATATGTGATGGACGAGAGGAAGAGTGCAAATATGATCGACTCGAATGGAGTGCAGGTGCGAGACGTGGAGTCAATAATCCAGAGTTTCGAGATGCAAGCGGAGCTGAATCCGAGGGTTACAAAGCCAGTCGGTCATATCTCGCTCAACTTCTCAGCACAGGATTACAAGAGGCTCGATGATGCTCTGATGGCGAAGATCGCACGAGAGTATATGATGAAGATGGGGATTCTCGACACTCAGTACATCGTCGGTCGTCACCACGACAAGATACACCCTCACTGCCACATAATTTTCAATCGTGTGGATCTGAATGGGCGGACAATCTCCGATGCTAACGACCGAGTGCACTCGACTAAGATTTGCAGAGAGCTGACCGAGAAGTACGGACTCTACGTGGCATCTGGCAAGGAGCGAGTGAAGCGGCATCGATTAAATGGCAATGATGCTACGAAGTATAAGATTTACGACTCACTCGTGCGCAATATTCCGTTATCGAAGTCGTGGGCGGAGCTTGATACACGGTTGCACCGTGAGGGGATTGAGGCTGGATTTAAGACCAAAGGTTCGACTTCGCAGATCGAGGGTGTGAGATTCACAGCCGATAACATCACCTTCAATGGCTCAAAGATAGACCGCCAATTCAGCTTCTCGAAGATTGATTACGCCCTAAAGCAGAATCTACGAGCCGAGCAGCGAGAGGCAGAGCCTGAGTATGTACAAAAGTGGCAACCTGCGCCAGTGGCTCCCATAGAGCAAGAGCAGGAACAGAGCGAGGGACTAATCGAGAACCTATTAGGGTTGCTCGACCTAAGCAATGGTTCGGAGGAAGTAGCCGCCGCAGCCCCCGAAAAGAAGAAAAAGCGGAAAGAAGAACAATTTAAAATGAGATTTTAAAGTTATGAACGAGAATTTATTACGAGATCTTCACGACGAAGAGATAATGGAGCTAAGAACCATTAAAGCGACACTTGCACAGTTGGAGAAACAGCAGATAGTAACATCTGAAAATATTGCAGGGCTCAACACTCTGATCACACAGGTCTTGGAATCAGCGATGAACGACACGAAGACGCAGGCTATATTCGCAGAACTAAGTCAAGCCATCAAAGAATTCCAAGTCACGCTTGAAAAGCAGAGTGGCAACATACAAGAGGTACGAAAGTCATACTCCTCAATCAAAGATATGAAGAGTAACGACAGCCACGAAATTGCGCAAGGAGTCAAGGTAATAAGAGAGGCAAGCGAGAAGATTGACATCAAGGCAGCCAATTTTAAGCTTGGGCACTATGCAACACTAACGTGGGCGACTGTAATGACAATAACCTGCGGCTATTTCATCTATCAAGCCCACCTATTAAAGGCGCAAATATCCCCCTTTCAAGAGGAGAGTATGAAATATCGCTACATCAGAATGAAGGGCGAAGCAAGCCCCAAAAGGATTGCCGAAATCGAAGACATCTTCGACTACCACCGCAACCCCACCAAGATCCGAGAGATCTACAAAGACGTAATCACCTTCGAAGAAGCCGTGAGCAAAAAAGCCATTGCCGACGAACAAGCCCGCCTCCAACAACTCGAATCAGAACGCCTCAGCCGCGAAGCTAACAAGCTGAAAGATAAGTAGCAATTAGAAAATCCAACCACGCAGGGAGTATATCGATCTTACAGATCGTTGCTTCCTATATGGTTGGATTTATTGTTAAACTGGTTATTGCCAGGCAGTAATACATCTGCACATAGGGCATAAAACACCCAACGTACATATCACATAATCAATACAATCCACTTTTGCAATGCAATATTTATGACAATAGATTCTTAGTTATATCATCAACAGTTCCCTTGGCTGCTGTAGCCTGAATTTGCAACTTTTCTTTTAAGTATTTCATTTTACACCCCCACTCAGCAACTAAAATATCAGACCATTTTCGAACATATATTTTAACTTTACCATCCTTTATGCTATAACACAAGCCTCTTGGTTTTTCACCATGATTTTTTGCGTTGTCAATTTTGTTCTTTAGGTGCTCGTCATAATCTTGACCAATAAGATAAAACTCCCAATATTGATTTTCTCCATTACACAAACTTTCAGATACAATCTTCTCCATATATCCTTCTACTTGATCGTACTCTTTCTTGCCTAACTTTTTTGAAGCTCTCTTAATCTCAACAATTGTATTATATTGGATTGATTCACCCACAGCCTCTGATTTGGTTAAAAATAGATCAACCTCACCTGTCGGTTTATTTTCAAGTTTAGGGTCTTCAATCTCTAAAATCTCAGTTGCATACCTTAGAAGAACATTTTTTAATGCACCTTCAGTAGTGCTGAATAAACGGAATTGCTCACCGAATAACCAAAAATTCTCATCCAATATTTTCTGAATATGTTTAACCTCTAAGGTCTCTTTTTTATATTCAGACATAAGCATCTCTAATTTATCAATTACGTCAAGCCTATGATCGATCTCTTTTATAGTCTTCATTAGTGTCCCATTAAAATTGGGACAAGTTAAAAATTAAACAAATTTGGCTCATTAAGCCTAAAAAGTTCTTTGTCATTTTGAAATTTAGTTTTGTCCAACAGCTCAAGAAGCGGCGT
>JBCQUZ010000011.1:0-46017 GCA_047173645.1 Rikenellaceae bacterium
CCACACTTAGTGCAGTGTGCATCAATCTCCAAAATATCTTCTCTGGTCATAATCTTTGTTTTTTGCAAAGATAGGGCGCGAAAAATTCAGGTCAAATATGTGCTAAATCGGATGCTTACAGTCAATAATCGTGCTAGATCGGATTTTGAAATTAAAAAGTCGTCGTCTACACAAAAAAAAAGCGTCTGTGAAAAACTTTCCACAGACACTTATCTCTATCCAATGTTTTGATCTTGTATAATCTTGATCTCGTATAGATTAGATCAAAACCTTTACAATAGCTTTACGAACAGCTCCTTTGCCAATCATTGGTGCATGAGCATCCTCTGGCATCAAGATTGTGAATTGACCTTTGCATAGATCGTAGATTGTTTGGTATTCGTCGTTGAATAGCTGAACATCCTTAGCGGTGTCGAAATCACTCACTGGAGATGTTAGATCTTTACGCTCCAACCAACCGAAACCCTCTTTTTCGCCCTTGACAAGAATTTGAATATCAGCATATTTGTTGTGAACCTCCAACTTTGCATCTGCGGTGTTCTCCTTGAGTTCGCGATCCAAAACATTAACAAAGATCTCGTTGCCATCCAACTCATATTTCCCAGCCTCTACAGCCTCTAAGTCGATTGTTGCTAATAGTTCAAATGCCTTTTGCATACGTGGGCATACTCCATAGTAGAGTGATGCGTTTTTGAAAGAGTCTAAAATCATAGTATTTAATTATTTTTAGTTAGTATAAAATGTGCTATTACGGGGTGATGATCCGATAGGATATTGTCTGTGTCGATTTTATAGCTTTTAAATTCGATACCATCATCGCCCAAAATATAATCTATGCGTATGGTATTGAGAAATCCTCGATAGGTATAAGCATAACCAATTCCACACTCCACAAAAGAGTCATTTAATCCTCCAGCAATTGTTTGAAATGTGTATGACATTGGAGTATCGTTAAAATCGCCACACACCACAACTCTATATGGTGATTCGGTGATTATCCTTGCTAGAGAATCGGCATATTGAGATCTGCTAATAGAACTATTCATATAGCGGGAGATCATATCTGTGAATTTATCTTCGCGCAATGAATCGGCAATAAACTCCCTAGAGGTGATATATTGATCATCCTTTTGCTTGATCATTGTCGACTCCAAATGGTTGTTGAATACCCTTATTGTGTCACCTCCGATCTTTATATCTGCCCACATAGTTTTGCTTTCGGATGATTGATTAGGCTGTGCATTTTCGCTTTTGGCAACTATAGGGTATTTGGTATATATGCCCATGTTTTTGCTAAGAGCGAAGTTATAGCTTTGAAATTTAGGCGACAATTCATCGAATAGTTTTTGGTGTCTAAGCTCTTGCAGGCAAAAAATATCGGGAGCAATAGAGTCTATATATTGAGCTAAATCTGTCGATGACCACTCCCCATCGTCATTAAAGTGGGAACGGATATTATAGCTCATGATTTTGGTCATGCCTCGATAGTTTGCCTCTCCATAGTGGTTGCTTATATCCATCTTCGCGAAACGTGATATTTTACCACTTCCCAACAACAAAAGTATAATTATAGGCATTGCAAATTTCCATCTCCACCTCACAAGCCACACCATTGCAGTAGCGAAGTTCACAATATATATAATTGGAGCTCCAACCGCAAGAAATGGGAATGCCCACCACACCTCTGGGTTCATCACGGGTGATAGCAACGTAAGGGCTAATATCACAGCAAAGCATACGGATAACACTCCAAAAAGGATGCGAACGATAATTCTAAATATAGATTGTCGATTAGCTTGTCGATCCTTTTTTGATCCATAATTTTTTGAATCATATGTGCTGTTGTAATAGCTATTGCGCCCCATTTCTCTAAAATTCTAGAATCTAATAAATCCTCTCTGTCTCCAATACAAAAGCAAAAGTAGCCCCCAAATCATACCTCCTAAATGGGCAAAGTGCGCCACATTGTCGCCCGCAAAGTTTCCCATGCCGAGCATCAACTCCAAAACACCATAAATCACAACAAACCACTTAGCCTTAATAGGAATAGGTGGAATAAGCAACATTATAATCGCGTTGGGGAACAACACACCAAACGCCAACAATAGCCCAAAAACAGCTCCAGAAGCACCCACCGTAAGGAAGTATGGAGAGACTAACCCAATGGCGAGTTGCAACAACCCTGCACCGACTCCACACGCCATATAATAGATTAGGAACCTTTGAGATCCCAATACATTCTCCAACGTGCGACCAAACATCCACAATGCAAACATGTTGAAAAACAGATGCGAAAGGCTACCGTGCAGAAACATATACGACACAACTTGATACATCTTAAAGTAGTCGGATTGCGGAGTGTGCAACCCCAAATAGAATTGTAGGGATGGGAATATTGTCGTTGCCATCAATCCCAAACAGTTGATGATTATAAGGTTGAGCACCACGGGTGGTGCCATATTACTAAGTTTATTATTCATAATGCAAATTATCCTAATTTATTTTTTATATCTTCGGTTGTGATCTTCCAAAATATATCCTTTCCGCTGGGGCTATATGATATATTGCTCGACATAGCCAATCTGTCGACAATCTCTTGTGCCTCTTGTTGGGTCATATATTTACTCATCGATTTACTTGCGCTACGAGCCATCGTTGTGGCTAATCTTTCGCGCCGTTGCTCTTCGATGTCGATAGGCGATGCGCAAAGTTTTATAAGTTCATAGATCAGAGTGTCGATGCTATCGTTTGATTCATCGGCAGGGATCCCCTTCACCTCTATCACCCCCTCGCCACAATAATCAATATCGAAACCCAAGAGTGCAAACTCTACAGAGTTTTGCTCCATCACATCATATTCGCTAATCGAGAGTATTAACTTTTCGGGGAACAACAGTTGCTGACTCACCGCCGAACCACTATTTAGCAAAGATATATAGTGGTCAAACATAACTCTCTCCTTTGCTCTGCGACCATCTATAATCACAAGTTCTCGACCCAATATTGCCGATAAATAGCCTCCACCAATCGACACTGCATTTTTAAATTCATAAACTTCTGTTCGACTCTCTATATCCTCGAACTCCATTTGCGAAGGTTGTGCCGATGACTCTATGATTTCGAATGTGCTGTTATCAAACTCTGTGCTATTAACTCCTTCGCTTTCGATCTCTTCGCTATCAAATCGGGGAATCTCAACTCCTTTGAATGATTCAAACGATTCATAATCATTGCTATTGAATTGTACATCTCGAACACTTGACACATTCGAGTTGCTTGGTATATCTAAATTATGTGTCGACATAGATGTTGTCGACATAGAAGCCTTGCTATCCTCTTCGGTATATGGGACATCAAAACCCGTAAAATCTTCGATTGAGCCACATCCTTTGGTGTCTATATATCCATCTTTGAATGGGTTATAGCCCTCTAAAGAGTTCGATTTCGGTTCAGCATAACTTACACCCTTTGTCGCCGCAGGGATCTCGATAGGCATCACATTGTCAAACTCCATAAGCGACACCGCGCCACTAACGGCCAATGCTTCGCGAACCGCAGCATTTATAATTTGCCAAATAGACTCTTCGTCGGCAAATTTAACCTCTATTTTTTGGGGGTGCACATTCACATCCACATTGTCGGGCTCCACCTCCAAAAAGAGAAAGAACGATGGATTTAACCCCTCGGGGATCAACTTTTCATACCCCTTCATGATCGCCTTTGTGAAGTATGGAGAGCGAAAATATCTGCCATTGACAAAGAGATATTGATCCGCCATACTCTTCTTAGCTGTCGACGGGCGACCGATATAACCCTTGATCTTAACGATAGATGTATCGGCAATTGTCTCCAATAGATTTTGTTTCATGCTTCGCCCTGCAATATCGACAATTCGACCAGCTAGGGTCGATGGAGCCAACGAATAGAGTGGGGCATCGTTGCCATACAACTCAAAACGAATATGAGGGTAACACAACGCCACACGTTTAAACTCCGTCTTGATTTGATTTGCCGATGTTGTGATCTTCGATGCAAATTTGCGTCTTGCAGGGATATTATAAAATAGCTCTTTTACCAAAAATTGCGTCCCAACATCGCACATCACAGTGCTTTGCGACACAAAATCACCCCCCTGTACCTCGGTGAGTGTTCCCCACTCCGACCCCTCTTGTTTGGTGCGAAGTTCAACTTTTGCCACCGCACCTATTGATGCTAGAGCTTCGCCTCGAAAACCAAACGTGCGCAGTGAATATATATCTTCGACCCTCGAAATTTTGCTCGTCGCATGTCTGTCGAATGCCATACGAGCATCATTTGGCGACATACCACAACCATTATCGCAGATTTGAATCAACTCGAACCCTCCATCGCGCGAATTTACCACAACTTCGGTAGCTCCAGCGTCGATCGAGTTTTCCATCATCTCCTTCACTATAGAACACGGACGATCAACAACCTCTCCAGCTGCAATTTGGTTGGCTACCTTTTCGGGTAGTAGTCTGATCTTATCTGCCATAGATCGTTCTTCTTCTGTTGATTACTTTTATTGTTGGTTACTCCTCTCCCTCTACATAATCATTTGGCACAACTGTAATTGGAGCATAAGGGTTCCACTCCTCAACCTCTTCAGTTGTAGTTTCATTTTGCACACCACTTGCCATGCTAAAAAACTCGCCTAATTTAGGTAAGATCATAGATGCAAACAAAAAGAAGAGCGCAATGATTATAATCATATTCCACGAATTACGCTTTCTGTTAGCTTGCGAACTCTGTTTATTGCTCTCGATCCTAGCCATCCTCTTGGTGCGGATATATTGCCCAGGGGTATATTCCCCCTCTGAGTTCGATGAGCTACTATCGCGACGTTCGCCACGCAACTCCTCCCTGCGCTTTTCGAACTCCTCTTTTAGGGGGTCGTAGTGACGAGGGGTATATTTAAACGCTGTTGCGTGTCTTTTGAATGGTGTGAAGCCTGCCATAATAGTGATCTATTTTAATTTTCGTCTTTTGTTTAGGGGAAATTTAGGATTGTAAAATCTAACGTCCTAAAATTCCCCTTTACAAATTAACGAAAAAAATTCTTCATTCTCTCAAAAATATTCTGATTTTTTACAGAACTTGCCTTTTCGAACGATGGCATATTAGCCAACTTCTCGATAGTGCGTTTTTCTTCGGATGATAATTTTTCGGGGATTGTGATGTCGACAACCACCAAAATATCACCCTTGCCATAACCATTTACATCTGGAATACCCTTGCCTCCAAGTCTTAGAACCTTTCCTGCGTGTGTTCCTGCTGGGATCTTGATCTTCGCACGTCCATCGATGGTTGGAATCTCGACTGTGCCTCCGAGTATCGCTGTTGGGATTGTGATATTGAGGTTGTGGATCAAATCATTACCATCACGAATGAGCTCATCTGAACTCTCCTCTTCGATGGCAACATGCAAATCTCCGTTGATTCCACCATGCACAGGGGCATTACCCTTACCCGACACATTTAACACCATTCCATCGCCAACACCTGCTGGGATTTTGATCTCAATAACCTCTTCTCCGCGAATGGTTCCGTTGCCCGAACATTTGTCGCACTTCTCGGTAATTACCTTTCCAGAACCACCACATGTTGGGCACACACCTTGGGTTTGAACTCTTCCGAAGAATGAGTTTTCAACGCGCATAACATATCCCGAACCATTACATGTATGACAAGTTGAATACGATGAAGAGTTCTTAGCTCCTGTTCCACCGCACTTATCGCATGCAATTTGTTTGGTGATCTTCACCTTTTTGGTTACCCCTTCGGCTATCTCTTTGAGCGAAAGTTTAACCTTTATGCGAATGTCGCTACCTCTGTTGACTCTCTGTCCACCGCGAGAGTGACCTCCGCCAAATCCACCACTGAATCCGCCTCCGCCAAATCCTCCGTTTCCAAAGATGTCGCCAAATTGCGAGAATATATCCTCCATCGAAGAGAATCCTCCTCCATAACCACCTGCACCGCCAGCACTACTTGCACCACCCATTCCTGCGTGACCAAATCGGTCGTAGCGTGCACGCTTATCGTCGCTAGACAATACATCATAAGCCTCGGCTGCCTCCTTAAACTTATCCTCAGCCTCTTTGTCTCCAGGGTTTTTGTCGGGGTGGAACTTGATAGCCGCTTTGCGATATGCTTTTTTTATCTCGTCAGCATTGGCACTCTTGCCAACCCCAAGCACTTCATAATAATCTCTTTTTTCTGCCATCTTCTTACTCTCCTACAACTACTTTTGCAAAACGTAAAACTTTGTCACCCAACATATAACCTTGTTGTACGACATCAATAATCTTACCTTTTTGATCTTCTCCTGCGGCAAATCTTGCCACCGCTTCGTGCAAATCAACATCCAACTCCTTGCCGATAGCCTCGATTGGAGTCACGCCACGTTGTTTGAGCATCTCCTCGAATTTTTGAGCGATAAGAGCAACACCATCACGCAGTGCCACAATATCTTCGCTCTTCTGCATCGCCGCTTGAGCACGTTGCATATCATCCATCACAGGCAACACAGCCTTCAATACATCCGAACCGCCATTTTGCACCAAATCCATCTTCTCTTTGAGGGTACGTTTGCGATAGTTGTCGAACTCCGCTTGAAGTCGCATAAACTTATCTTTCCAATCTACCATCTCGACAATTGGCGTATCTGTCAAAATGTCACCTTCGGCACTTTGTTGTGCGCCATCATCTGCCATATTGTCCTCTTGCGCGCACTCTTGCGCCGCTTCTTGCTCCACTTGGTTTACCTCCTCGTTTGGGTTAACCTCTTCGTTGTTAATCTTTTGTGTTGTCATATCTTTATATTTTTAATCTCTTATGGTGTTATATATCGCAAATTGTAGACCAAACTAACCGATAATAAAAATTGTCGGTTTTTTATTCATATCGGGTCTTACTATTTTGCGCCATTCGGCAGCGTCGTGGGTTTCGATAAACTCATTTGGCGATGTTATATCCATCGCCACAGTGAGCGGAGTTTGCGCCGCAAGAGTAGTGAGCAGTTGATCGAATAGTTTAATATTGCGATATGGAGCCTCGATAAATAGTTGCGATTGCCCCTCTTGTTGTGCACGACGCTCGAAACTTCGAATAGCACGCGATCTTTCGGGCTCCTTGATTGGCAAATAGCCATTAAAAGCAAAAGATTGCCCATTAAGTCCCGATGCCATCATCGCCATTATGATCGACGAAGGACCAACTAACGGAACCACCTTGATACCGCGTTTATGACACGCCGCAACAACCAACGCTCCAGGGTCAGCCACAGCAGGTACTCCAGCTTCGGAGATCACTCCAGCAGAGCGACCCTCCTCTATGAGTTTCACCATAGCCGCCACATCTTGCAGATTTGTAGTATGCTCGTTGAGCTCCCTAAATTCAAGCGAATCAATAGGGCGTGCGATCTTTGCTTTGGATAAAAATCTACGTGCTGAGCGAAGATTTTCGACAATAAAGTAATCGAGTGAATCGATCACCGCTTTGTTTGCCGTAGGTGTCACATCGTAAACCTCCGTGAGATCACTTATGGGGCATGGTATTAAATATAGCGTTCCTTTCTGTTTCATCTGTTGTTTTCTACTCCTTAATATATATACGTTTTACTCTTGACGACACCGAGGTGAGCACCTCGTAGGATATTGTCCCCAAAATATTAGCCATATCTTCAGCTGTATTTCCCTTTGTGGGCGAGAATATTATCACCTCATCTCCTTCTCTAACACCCTCTATATCTGTTATGTCGACCATACAACTATCCATACATATTCTACCGATGATGGGCGCTCGTTGTTCGTTAATCAACATGCTCCATTTTCCACACCCTAAGGCTCTATCCAATCCATCGGCATAACCGATTGGGATAGTCGCGATCCTCGATTTGCGCTTTAGAATCCCTGCGCAAGCGTAACCTACGGTTTGATCTGCTGATAGCTCTTTGATCTGTACAATTCGACTTTTGAGGGTCGATATTGGACGCAAACCCTCGCCCCAACCAAAGCCATACAACCCAATTCCTAGGCGACACATATCTGCTTGATAATCTGCAAATCGAGCTATTGCTGCAGAGTTTTCGATGTGGGTTATTATCGAATATTTGAGTGTTTGTTTTATTGCGTCACACATTTTGTGGAATCTTTCAACCTGTGATATGGTGTTGTCATCCATATTTGCCATATCCGATGTGCAGAGGTGTGAAAAGATTGATGCAACCTTTATCATGTCTTTGCAATATATCAACTTTTGGTTTAGTTCGTCTATCTGAAACTCTTCAAAACCAAGGCGGTGCATGCCTGTATCTAACTTAATATGTATGGGATATTCTCTCTCTCCATGCTTATCCACGGTTGAAACAAACGCTTCGAGCGAACGCATTGAATAGATCTCTGGCTCTAATCTATAGTCGATCATTTGCGAAAAGCTACCGTCGTCTGCATTCAACACAATTATCGGCATTGTAATACCTCTTTCGCGAAGTCGTTGCCCCTCGTCGGCAAATGCTACAGCTAGATAATCAACCCCTTGATGTTGGAGTGTTTGAGCTATTTCATAATCTCCAGCTCCATAACTCGATGCTTTAACCATTGCTGTTAGCTTAACTTTTGGTTTAAGTAAAGAGCGGAAGTAGTTGAAATTATGAATCATGGAGTCTAAATTAACCTCTAATGTTGTCGTATGACTCTTATACGAAAGAGCGTGGCTAATCTTTTCGAATCGACTATCTCTATTTCCTTTGAGGAGTATTGCACGCCCTGCATAATCGTCGCGACTAATTTTAGAGAGGAGCTCTTCGGTTGACGAGAAGAATTTTTTATCGCAATCGAACAACTCTGCCATTGCCGATATTTGTGAGCCAACACCTATAATTGAATTTACATCGGATGATTTAACTATCTTTGATACAGCAATATAAAGTTCTTTAGTTGAAGTTCCACTTTGCAATATATCAGATAGTATAAGTGTTGTTTTTCGCCCCGAAGCTACCCATCTAAGTTGGTCAATTGCGATACCCAAAGAGTTTATATCAGAGTTGTAGGAGTCATTTATTATCACCGATTCATTGATCCCTTCCCTGACCTCCAATCGCATTGCAATAGGTCGTAGAGTCTCGAAGTTTGGTTGAGAATAACCCATTTCACAACAAAAAGCCTCCACTATTTGTGAGTTGCGTCGCAATGCCACATCGGCAAAATCACCCCCTTTGAACCCTATTGCATCTATAGTTTCGATCTTCGGAAGATGGTTCTTTAGTTCGGTGTAATCACTATGAAATATTAATTTTTGAGCATCGCGACAAAGTATCATCTTCTCGCAAATCTTTTCGTCAATAGATCTAAATCCTTCGGAGTGAGCATCGCCTATTGAGCTAAAAATAACAATGTTAGGTTGTATCATCTCAACTAATTTCGACATCTCGCCTCGCTCCGAAATCCCTGCCTCAATTACAGCTATATCTTCGTCGCCTTCGATCATTAATATTGACAACGCCACTCCCAGTTGAGAATTGTAACTCCTTGGCGAACGAAACAATTTCACTCCATTTGGCACACTCTGCACAATCCACTCCTTGATTACAGTTTTTCCATTCGATCCTGTGATAGCAACCACCTCTCCGCCGAATGTTTTCCTATGGTTTGTTGCCAAGAGTTGCAGCGCGCGAATAGAGTTTTCGACCACAATAAATGACCCTTTGTCGCCTATAACCAAATCTCGATCCTCATACCTAACCGAACCTCGATCTTCGACCATAAATGACTCCACACCTCTGTGCAACATATCATCTATATATTTGTGTGAATCATGGTTTGCCCCCTTCATGGCGACAAATAACCTTCCATCGCCACTCGCAAAAGATCTTGAATCGGTAACTACACACTCCACCCATCGGTCAACTCCAAAGAGCTCACCGCCACAAATTTGTGATATTTGAGAGAGTAGATATTTCATAGATCAATTTATATTTTATTAATTAAACTCAACAACAGTGATTCCACTTCCTCCTCTATCGGCATGAGCATCCACAGCACGCGCCACATCGGGAATCGTACGTAGATATTTGCGGATCTCATCTTTGAGAGCTCCAGTTCCCTTGCCATGCAAAATAGCAACCGACCCGACCCCAACCATCAAAGCATCATCTATAAAGTTTTGCACCGCCTCCAATGCGTCCGAAGCTCGTTGTCCACGAACATCAATATTATCTTTGAAGTTGAGTTTACGAGAGAATATATCGACCGAAATCTTTGCTCGTGGAGCATCCATTTGCGATGCAGAGCGTTTAGCCTCAGCATTGGAGATCACGGTCAATGAATCGATGTTCACAGTGGTTAGTATTTGACCAAAAGCGACTTGTGCTTTTTTACCCTTTATAGATTGCACCGTACCTGTCATATCTTGACCTTCGATTCGCACTTTGACACCAACTGTCACCTCCAATTTTTTGGGTGGCTCCACAATCGTTGTCTCTGTTTGTGATGCACCCTTTTTCTTGCGCTCCTCGCGTCGTTCGCGTCTGCGAGCTAAGCGCTCCATCTCGCGAGCGACCTCTTCAGATTTATCGTTGTCGGCAGAGGTCTCTACTTTAGCTTTGAAGTCGTCGAACTCCTTGCGCACAAGGCGTGTTAGCTCCTTGTCGGCTTGTGCTTCGCGGATTGTTTTGATCGTACTTTCGATTTGTTTGTTTGCTTCGGCTATGAGAGCCTTTGCTTCGGCCTTTGCTTTGGCGATGATCTCTTGTCGTTGCTCCTTGATTGAGGAGAGTTGTTCGGAGTAGTTTTGCTCCAGCTCCTCAACTTTGCGATCTGTTTGGCGTATGCGGTCACGTTTTTGTTCCCAATATCTTTTGTCGCGAGCAATTTCGCGAAGTTGTTTTTCGATATTGATATGCTCTCCTCCAACTTTATCGCTTGCCGCTTTTATAATATCTTCGGAGAGCCCAATCTTGCGAGCTATCTCTATGGCAAATGAACTACCTGGTTTACCCATCTCCAATCTAAAGAGAGGGCGAATATTTTGCACATCAAATGTCATCGCGCCATTAGCGATACCTTCGGTTTGCGACGCATAGTATTTGATATTGGAGTAGTGGGTGGTAATCACACCATAACACCCCTTGTGCAACAATCTATCGAGTATAGCCTCGGCAATAGCCCCTCCGATCACTGGCTCCGTTCCCGAACCAAACTCATCTATCAACACAAGAGTTCGATTCGATGCCCCAGCCACCATATTTTTCATATTGAGCAGGTGCGACGAATAGGTCGACAAATCATTGTCTATAGATTGTTCATCACCAATATCTATGTATATAGATTTAAAAATCGGAAGTTCCGAGTTTTCGGATGCTGGAACCAAAAACCCACATTGAAACATATATTGCACAATACCAGTTGTCTTTAGGCAAACGGATTTTCCGCCTGCGTTAGGTCCCGAGATCACGAGTATATGTTTGGCGCGATCAAGTTCCATGTCGAGCGGAACAATATCTTTGCGTTGACTCTTTAGCGTTTGTGCCAAAATTGGGTGTTTCGCTCTGCGGAGTATCAATCTATCGTCTTGCGATATGATAGGTTTAATACATTCATTATCAATAGCCCACACCGCTTTAGCGCGCAACATATCCATATCCGAAAGATAGTCGCTCGCCTCCTCCATCGTTTCGCGTTCGGGGCGTATAGATTCGGTAAACGATGTGAGTATTCTCACTATTTCGCGTCTTTCGGCATACTCCAACTCCTTGAGTTCGTTATTGATTTGCACCACCTCAACGGGCTCAATATAGACGGTCTTTCCTGTTGCCGATTCGTCGTGGATAAATCCCTGCACCTTGCGTTTGTTTCCAGCTGTTACGGGGATCACTGCACGTCCATCGCGGATCGAAATCTGTGCTTCGGAGTCGATATATCCTGCGCTCTTTGCCGAATTAAGCACCTGTTGTAGCTTCTTGGAGAGTTGAGATTCTCTCTCGCGGAGCGTTCGGCGAATGGCGTGTAGTTCGGGAGATGCAGAGTCTTTGATTTTATTGAATCTATCGACTATAGAGTCTATTTGCGACACAATCCATCCAAATGAATTGATACCTTCGCCTCGTTTTTGGAGGGTTGAGTATTCGCCATTTTGAGCCTTTGCATTTATAAATTTGGTCGTGGTATCCACCGCCGAGAGCCCTCGCCTTAGGATTACAACCTCTTCGACATCCAAGAAACTTCCATCCACCGAAATTTTAGCCAACACTCCGTCTATGTCGGCATACTCTTCGTTGGGGAACTCTCTCTCCATGAGAAGTAGTGTGCGCATCTCGTCGCACAACATGAGTCTTTGATTAATCTCTCGCTCGGACGACAAAAACGTCTGAGCCTCAACCTTCTTAGCGCCCGAAGCGGTTGTACACTTCGAGGCTACCTGTTCGCGTAGGCGGCTGAATCCTATCTTATCTTCAAAATTTTTGGGGTATATCATCCCTTATATAGTGGTATAACTTTTTATATTATTTCTCTTATGTTACTTCTCCTTGTTGCCAAAGAGTGAGAAGTGAACATATCGTTTAGGATTTGCCTTGAAATCCATAAGCAGAGAATCTAGGCTTGTGGTGGCAGATGTGAGGTTGTCGTACAGCTGTTCATCGTTCATCATCTTGCCGATAGATCCCTCTGTAGAGTTCAATGATTCGAGTGTTTTGTTGAGCTCAGCAACTGTTGAACCAAGAGTTTCGCCCACATTAGCATCGCTTAGTTGTGTCGAAATCGCTATCATATTCATTATGATGCTATCCATTCTTTGGGAATTGTTGCCAAGTGCCTCCGAAAAATCGGCGAAGCCTCCAATCATACGTCCTAAATCGTTTTTCTTTGAGTCAAGCAACGAATTTAGATTTGCAGTTACGCCATTGAGGTTCGAGAGCATGCCATTCATATTTTCGTTGTTGCTCTCAAGTAGAGTATTGATATTTTGAAGTGTGCGATTTAGCTCGTTGCTCAATTCATCGAGTTTACCTTTGAGGTTTTCGAACTCCGACCCTGCCATAGCAAAAAGATCTGCCTCCTCGATTGTTTGGATATAATCACCACCTTCGAGATACTCTTTGCTCTCTCCTAGGGTGATGTCGATAACCTTTCCACCCATAAGTCCATTGCTTGAGATCTTAGCTTTAGAGTCCACAGGGATTTGGTATTTGCGTTGGATAGTTAGTTGTAGATATACATTTTTGTCGTTTGAGGGATCAAACTCAATATCGGTTATTGTGCCGACCTTTACACCCTTAATCATTACAGCTGATGCTGATTGAATACCTCCAATTTGTTCATACATCGCCTTATACTCTACATTTCGGCTGAAGATGTCTATGCCACTAAGAAATTTAACACCTGCCCAAGCGCAACAGATCATGGCGATTGCGAATATGCCTATTCTAACCTCTTTTTTCATTACTCTTTTAAAATTATATCTTTATATTATTATTCGTGATTGTTGTCTATATCAATTCGTGTTTGTTATTTGTAACTGGTAATAAAGGCATCTTTAAAACCTTGTTGAACCCTTTTTAATTCGCTTTTAGCTTGTTGTTGAGTTGAAAATTTACCTACACAATATTTGTATCTATAATTTCCAGGTACCTCTCTCTCCCAAACTTCGCTTTTGAAATTTTTGAATATAGAATCGTTTAGTTTTATCGGTTTGTTTGATGATAAAATTTGGATCGTAAAACCACTTTGTGGATTCTTATCTTTTTTCGAATCCTTCGAGACCTCCTTGACTATACTTGGTTGTGTCGCTTTTTGTGCAGTTATCTCCTTTTGTGTGGGTATCACCTTTGGGGTAGAGGTGGGAGGAGGGGTTGTAGTAGTAATGGTTTTGTTCACCATGTCGACATAATCTTTTATGCCATTAAAAATTGCTCGTGCGATTTCGTTTTGCCCCTTTTGCGATGTCATATATGCAAACTCTTTGGGGTTGGTCATAAATCCAATTTCGGTGAGTGCACATGGCATATCGGTTCCATATAGAACCTTTATTAATTGGTATCTGAGAGCTCTTGTTTTGCGCCCTTGTTCTCCATAATTTTTTTGGATCAAACGGGCAAATGCTTCGCTATATTGCCCATAGGTGAATTGTAGGTTTTGGATATATGCTCTAACTATTGTTGCTGTCTTTTCGTTCGACATATCGAGCAGTTGATCTTTGTTCGCTGTGTATAGAGCCGCTTCGTTGCGTTGTTGTTCTACGGAGGTTTCACCCATAAGGATTGTTTCGGTTCCGTAGGCTGAGGGGCTCGATGCGGCGTTGGCGTGAATCGAGATAAAAAGATCTCCCGATGCGTTGTTGGCAATCAAGGTTCGGGCGTGGAGATCTTGAGCCAAAGATCTTGATAGCTCAGTGTCGGTAGTGCGTGTGTAGACCACTTTTATGTGAGGGAGCTCAGCCTTCATGATAGCTCCGAGTTTTAGAGCGACGGCCAATGTTAACTCCTTTTCCTTAACGCCGTTATAGGTTGCTCCAGGAAATATACCTCCATGCCCAGGATCTATAACGACTACCTTAACCCCTTGCGCAAAAGTGGGCACGAGGGTTAACAGAGGCATGGTTGCCAAGAAAATGAGAAGCGAGAAACTAAAAAAAAGTTTGTTTTTCACAATTTAGGAGTTAGTATATACGTTTTTTTACTATCTTTGTCGAGTGGAAATAACCCCTTAGGTATGGGGCAGAACTCCGTTTATGGAGGTTCCCCTGATACAAAATAGGTTTTTTGCCGACTTGTCGGCAAAGGTACGATTTTTTTTAAGATTTTGAGCAAATTTACTTTAAAATATCTCTTTTCTCTACTCGTTGCCTCTATTGCAATAGGAGTTGTGATCGGAGCAGAGCCACCGACCCAAGCGCAGGGTGGGGCAAATTCTATATTGTTACCAAATCAAGATTCATTGAGGCATGGTGTTGATCGAGACAGCTTGAATCGTGATAGTTTAGGGCGAGATAGCCTAAATAGAGATAGTTTGGGTCGTGGAACATCTAGTCAAGATACTATGACGCGTAAATCGAAGGCTATGTTGGATGACATCATGACTGGTAGAAATACCGATTCGGTCTATTATGATGTTATAAATCAAAAGGTTCATATCTACGACGATGGTACTGTTACCTATCAATCCAAGACCTTGAAGGCTGATTATATGGAGATTGATATGACCACCAACGAAGTCTATGCCTATGGAGGCGTAGATACGGTTCAAAACGAAGCGGTGGTTACTAAGCCAGAATTTATAGATAATGGAACATCCTACACGATGGATACTATCACCTATAACTTCACCTCCGAAAAGGCTAAGATTAAAGGTGTCGCAACCCAAGAGGGTGAAGGTTGGTTGGTTGGACAAGATGTGAAGAAGATGCCAGATAACTCGTTTAACATTCGTGGCGGAAAATACACAACTTGCGAACATACGGATCACCCTCACTTCTATTTGGCGATGACCAAAGCGAAGGTTATTCCCGATAAAAAGGTGGTTACAGGTCCCGCTTATTTGGTTATGGAGGATGTGCCGATCTACTTTTTGGGTATTCCAGAGGGATTTTTCCCTATTAGTAGTGGCCCAAAATCGGGACTCTTGATGCCCTCGTATGGTGAAGATGGATCTAGGGGATTCTTCCTTTCGGATCTGGGTTATTACTTTACACTTAGTGACCATATGGATTTGGCACTTACGGGTAGTATCTACTCTTATGGTTCGTGGAGCCTTAGTGCAGCATCGAACTATGTTAAGCGCTATAAATATAGTGGTAGCTTTGATGTTAGTTACTCTATCATAAAGACTGGAGATAAGGGCGAGGCTGATTATATAGAGCAAACAGCATCTAAGATTCAATGGTCACACTCCCAAGATTCTAAGGCTAACCCGACATCGACATTCTCTGCATCGGTAAACTTCGCAACAAGTGGATATAGTAAATATTCAGCTACAACTCTCGATGATATGCTTTCGACTCAAACGAACTCTTCGATTTCATACTCAAAGAGTTGGAACAATGTGTCGTTGTCGTCGAGTTTATCTGCTTCGCAAAACTCCGAAACAGAGGCTATATCATTGACATTCCCCACGGCGGTTGTGAGTGTGTCGAGATTCTACCCCTTCAAACGCAAAGAGACTTTGGGTGAGGAGAAGTGGTGGGAGAAGATCTCGATGACCTATACAGGTAAATTGACAAACTCTGTTACAACTACGGAGTCGGAGGTCTTTACGCGCGAGACATTGGATGGTATGAAGAATGGTATTCAACACTCCATACCTGTATCGGCTTCGTTTAGCTTGTTTAACTATATCAATATCTCGCCTTCGTTTAACTATACCGAAAGATGGTATTTCAAGAAGTTTGACCAAGTGTGGGATCCTGTCAATAATGAAAAGTTGGAGCTAGATCCTAAATATGGATTTTATCGCCTATATAACTACACAACAAGTGTGTCAGCTTCGACAACAGTTTATGGTATGTTTCAAGCTAAAAGTAAGAACAATCCACTCCAAGCGGTTCGCCACACAATCACCCCAACTGTAGGTATGTCATATGCACCCGATTTTTCGCAACAAAAATATGGATATTACCAAACAGTACAATCTGACTCGTTGGGAGGAACAACGACATACTCTCCATTCTCCGATAACGCATATGGAGTGCCATCGTCTGGAAAGAGTATGGCGATGACATTCGCTTTGTCACAAACCCTAGAGATGAAGGTTAAATCTAAGCGAGATACAACGGGTGTGAAGAAGGTCTCTTTGATCGACCAATTGAGCATAAGCGGATCATATAACTTCTTAGCAGACTCTATGAAGTTGTCGACAATCCCTGTGTCGTTCCGCACAACTATTATGAATAACTTTGGTGTTAGCTTATCGCTCACGCTGGATCCATATCGAGTTACACCCGAGGGTGTGAGGTATGATAAATTATTCTTCCCAGGACGTATCACAAGCACGAGTTGGTCATATGGTTATACTTTCCGCTCTGCAACCGATAAGAGTAAGCCTGTATTGAATGATATAACTACGGTTCCTCCCGAATACGCAAATCCATTTTACGACCCTTATGGAGAGATGGATCCGCTGTTGAGACGACAATATATGTCGCAATCATACTATGATTTCTCTATACCGTGGAACTTTGGATTCAATTATGTGATTAGTTACTCCATAAGCTATACAAACAATGGAACTACGGGTTATCAAAAGAATGTAACACAGTCGGTGGGATTCAATGGCTCGGTGAATTTGACGAGTAAAACAGGTATAACATTTAGTGGAGGATACGATATTAAGAATAGAGAATTGACAACTTCATCAGTATCAATATCGCGAGATTTGCACTGTTGGCAAATGTCATTTTCGTGGATCCCATTTGGATACTACAAAAGTTGGAGCTTCAATATTGGAGTTCGAGCATCATCACTTTCGGATCTTAAATATGATAAGAGCCAAAGTTACTACAGTACATACTAACCAAACACACAAATATAATGAAGAGCGATTATTTAGTCATAGGCTCTGGAGTTGCAGGACTTAGCTTTGCGCTAAAGGCTGCCGAAATGGGTGATGTTACAATCGTCACAAAGGGTAGAATAGATGAATGTAATACAAACTATGCGCAGGGTGGAATATGCTCTGTGACGTATGAGCCAGATACATTCGAGAAACATATCGAAGATACAATCACCTGCGGAGCAGGAAAATGCGATCCCGAGGCGGTAGATTTGGTGGTGCGTCGCGCTCCCGAACTCATAGCCGACTTAATTAAGTGGGGAACACGATTTGACGAAACAGAAGATGGTCGTTTTGAGCTAAATCGCGAGGGAGGTCACTCGGAGCATAGGATTTTGCACTATGAAGATTTAACAGGAGCCGAGATCGAACGCGCACTTGTGGAGTCAGTCAAAAGCCATCCACGTATCAAAGTTCTCGAAAACCATTTTGCCATCGACCTTTTGACCCAACACCACTTGGGCGAATTTGTCACGCGCCACACTAGAGGATTGGCTTGTTTTGGTGCCTATGTCCTAAATCTTGAAACGAATGCCATCGAGACAATGTTGGCTAAGTTTACAATTGTTGCGTCGGGAGGTTGTGGTCATATATACCACACAACGACTAACCCCGATGTGGCGACAGGAGATGGAATTGCAATGTGTCATAGAGCTAAGGCACAGAACGAAAATATGGAGTTTATACAGTTTCACCCCACATCATTGTATAACCCATCGGAGCACCCATCATTCCTTATTACAGAGGCGATGAGAGGCTTTGGTGGAATATTACGCCTCCAAAATGGCAAAGAATTTATGGATAAATATCACCCCATGAAATCTTTGGCACCGCGTGATGTTGTGGCTAGAAGTATCGACCACGAAATGAAGATTAGGGGCGAAGAGTTCGTATATTTGGATGTTACACACAAAGATGCTGAGGCAACCAAGAATCACTTCCCTAATATCTACGAAAAGTGTAAATCAATAGGTATCGACATCACACGTGATATGATCCCAGTGACCCCTGCAGCGCATTATTGTTGTGGAGGAGTGAAGGTCGATACAAATGGAGCCACCTCAATCAAGAGGTTGTATGCACTTGGCGAAAGTTCATGTACAGGTCTGCATGGAGCAAATCGCTTAGCGTCAAATTCGCTTATCGAAGCGTTGGTATATGCCGATCAAGCGGCAAAACACATAGCAACGAAGCTCGATAAAATAGAGATCCAAGAGGGTATTCCAGATTGGGATTTCGAGGGGACATCCTCTGCCGAGGAGATGGTGTTGGTGGTTCAAAACCGCAAGGAGCTACAACAAATTATGTCGAATTATGTCGGCATTGTTCGCTCTAATTTGCGTCTCGAAAGAGCTATGGTACGCCTATCGACTATATGGCACGAAACAGAGGAGCTGTACAACAAAACAACCCCCAACCGCGAATTGTGCGAACTTCGCAATATGATCGCTGTGGCATACCTCACGATCAAACAAGGAGGCAAACGCAAAGAGTCTGTCGGACTGCACTACAATATAGATTACCCCAAGAAATAATTAATATATCACGCAACAATTAGTAATAAATATAGATGACACTACAAGAAGAGATAACGCGCCGCCGAACCTTTGCGGTAATTGCCCACCCAGATGCAGGAAAGACAACCCTCACCGAAAAACTCCTCCTTTTTGGAGGTGCGATACACGTTGCAGGAGCTGTAAAGAGCAACAAAATTAAGAAGGGGGCAACCTCCGACTTTATGGAGATCGAGAGACAGAGAGGAATCTCGGTGGCAACCTCTGTGATGGGATTTGAGTATCGTGGTGCCAAGATCAATATCCTTGATACCCCAGGTCACGAAGATTTTGCGGAGGATACTTTCCGCACTCTTACGGCGGTGGATTCGGTAATCATTGTGATTGATGGTGCGAAGGGTGTGGAGTCGCAGACGTTGAAGTTGATGAATGTGTGTCGTATGCGTAAAACGCCAGTTATCGTCTTTGTGAATAAGTGCGACCGCCCATGTAAAGATCCATTTGATCTGTTGGACGAGATCGAGAAGGAGTTGCAGATCCATGTGCGCCCATTGTCGTTCCCAATTTCGAGTGGCCCAACATTTAAGGGTGTATATAATTTGTATGACCATAAGCTCTCTCTGTTTACGTCGGATGAGCGACAAACCGCTGAGGCTCAGATAGTTGAGATTGACGATATTTCGACTCCAGATTTGGATGATTATATAGACAAGAGATATGCAGATCAATTGCGTGAAGATATTGAAATCGTTGAGGGTGTCTATGAACCATTCGATCGTGAGGCATATTTGGGTGCAGATGTTGCTCCTGTGTTCTTTGGTTCGGCAGTTAATAACTTCGGAGTCAGAGAGTTGCTGGATTGTTTTATAGATGTAGCGCCATCGCCACGCATGGCGCCAACAGAGTCGAGAGAGGTTGATCCGCAGGAGGCAAAGTTGACAGGTTTTGTGTTTAAGATCCACGCAAATATGGATCCTAATCACCGCAATCGCTTGGCTTTTATGAAGATATGTTCGGGCAAATTTGAGCGTAACAAAAATTACTTGCACGTAAGAAGTGGTAAGCAGATGAAGTTCTCGTCGCCAACAGCCTTTATGGCAGAGAAGAAGTCAATCATCGACGAGGCATTTCCAGGTGACATCGTGGGACTCCACGACACAGGAAACTTCAAGATTGGAGACACCTTTACAGAGGGCGAAAAGTTGAAGTTTACGGGTATTCCATCCTTCGCTCCCGAGCAATTCCGATATATCGAAAATGCTGACCCTATGAAGTTTAAGCAACTCGCTAAGGGTGTAGACCAACTTATGGACGAGGGTGTAGCACAGTTGTTTACATCGAATTTGAATGGTCGTAAGATCATCGGCACAGTGGGTGCTCTGCAATTCGAGGTGATCCAATACCGCTTGGAGCATGAGTATGGTGCAGCGTGTCGATGGGAGCCAATTTCGATATATAAGGCGTGCTGGATTGAGAGCGATAACGCGGCTGAATTGGCTGATTTCAAGCGCAGAAAACATACAAATATGGCGGTCGATAAACATGGTCGCGATGTTTTCTTGGCAGACACAAGTTATGGTCTTGCATTGGCGCAAGAGAATTTCAAGAATATTAAGTTCTACTTTACATCTGAATTTTAATCCACATGGTTAACTATCTGCAAGTTGAGGGTCTGGCGAAGAGCTATGGCGATATGACCCTATTCGAGAACCTTAGCTTCACTGTGGGCGAAGGCGAAAGAGTGGGGCTCATCGCGCGAAATGGCGCGGGCAAGAGCACGTTGCTCAATATCATATCGGGAGGTGACGATTATGAAGGGGGCACCATAACATATAGACGTGATCTGCGCACCGCATATCTAGTTCAAGAGCCTGACTATCCAGCAGATATAACCGTTTTGGAGGCTTGCTTTAGGGGCGAAGCAGAGGTGTTGAAGGTGATTTCGAGATACGAGGTTGCTATGTTATCGGGCGACGATGATAGGATCCAAACTGCTGTTTCAGAGATGGATGCACACCATGCGTGGGATTACGAATCGAAGGTGAAGCAGATCCTTTCGCAACTCAAAATCAATGAGTATGATAAACTCGTTGGACACCTTTCAGGAGGGCAACTAAAGCGCGTTGCATTGGCAAATGCACTTATCAACGAACCTGAACTTTTGATCCTCGATGAGCCAACTAACCACCTTGATTTGGATGTTACGATGTGGTTGGAGGAGTACTTGACACATAGTCGTATGGCGCTACTGATGGTGACGCACGATAGATATTTTTTGGATCGAGTATGTAACCGTATCTTGGAAATTGATGAGCATCAAATGTTCTCGTATAGAGGAAATTATAGTTACTATCTCGAAAAGCGAGAGGAGCGAAAATTAGCTGCTGCTCAACAACGCGAAAGCGATCTGAATCTGTTTCGCAAGGAGTTGGATTGGATGCGTCGCCAACCTCAAGCACGTGCCACAAAGGCAAAGTCAAGAATCGAGAGCTTCTATGATCTGGAGGAGCGATTGAAGCGCGAACGCGACCAAGGAAGCGTTAAGATCGATATGAAATCGACCTATATCGGCAAGAAGATCTTCGAGGTCGAGGATCTATGCAAAAGTTATGGTGATAAGATTCTGCTTAAGGATTTCAGCTATCTATTTTCGAGGTATGAGAAGATGGGAATCGTCGGTGAAAATGGAGTCGGAAAATCTACATTCCTCAAAATGTTGATGGGTGAAGTGGCTCCCGACAGTGGTAAAATAGATATAGGTCAAACAGTTAGATTTGGCTATTATTCGCAAACGGGCATCGAGTTCAACGACAATGATAAGGTGTTGGATGTGGTATCGCGCATAGCGGATAGTGTAGATATGGGGGATGGACGCAAACTCACTGCATCACAACTTTTGCAACTTTTTTTGTTTGAGCCCAAAGTGCAACATAATTTCGTTGGAAGGTTGAGCGGAGGAGAGCGCAGACGACTCTATTTGTGTACGGTATTGATGACGAGCCCTAATTTTTTGATTCTCGATGAGCCTACTAACGATTTGGATATTATGACGTTGCAGGTGTTGGAGGATTATTTGGAGAAGTTTTCGGGTTGTGTGATCGTCGTGTCGCACGATAGATATTTTATGGATAAGGTTGCGAGCCACTTGATGATCTTCCAAGGGGAGGGGCGAGTGAAGGATTTCCCATCATCATATAGCGATTATTTGGTGTGGCGAGATTTAAAGCGCCAAGATGAAGAGGCTCAAAAGCAAAAGGTGGCAACACCGCCCGTAGCACCACAAAAGCGAGAAAAAGCACCAACTAATAAACTCTCATTCAACGAAAAAAGAGAGTTTGAATCTATCGAAAAGCAACTCCCCGAATTGGAGCAACAAAAGGCAGATTTGGAGGCGGAGCTAAGTAGCGGAACTTTGAGTGTCGATGACTTAACGGCAAAATCAAACCTCATAGGAGAGTTAATCGACCAAATCGACGAGCTCACAATGCGTTGGTTAGAGCTTAGTGAAAGAGGGTAGATCTCTTATTGGCATAAAAGTGTGCTAAAGTGCGTCAATATATATATATGATAAAATATTTGGAAATGTTGTATATAATAACTATTTTACAAAAGAATACCCATCTTTGTAAATTAAAAAGTTATGAAACTACTACCACTTATAGCACTCCTTGCGCTTGTAACAACAGCACAAGCTAAAAAAATACAATATATCAGCCCCGATGAATTGCACGCTCAGGTCGATGTTGAGCCAAAATTCAAAGGCAAAAATATCGACCATTTGATCTATCATATTCGCGACAATATAAAAATCCCAAACGATGTCTTTCGTGCAGGAGTCTCTGCCGTTGCGGAGGTTGAATTTGTGGTAGAGCAAGATGGTTCAATCTCGAATGTCGAGATTGTGAATGAGACATTCAAAGGGCTAGCGAGGCGTGTGCGACGAAAGGTAAATTCTGCGCCAAAATTAACTCCAGCCCTCAAAGATGGCGAAGCTGTGCGCTACAAAGCCTCCTTTGCAGTTGGTTTTGATGTCGATGCAAATAGCGCGGCAAAGCGAACTAGTTATGTCACAAAAAGGACAACTCCATCATATTTTAGCTATAAATACAAAAACATAGATATTCCTAGTGTTAATTATTCTATCCCCCAAAGTGTCGATGTTGTGGTTAAGAATATCTCTGCCTACTCGCTAAATGGAACTCCTCTCACAACTGGTTTCTATGCAGCGGTGCCATCTTTCACTACTGCAACTCAGTATAATCGTTTGGAATATAGTGTTTTTGCTAAGAGAGGTGATGATCCCACGAATGGGAGTTATAAATATCACAAAAATCACATTCATAATTTCCGCACTGCTGAGACCTCGCCACAAATTATTGGAGGGGGAACATATGCGGAGTATTTAGATTTGATGTTCGAAAAATTAAACAATGTAGAGGGTTATGATTTCAAGAAAAAGGGTGTACCATTCAACAAATTCATTCACGAGAGGGATGGTTCGATCTCTTACACCATAACCACAACTTCAAATAAAGAGGTAATTAAAAACATCAGGCATGCTCTCGATGAGTTACCTAAATTAACGCCTGCAACTATTGATGGTGAGGCTGTGCGATATGAGTATAGTTTCGCAAAATCGGGATATAAAGCTCTCAAAACATGGTCTACAACATGGAGCGAAGATTCATTTGCTCAAAGTGTAAATAGCTCTATCGAAGGTGGTTTTTTGGTAAATGTAGCCTTTGTCGACAAACTTCCAACCTACAATAACGCCTCTCTAAATGCCTATAAACGATCGCTAATTGGTCGTGCGGTCGAAAAATTAGCTATGGATAATAAACCCAACATAGGTAGTGTTGATATTCGAATTGTGCTTGGTCGGAGCGGAGATATCGGCAAGGTTGATGTTGTGTGGAAGGGTAAAAACGAAAACTTTGCCAAGGCAGTAGCTGAGGCTTATTTTGAGTTACCCAACGATCTATGGCAACCAGCCGAAATCGGTGGTAAGGCGGTGGATTGTATTATTTGGTTGTAGTTTAACGTAGGTTTGAAGAGAGGAAGTGGAGAGATTTTTGTCTCCATTTGAGGCGTGTATCATTTACCTTTTGCCAATTGATAGGTTCGAAAATGGAGTCGTTGATTTGGTCAGCAGAAGAGATTAATCTGCTTTCGAGGTCAAATATTTTTAACAACGATGTGAATCTTGCAGAGCCTCTACCTCGGTTGTCAATAACTACAAATGGGGTGTTGAATATAATCGAAAATACCGCACCATGAAAAGAGTCCGTTACGACAAATTTTGCATCACGAAATCCTGCTAACCACTCCTCTATAGATGGCATAGTGCAATCTTTGAGATCTTTGGTGCGTCGATCAAACACACCGTGAGGGATAATGTTTAGTGGAGTGAGGGAGAGTTTTGATGCTATTTGGTTGGTTATTTCGTTGCGCATGGTATCTTCGTTGAGTATATAGTTCATCAACGTTTGATCTTTTGGGGGTGTGTTGTGATAAGTGTTGTGAGATTTTATAAGATCTAAATAATCCTCCATATTGAGTAACATTGTTGGGTCGAGAACCAACTCAGCCTTTGCGCCAAACTCTTTGTGGCATATCTCTAATCCTGACTCTTCGCGCACCGATATGCCATCAAATTTTTTGAGCCATTCACCACACTTAGAGCGAATTGAGCCGTTGTAATCATCTATATTGTCGACACCAAATGATGCTGCATATGCTATGCGTTTGATGTTGATGTTTTGCGTAAAGGATAAAAAATATGCAGGGAGGTAGCTATATACCGCTCTCCAAACTTGATCGCTTCCCACCACCAATAGATCATATTTATTAAGTTCCTGCGAGGTTGGAGCACATCGTCCCTCGAAAAAATCTACACACTTGATTTGTTGGCTTATAAATCGCTCAATATTCACACATATCTGTGCATATTCATCGTGGCGATTCAGCCCACAAAATAAAAATCTAAAGGGGTTAAATAGCTTATAACCACATATGTATCTTTTCCATGTATGGAATCCAAATCGCATAATTCTCTCACTCATAGGTAACTTCAATCTAGCGCCAAATCTATCGGTCGATACATCATATCCTGCCTCGCGAAGGACTCTTTGCAGAGCATACGCTTGTAGGACTCCTCCGTAGTTGAAGTTTAGAGGTTGAGTTAATATGCATATTTTCATTGGTTTATCGTTTGATAAGAGAGGTGAAAAATTTATTTAGTGAACGTGTAAATTTCTTGAGAAGTGTCGGTTTGGTGTTTGCATTAATCAAAGGAGTGATAGCCACTTCGTCGGTCATTGCGAGCGCAGAGTCGAGCGCCTCGAAGAATTTTTCTCTATTTCGGTTGGCTTTAGTGGGTTTGAAATATGTGCGTTGGATAGTTGATCGTTTGACCTTTTGACTCTCCAGTTGCAGAGTGTCGAATGTTTTAGCACCTTTGGGGGTGTTGATTATCGCCATGCTGGCACCTTTGTCGTCGGCAAATTTGCGTGATACTCTCTCGATGCCCCAAAAATCGGCGATGGTAATATCTGCTCCGCTCCTCGATGATTTTGCATGACAACTATGGCACACAGGGCGGTTGAAGAGCTCTTTGAGAAATCCACGCATAAATGGATTTCGGGGAAATGGCATCGACACCATCTTCACCTCCGAAGGGGTTTGGAGTTCTGCACGGAAGCTAAATAGATTCCATCCTACACATTTATCCCTAAAGTTTATGTTGTTGAACTTCGATGCTCCATTTACCCTAAGTAGCTCATTTTTATATAGATCCCATACTCGTGGTGATGGGACTCCATGGCAAATAATCTCTACAGACGTAAGGTTGTCATACTCTTTGCGCAAGAACTTTTTAAGTCCAGCTACTTGACATGGTGTACCCGAAAAAAGAACCTGCCTGCCTTGGATTAAAAACTCCTTTACCTCGATGTAAGATCTTCCGATTCTGCTCTGTGTGTATTTCGATCCGCGGAGAGGTTTTAACCCCTCTTTTGTTGTGGTGAATGAGTGTTCGATGTTCCACTCTTGATTGAACTTAGCTCCAAAAACCACACCTCCCTGATCTATTGTCTGCTCAGCAAGGAGCGTAAATACTCCTCCCGATGAACTCTCCTTGCGGATCTGCTCATTGGGGTTTTTGGCGGCATATATGGCGAGTGGTTTTATCGTAGAGCCTTTGTGGATAACGGGGCATACCTTTTCGCATAATCCACAATTACTACACCTCGAAGTGTCAACTTTAGGGTATCTAAATCCTTCATTGTCAGCTTTAAATGATATGCACGAAGTTGGGCAAATTTGCACACATCCTTCACATCCGCAACATTGACTTTTGTCTGTTATATTTATCATTACACTCTTCGTATCAATAATTACACTCTTGATATATTAATATTTTTATTAATATATTTGCAATCGAACATTAAATTCTTAGGCAATTGAACATGCAATGCCCAACTTTTCGATTTTGGCACCAATTGCCAATAGCTCCTCTCGATCAACCTTCGAGATTGTGTGACAAGGGGTGTCTCGATCAATCGAATATATCATCACCTGTTTGGGTGCAATCTCTTTGATTGCATCGATCCATGCACTCACCTCTTCGGGAGTTGTATTGTCGATAGGGGTGTCATCTATGGTGCCTCGAAGAAACATTGTTTGCACGATTAAATCGCCATCGAATTGTTTCATTTGCTCCTTAACTCGATCTACGGAGTAGCTTGGTGATTGAGGATTGTTCATCAACAAAGCGGTTGAATTAATTGCGGAATCTAGCTTTAAGATGTTGTTATCGACACGTTTAAGAGCTCGCACAACACTCTCGCGGTCGAGCATCGTTGCATTACTCAACACCGATACTTTGGCATTGGGGGCATATGTGTCGCGAAGCGATATTGTGTCATCTATAATTTGTTCGAAATGAGGATTGAGGGTAGGTTCTCCATTACCTGCAAAAGTTATTACATCGGGGAGCTCTCCATCAGCCTTCATTTGCGATAATCTTTGTTCCAAAGCGTTGTGAACATCTTCGGGTGAATTAAACCCCTCCGATCCTCGATTGTCGGCATTCCAACCACATTCGCAATATATGCAATCAAAGTTGCAGATCTTTGAAAAAGAGGATAAAAGGTTAACACCCAAAGATATACCCAAGCGCCTTGAGCGCACGGGACCAAATATTATTTCATTAAAAAGTACAGTCATACAACAAACTTACACAAAAAAAATAAATCAGCCAAATTTTTTTTGCGTGTCTATGTGCACGTCGATAATAGGTGTCAATAAGTTGTGAATAACTTATCGAAGATAATAACATAAAAAGCATAGATGATCTCTATCTTTGTGACGTTAAAAAATAAAAACGTAGAGATTTTTCTATTACTAAGATGCAAAATAAAAAAGAGATGTACATCCTAAAGCGCGATGGCGAGAAGGTCGATTTTTCGATCGACAAAATTAAAAATGCTATCCGTAAAGCATTCCTTTCGGTAGGAGGGTATGCTACCAACGACGATTTGGCACAAATCCTAAGCCGCGTGGAGCTTAAAAATGAAATGACCGTAGAGGAGATCCAAAACCAAGTGGAAATCTCGCTTATGGCGGAGAAGTATTTCGCTGTAGCTAAGTCATTTATGCTTTATCGTCAACAACACACCGAGGATCGTGACACTCGTGATAGATTGCAATTTCTTATCAACTATTGCAATGCCGAAAATGCTGCAACAGGCAGTAAATATGATGCAAATGCAAATGTCGATAAGAAGAATATCGCTACACTTATCGGGGAGCTTCCAAAGTCGGGATTCATTCGCTTGAATCGTCGTCTGCTTACGGATCGAATTAAGGATATGTATGGCAAAGAGGTGTCGGACAAGTATGTGAATATGCTCAACAACCACTTCATTTATAAGAATGATGAGACATCTTTGGCGAACTATTGCGCTTCGATCACGATGTACCCATGGTTACTTAGCGGAACAACATCTATTGGCGGAAACTCTAAGGCTCCATCTAATCTCAAATCGTTTTGTGGAGGTTTTGTAAATATGGTTTTCATTGTGTCGAGTATGTTGAGTGGTGCGTGTGCTACGCCCGAGTTTTTGATGTATCTCAACTACTTTGTTGCATTGGAGTATGGTGCAGAGTATTACAAGGAGGCTGACAAGATTGTAGATCTTTCGGCTCGTCAACGCACTATAGATAAGATGATTACCGATTGTTTTGAGCAAATTGTTTACTCTATAAATCAACCTACGGGAGCGCGCAACTTCCAAGCAGTGTTCTGGAATATTGCTTATTACGATAAGTTCTATTTCGAGAGTCTGTTTGGTGAGTTTATCTTCCCCGATGGATCAAAACCAGATTGGGAGTCATTGTCGTGGTTGCAAAAGAGATTTATGAAGTGGTTCAATGCCGAGCGCAACAAAACCCCTTTGACCTTCCCTGTTGAGACTATGGCTTTGCTTGCCGAGGAGGGAGATGTTAAAGATAAGGAGTATGGTGATTTCGTTGCAGAGATGTTGGCGGAGGGGCACTCATTCTTTACATATATGAGTGACAATGCCGATTCGCTAAGTAGCTGTTGCAGACTTCGTAACGAGATCCAAGATAATGGATTTAGCTATACATTGGGTGCAGGAGGCGTATCGACAGGATCAAAGAGTGTGCTTACAATTAACCTCAATCGCTGCATCCAACACGCTGTTCGTACAAATATCCCATACCTCCAAGCATTGGAGGAGACTGTAAACCTTGTGCATCAAGTTCAAGTAGCTTACAACGAGAATCTTAAGGAGTTACATTCTAAGGGTATGCTTCCGCTTTTCGACGCTGGATATATCAATATGAAGCGCCAATACCTCACAATAGGAGTCAATGGACTTGTGGAGGCTGCGGAGTTTATGGGTATCGAAATATCAGATAATGAGCGTTATGTGACATTTGTACAAGAGATTTTGGGTCTTATCGAAACATACAACAAAAAGTATAGATCAA
Organism: Rikenellaceae bacterium; assembly: GCA_047173645.1. Classification (GTDB taxonomy): domain Bacteria; phylum Bacteroidota; class Bacteroidia; order Bacteroidales; family Rikenellaceae; genus Alistipes. The sequence continues at coordinate 29,096 of JBCQUZ010000011.1, forward strand.
AGGATGTGATGTTTAATTGCGAGATGATCCCAGCTGAAAATGTGGGAGTAAAACACGCTAAGTGGGATCGCGAAGATGGTTTCGTTGTGCCACGCGATTGCTACAATAGTTACTTCTATGTGGTTGAAGATGAGAAGTGTAATATCGCTGATAAGTTCCGTTTACATGGTCGTAAATATATCGACCACCTCACGGGAGGATCTGCTTTGCATATGAATTTGTCGGAGCACCTGTCGCAACCTCAATATCGTGCATTGTTGCGCACGGCGGCTATCGAGGGGTGTAACTACTTTACATTCAATATCCCAAATACGATTTGTAATGAGTGCGGAACCATTGATAAGCGTTATTTGAAGGAGTGCCCACATTGCAAGAGTACAAATATCGACTTTATGACACGCATCATTGGTTATATGAAGAGGGTTAGTAACTTCTCGGCACCTCGCAAAGTAGAGGCATCACAGAGATATTATGCTGGAGCAGACAATGCACAATAATTGTTTTGTAGGGGTGATTAAGTTTGTTAGTTACGATATTGTTTTTCAGGAGGTTCCCGATGAAGTGTCGTTAGCTTTGAATATCTCGGGGTGCCCTAATAGGTGCCCTGGATGTCACTCTATACACTTGATCGAAGATGTAGGGCATGAACTCTCCGAAGAGAGCCTTACATCACTCGTCGAGCAATATCGTAGTTCAATTACATGCGTTTGTTTTATGGGTGGCGATGCCGACCCTTCGCAGATCGAATATTTGGGCGAATTTGTACAACAACGATTTGGACTAAAGAGTGCATGGTATTCGGGGAGAAACCAAATGCCACGCAATATGAAAGCTCTAAACTACATAAAATTAGGTGATTATCGAGAGTCTTGTGGTGGGCTTAACTCTCCTTCAACAAATCAAAGAATGTATAAAATAGTAGATGGTGAACCATGCGATATAACCTCTCGATTTTGGAATAATAGATAAAAATAAACAATCAAAGATAACAACATGGAAAATTTCAAGAAGATAGATCCCAAGGAGTTGACCGACAATGCAATAAAACTAATCGGTGGGGATTGGATGTTGATCGGGGCAGGAACTCCTCAAAAATCAAACGCTATGACCGCAAGTTGGGGGTCACTAGGTTTTTATAGCAACCAACCTATTGCGACAATCTTTGTACGTCCCGAACGCTACACTTATGAGTTTATAGAATCATCTACTCACTTCACACTCACGGTGTTGGATTCGTCAAAAAAAGATGCTCACATAATATTTGGTAAAATGTCGGGTCGCGACAACGACAAAGCGCAACTCGCCGAGGTAACCCCAATCTTTACAGAACTAGGTAATCCAACATTTGCCGAAGGTAGGGTAGTAATCGAGTGTCGCAAGATATTTTCGCAAACGATGCCCGAGGAGAATTTTATCGACAAAGATATATATAATAAATGGTATGGCGCAGGTCATGGTGGCGACCATGTGATGTATATGGGAGTGATCGAAAATTGCTGGATCAAAGAGTAAAAAAATTATAGTTTTAATGTAAAGTAATAGTGCGTTAAAACTATTTTTTTTATCTTTGTTACATCGTTAAACCTATAAAATATGAAACCAACCAAACTATTATTGACACTGCCACTCGTGGCGTGCTCAACTACGCTTGTCGCAAAGTCAAAGCAACCTAATATTATCGTCATAATGGCGGATGACCAAGGATACCAAGATTTGGGATGCTATGGCTCGCCACTTATCAAAACTCCAGCTATCGACAAAATGGCCGCCGAGGGTATGCGCCTAACAGATTTTTACCAAACATCATCAGTATCGAGTGCATCGCGTGCAGGATTGCTAACGGGTGTGTTGAACTCGCGTAATGGAGTACCAAAAGTCTTTTGGCCAAACGAAGATGGTATGCCTTGCGATCAAATTACAATTGCCGAGATGCTCAAAGAGCAGGGTTACACAACTGCATGTATCGGAAAGTGGCACCTAGGCGACACTCAAGGTCATATGCCTTGTGACCAAGGGTTTGACCACTTCTATGGTATTCCATTTAGCAATGATATGTTTATCGGTGCACACCAAACCTTTGCAGATAAGGTTCTCTTTGGCGAAGGATGGGATCTCGAAAAGGCTAAGGAGGCTCAAAGAAAAACTACTAAAGGAGGTATCGGAAATGCTCGCAAACAAGATCTTCACTATAAAGTACCTCTCGTTGAAGGTAATGAGATTATCGAATATCCTGTAGATCAAACAACTCTAACGCGCAAATATTTCGACCGCGCAATTGAGTTTGTGACTAGGAATGGTGATGCGGAGACTCCATTTTTTACATACATAACACCTGCTATGCCACACATTCCACTCTATGCTTCGGATCAATTTAAGGGTAAGAGTGCTAGAGGTTTGTATGGTGACTGTATCGAGGAGTTGGATTGGAATATCGGAAGATTGCTCGACGCGTTGGACGAAGCTGGATTGTCTGAAAATACACTCATTATCTACACCTCCGACAATGGGCCATGGTTGCAAAAGAAGGAGGAGGGCGGAAGCTCAGATCCTCTTCGTGGTGGTAAGTTCTTGTACTATGATGGTGGCGTGCGCGTTCCATGTGTCATGAAGTGGACAGGTACAATTCCCGAAGGTACGGTTAGTGATGCTGTTGTGAGAAGTATTGATTTCTTGCCAACATTTGTAGGCTATGCTGGAGGCAAGGTTACGCATCGTGTAGATGGTCAAGATATATCTAAATTCATCTCGAACCCAAAGAAAACAAAGGGGTTAGATGAATATGTGTATGTGAACAACGGACGTGTAATAGGTGTACGCAAGGGGGATTGGATCTACTTGCCATTCTCGGGTAAGGGCGGTAAAGCCGACGAGCCAGAGTTGTTTAATATCAAAGAGGATATTTCGGAGGGTAATAACCTAATCGCCTCAAATCCAGAGAAGTTAGCAGAGCTAAAGAGTCTATTCGAAGCGCATGTGTCGGCGAATCCTAATAACGAATAGTTAGGTTTAGGATATATCTATATATTTTATGATAGTTATGAGGGTGGTTAATAAGTGTTAATCACCCTCATAATTTATTTTAGTACTGTCCGATAAAAAATTTGAGCAACAAAAATTATGACTGATTTCCAAATCATAGGAAATCAGCCCTTTTTAGGTTAATTTTAATTCGCAAAAACATAAATTACCTATGAGCAAATATACAATTTTTATCGGACAGCCGTCCTAAAAACGAGCAAAAGCTTTATATTATGGACTCTACAACCATAACACTCTTCAAGCAAATACTCAAAGGAGCTGGACGCGACCCGAAAAGAGGCAAGAAGAAGGGAGGGGTGAAAGTGCATACCTTAATTGCCTCTGACGAAAATATCCTACAGCTAGCAATAATGCGACATTTTTTATATCTTTGTAAATAAGCATAAATATACGAGGTATATGGTGGTATAAGACCAAATAGAACCCATATTCAGAGAGAAGTAAGAGACACAAAAGCTTCGTACAATAGCCGAGTTCAACCACAAAGCCCCACTCCACTAACTTTGAATAAAAAATATAATTTAGAACAAAACTATAGATAATGAAATTATGATCTATCAAAATATCAAAGAGCTAAAAGCTGCAATTTCCAAATATATAAGTACTTACAAATTCTCTTACGAGCGAACAGATGTGAATAATGATTTATTCGCCCCTAAGCCCGACACATTTGAAATTGTGGCTTTAGACAAAGACTCTGACGAGAAGATGCTTGTTCCAGCTGAGCCATACTATTCATATCTATTTAGAGGACAAAACGAAGAGCATATACCTTGTGTGCCCTCATTGTATCGAGGGAAACCATCAGAAGTCGAAATATTTATAGAGCGTCTCCGACTCGTTGAATTTTCGTTGCTTATGGATACTCATCCTGTTGTTGATATTTTCTTTACATATAATAATTTTGTAGTCGATCATAAGGGTTTGGCTCAACATTATGGCATTAAAACAGAGGTGTTAGATTTTACATCTGATTTGGATGTTGCGATATTTTTCGCAATCTGCCCCTACGATAAAAGTAGTGATTGTTATACTTATATTGACGATGAGCATCAGGATCATGAAGCAATCATATATATCATTTCACCAATACGATATAATCAGAATCCGATGAGAACATTGTGGATAAAAATTCGTCCAATAGGGTTGCAACCACTAATGCGACCTGGTATGCAACGAGGATTTGGTATGCACCTAAGTCAAGGCGAGAGTTTTTTCGGTTATATATATAAATTTAAGTACACTTCAGCAGACTCGAAGTTTTATTATGACAAATACGAGCAAGGACAAAAATTATGGACTAAGGATGATGTTATTGATAAAGCAAACTCGATAATCAATAAGCAAGAGTTTTCATATAGGATATTTAACGAAACTTGGAGAAGGTATCAACCTAATTTATATTCTAAAACACAGATGAAAAATAAACTTGCTGAGGCTGGGATATTCTTGTCATCTAAATGTCGTGAAGAACAATTTACTGAAGAAGAAAAGGAGAGCATCATAGATGAGTGGTATAATGGCAAAGATAAAATATTAACATCCAATATTGTTAGTCGCAAATGGTATGATGGAAAGATCGTACTTGCTGATAATGTAGAAGCTTTTAAACGATTGTCCAATATACCAATAAGTCAAAATGATCCTAATTTACACCTATATAGAAACACAAAGATGATCGCATTGGAAGAGCACTTACGAGTGTTTGCCAGAACCCAATATTTTTCAGGAGGTAAACTTGTAGATTACAATAAAAAGATTAGTAGTGTCCGATAAATATATTTAACCAACTGAATATCAGGTCGTTTCAAAAGACAAGATTCTTGTTTTGCAAATCACCGTAATTTACTATCAATAAGTGATATACAAGGATATAAAAAAGTTTTATCGGACAATAATAATTTATTTTTAAAACAATATCTTTAAATAGTCAACTAACGCTTGTAGGAAGGTAAGAAACATCCAAACTGTGACGATTAGTTTGATTCCTGTTCCGAAGATGAACGACACAAAAGATGCCATCCCGATTTTAAATGCCTTCTCTGTATTGGTTCTATCGTTCAACAATTCGCCCAACACTGCGCCAAATATAGGACATAGGATAACCCCAAGTGGTGGGAAAAAGAAAAAGCCTACAACCATTCCAATAGTTGATCCCCGAACTCCAGCTTTTGACCCACCCAGTTTTTTAGTAAAAATTGGAGGCAATACAAAATCAATAACCGAAACAGTGATTGAGACTATAGCCCACACAATTAAATTGTTAGGAGTCAAAGTCGAATAATTACAGAAGTAGACACATACCAACCCTAAGTAGCTAAGCAACACCCCAGGCAAAGGAAAAATAGCGCCAATGATACCCAATAAGGATAGCACTAGCGCTAATATAGAAAGCACAATATCCATTTCTTATTCAATGAGTTGGTTAGTTGCTGTATCGGGGAAAATCACCCATGGTTTAAAAGCCTTAGCATCCTCAAAGTCGAGTTGTGCATAGGAAATAATAATAATCACATCGCCCACAGCAACCCTACGAGCCGCTGCACCATTCAAACAGATACATCCGCTACCGCGCTCACCCTTAATGATATAGGTTTCGAAACGCTCGCCGTTATTATTATTTACAATAGAGACCTTTTCGCCCTCTAATAGGTTTGCTGCATCCATTAGCGCTGCATCAATGGTGATACTGCCCACATAGTTTAGGTTCGCCTGTGTAACACTCACGCGGTGAATCTTTGATTTGAGCACTTCAATCATCATCTTCATTTTATTTGAGATTTATATTATCAATTAATCTTACGTTACCAGCTTGTACAGCTGTACACATTTGTATCTTATCGGATTTATTCCAATCACTTACACGTTGCAAATTTATGCCATCTACAATCTGTAGATATATAACTTTGAGCAATCCTGTTGCATCTATCTTCTCTGTAACCATCTGCTCCACTTCGGCAGGTGAATAACTATCCATCAACCCTTTAGCTTCACTTAGTGCAGCGTATATTGTTGGTGCCACAGCTCTATGTTCCGCCGAAAGAAGGGCATTTCGCGACGAGAGAGCCAATCCATCATCGCCCCTAAAAGTTGGGACTTCGATAATCTCGACATCAATATTCAATTGTTCAACAAGAGAGCGAATAACCGCCACTTGTTGAAAATCCTTTTGACCAAAGTAGCTCTTCGAAGGGTTCACAATATCGAAAAGGCGACTCACAACTTGTCCCACGCCATTGAAGTGCCCTGGGCGAGTTGCCCCCTCCATTACACTCTCTATAACTCCAAAGTCAAAAGTTCGAGTATCCTCTTCGGGGTATATCTCATCGACCGAGGGCATCAACACATAATCGACACCAGCCTCCTCTAACATAGCCAAATCTGACTCTGGAGTTCGAGGATAACTCACTAAATCCCCCTTGTCGTTAAACTGCGTTGGATTAACAAATATGCTCACCACAACAACATCACACTCCGCACGCGCTTTGGCTACTAGCGAAATATGCCCTGCATGAAGTGCGCCCATAGTCGGCACGAAACCGACCTGCTCTTTATTGTAATTTTGTAGCGTTGCTTTAAGTTCCGCAACACTTTCAAATGATTTCATCTTCTTTAAATAGGTTTGGTTGATTTAGCATCGTTAAAAAGATGTTAAACTTGTGGGCAAAGTTAGAAACAATAAATGAGAAAAGAAAAGATTTTTTTCTTTTTTGATAGTTCATACATCAATTATTCCTACCTTTGTGGGGTTCGGAACTCTTTTTGTGAGAGTTTTTGAACATTAATTATATGTATAAGAGATATGAACAAGAAAAATACACCTTGGATTATCGACCGTTTTGACGATACCAAGATCCTAAGATATGAAGTTCCTGCATTTGAAGAGCTAGATTTGGAGCAAAAGAAGATGATATATTTCCTTGGCGAAGCGGCTAAATGCGGAAGAGATATTTTGTTTGACCAAAATTTCAAATATAACCTCACAATCCGTAGAACCCTAGAGGCTCTTTTCGAAAACTATAAAGGCGATAGAGAATCTACAGATTGGATAAACTTCGAAAAATACCTCAAACATATTTGGTTTGCAAATGGTATTCATCACCACTACTCTAACGATAAATTTGTAGCGGAGTTTTCGACAGATTTCTTTGCCGAAGCTGTTAGATCTATTTCGACCGAGTTATTACTTTCGGAATTTGGCAAAGTCGATGAGCTACTCGAACTAATATCACCTATAATCTTCGATCCAAAGTTATACCCATCAAAGATCACACGTCGTGCAGGTGCTGATGTTGTAAGCGAATCGGTAACAAATTTTTATAGCAATCTAACTGAGGCTGAGGTCGAAGAGTTTTATGGTGAACGAGAAGATCCACAAGACCCAACACCCATTTCATGGGGCATGAATAGTCAGCTAGTAAAAGATGCGAATGGTGAGATCCATGAACGAATTTGGCAACTTGGCGGAGTATATAGCGAAGCAATCGAACAGATAATCTATTGGTTGGGTAAGGCTCATGGTGTGGCTAATGATATTCAAAAAGATATAATCAACACACTCATAGCTTTTTATACAACAGGAGACCTTAAGATCTTCGACGAATATAGTATCAAATGGGTGGGCGACACAGAGTCGAAACTAGACTTTGTGAATGGATTTATCGAAGTGTATGGCGACCCACTGGGGCGCAAAGCGACATGGGAATCGGTCGTTAACTTTCGCAACGAGGAGGCTAGTCGACGCACTAAAATCATTGCCGACAATGCGCAATGGTTCGAAGATCATGCACCCATTAATCCCACATATCGCAAACCTCAAGTTAAAGGGGTATCGGCAAAGGTGATTACTGTTGCGATGTTGGGTGGAGATTGCTACCCCTCGACTCCTATTGGAATAAATCTACCCAATGCCGACTGGATCCGAAGTGTGCATGGTTCGAAATCAGTGACAATCGACAATATAACCTACGCTTATGACAAAGCGGCACACGGCGATGGATTTGCCGAAGAGTTTGTCCTAAGAGCCGAAGATCGCGCACGCATGGCGGAGTATGGCAAACGAGCCGATGATCTACACACCGACCTACACGAATGCCTTGGTCACGGATCGGGTCGCCTTGCCGAGGGTGTTTTGGGCGGAGAGCTCAAAAGCTATGGTTCGGTATTGGAGGAGGCTAGAGCAGATCTCTTTGGGCTATATTATATAGGTGATCCTAAGATGATCGAACTTGGGCTAATTCCAAATCTTGATATGGCACGAGCTCAATATGCAAAATATATCATGAATGGAGCGATGACTCAATTAGCTCGTATAGAACTTGGTAGAGATGTAGAGCAGGCTCATATGCGCAATCGAAAGATTGTGGCTGAGTGGTGTTTGGAGCGTGGCAAGGAGGATAATTCTGTGGCGTGGGTGATCGAAAACGAGAAACGTTATGTTGTTGTAAATGATTTCGATAGGCTTCACGAACTCTTTGGAGAGTTGCTCTGTGAGGTGCAACGCATCAAATCGGAGGGAGATTATGAGGCAGCTCAAATATTGGTCGAAAAGTATGGCGTAAAGATAGATTTTGAACTTCATAAAGAGGTGATTCAAAGATACAAAGCACTTGGAATTGAACCCTATAATGGCTTTGTAAATCCTGAGTATAGGGTAGTTGAGCAAGATGGTGAGATCGTCGACATTGAAGTTGTTTGCATTGGTAACTATGCAGAACAGATGATGCACTATTCAAAAAGATACTCCTTCTTGCCAAATATAAATTAATTGACATGATATGCTATTAATCAACCAAATAAATTAATAAAATTAATTCACAATACAATGTACAAACAACCCAAACCATCTCTATTGGCATTGCTCCCCTTGGGGCTATTCTTTGCATTATATTTAGTTGTATCAATTGTTGTGGGCGACTTCTACAAAATGCCTATAACTGTCGCTTTTGTTGTCGCTTCGGCAGTGGCGGTAGCTATGTGTAAAGGTGTGCCATTTTCTCAACGCATAACAAACTTTTCGAAGGGGGCAGCCGAGAAAAATATCATGCTCATGGTGTGGATATTTATCCTTGCGGGGGCATTTGCAGCATCGGCACGAGCAATGGGTGCTGTGGATGCTACGGTGAATCTCACGCTCGACTTGTTGCCTAGCAATATGTTGCTCATAGGAATATTTGTCGCTGCATGTTTTATCTCTTTTGCTGTGGGCACTTCGGTCGGAACAGTTGTGGCATTGGTGCCTATTGCCGCAGGTATCGCACCTCGCATTGGAGTCGATGTGGCATATATAACATCCATAATTGTGGGAGGTGCATTTTTTGGCGATAACCTTTCATTTATATCGGATACGACGATTGCTGCGACCCAAAGTCAAGGGTGTTCAATGAGTGATAAATTTAAGGCAAACATTATGTTGGTGGCTCCAGCGGCTGTACTTGTAGCTCTCCTATACTTCTTTCAAGGGGGTGATATTCACTATCCTACGACTGCTACAGATGTCGAATGGGTGAAGGTTTTACCATATTTGACGGTTATTATATTGGCTGTAATTGGGGTAAATGTGATGGTGGTTCTGGTTGTTGGAACAATACTTAGCGGAGTGGTCGGTCTGCTCAGCGGAGGGTTCGATGTGTGGGGTTATCCTCAATCTTTGGGAGATGGAATCGGCGGTATGGGTGAACTTATAATCATTACAATGTTAGCGGGCGGTCTGCTCGAACTCATTAGACTCAATGGAGGTTTGGAGTGGTTGATTGGCGCTCTGACTAGCAATGTTCGCAACAAGCGAATGGCGGAACTTAGCATCGCGGCATTGGTCTCGATGGCGAACCTTTGCACAGCAAACAACACGGTGGCTATTATCACGACAGGAAAAATTTCAAAAGATATTGCTCAACGATTTGGAGTTGATGCCAGACGTTCGGCAAGTATTATGGATACATTTTCGTGTTTTGTACAAGGTCTACTACCTTATGGTGCTCAACTGCTTATGGCATCGGCATTGGCAGAAGTGTCGCCTATCGAGATCATCAAAACGCTCTATTACCCTATGCTCATTGGCGTGTTTGGATTGTTGGCAATCGCCTTTAGAGTTCCACGAAAATATGCTTAGATGGTGATTTATCCAATTTAAATCACTATCTTTGTGCCCTAATAATTTGTGTAATTTGTGGAGGGGGGAGGAGTTTCTCCTTTTTCTTTAGGGAGAAAGTATATGACATTCAAAGATTTAAATTTAATAGAGCCGATACAAAAGGCTCTAGTTGATGAGGGGTACACCACCCCAACACCTATTCAAGCGGAGGCAATTCCTTTGGTGCTTGATGGAAACGATTTGCTCGGTTGTGCACAAACTGGCACAGGTAAAACTGCAGCCTTTTCGATTCCAATAATCCAAAATATATATAATCAAAAGGGGCGTAGCAAAAGTTTTGGAGGTATCAAAGCTTTGATACTTACACCCACGCGTGAACTTGCAATCCAAATCGGAGAGAGTTTTGCTGCATATGGCAGATATACGGGGTTAAAACACACCGTTATATTTGGAGGTGTCGGGCAGAAACCACAAACTGATGCTTTACGAGCTGGTGTCGATATATTGGTTGCAACACCTGGACGACTGTTAGATCTTATCGCACAAAGATATATCAAACTCTCGACCTTGGAGTATTTTGTGTTGGACGAGGCGGATCACATGCTCGATATGGGATTTATCCACGACATCAAACGCATACTACCTCTGCTTCCGAAGCGCAGGCAGAGCCTCTTTTTTTCGGCTACGATGCCTCCTGTTATCGAGAAACTTGCTAATTCGATCCTCACAAACCCCCAAAAGGTGGAGGTTACACCAGCATCATCGACTGTTGATAAAATCGAACAACATTTGTATTATGTAGAGAAGAAGGTCGACCTACTTATTGACCTACTTCAAGATCCCAAAATGGAGAGTGTTTTGATCTTCACGCGTACCAAACATGGAGCTGATAAGGTGGTGAAAATTCTCAATCGCTACAAAATTCCATCAGAGGCGATTCATGGCAACAAGGGTCAAAGTGCACGACAACGTGCCTTGAGTAACTTCAAATCGGGAGTGACAAGAGTTCTTATCGCAACAGATATTGCTGCACGTGGAATTGATGTCGACGATTTGTCGCACGTCATAAACTACGAACTACCAAATATCCCCGAAACATATGTCCATCGCATTGGACGTACTGGACGTGCTGGGCGTACGGGTGTGGCATATTCGTTTTGTAATGCGATGGAGATGCCTCTCCTCAAAGATATAGAGAAGCTAATCGGCAAGCGCATTGATGTCGCAGGAGGTCACCCATTCAAAGCGGAGGAGACGAAAATCGCTACCGAAGAGAAAAAAAAGCGTGTAGAGCAAAGCCGTGCATCACGCAACAATCGACCTTCGCGACCCTCGCGCGACAACAGACGCAGATAACATAGAATCATAAACAAAAGCAATATGGTCAAAAATAGCTGTTTAACCAACTATTTTTGACCATATTGTTTCGTATTTATCTAGTGAATAATCTACTACTTTTTATGCTCTTTTGTTAACTGACGGGGTTGACGTACTCCAGTAGTTGCTTGAGGTATTATTTTACGGATCTCATCAATTGTTACTCTGATTCCTTTTTCGGGATTACCTGCAGCTCCATTTTCGAGAGAGAGGCTAAATCCGTTTGGTTCGTAGATGTTTGCGCACATAGGGTTATTGTCCTCTAACTCTTGCCATTCAACCCATAGAGCATCATATTTATCTAGCGCATCGCTTAGCTCTTTTATGTCGATTTTATTTAATATGTCATACTCTTGACGCTTGATACATATGATGAAAATTTGGCGAATAATATCAAATTTAATACGACCATACTCTGCCGATACTCTCACATACTCTTCGTCGAGTGGATCTTTCATATCAATTTTATTTGCGAGTTCAACGATTTGTTCCCATAACTCGACTGCTCTATCTTTTTCAGCTATGATTTCGTTCGCACGACCATTTTTAATCGCGGCAGAGAAGAAATGCTTAAGAGTTCCGTCGTTGTTGAAATATTGATCGCGTGTCCACCAGACATTAAATTTCAACCCCGAATCGGTACATTGCCCCTTGAGTATCGCTTCATCGGTGAGGCGAAGGAGTGTTTTGAAATCTTCGAATGAGCTCTTCTCCACTCCTATATTTGTCATCACCTTATCCAAAACTTCATCCTCTGTTTGGTTTGTGTTTTGTGACCATATAGCCATCGCTTGAGCATTGACATCGCACCAAAGTTCATTTTGGATATATGGACCTCTCCATCCACCACCTCGTGACCATGACCACATACCTTTGAATTTAGGGTCATTCTTAAGTTGCTCCAAACTTTGTGTTTGACCTGGTTCCATTATACGTTCGTACTCTGAGAAACCATTTAGCACACTTCCAAATAGGTATATGGGGTGAGCCCCCTTGCCGTAATATTCGGGTTGAGCTTGGAACTCAATGATATATGGATGCTTTCCGATGCCTATTGTTTGGTTGAATTTGTATAGGCGGTGGAAATCACCACTCGTATATTTGATCGAGAAGATCAAATTATCGTGTGTCTCGACACGATCTGTAATAGCGGTGAACACTTCAGGATCTGTGTGGAATGGAAGACCCATACCCCAAGTGCGGTAGAATAGTTTTTTGTTATATTTCTCACAAATCTCCTCGCGGAGGATATTTATCAACTTCACTTGACCATCTATTCCTCTCTGCTCCTTGTGCCTTACGGGGCTACTTCCAGAGTGATAGGGGGTGTCGTAAAGATATGTTTCGCCAAATCGTACAACGATACCATCAAGATCGGGGAATGTCTCGAATATCTCTTTGATTTGAGCTTTGATAAGTGTCACAGTCAAATCACGTTCGATATTTGGCGCAAGTTTACCATGTGTAGAGCTTGACTGGTTATCTATATCGCCTTGGTCAACCAGTTGATCTTGATATTTTTCGATTAGCATTGTGGGTAATACCAACACATCGGTAAATGTATAAATATCTAGCCCAGCCTCTTTTGCGCGTTTGATCTTCTCGGCAACCTCCTTGCGTTGGAGCATAATCCATTCGCGCTCTTTACTCCCTTCGGGGATCACACCTTTGTCGAAATCGTCATACGTGAGTGCGCATTGAACGTAGATTTGCGAAACCATAGAGTTGTATCCTAGGCTTTTGACATACTCTTCGTTGTAATATTTTGAATATTGGAGTGGTTCACCTGGATTGCGGTGCACCATATCCATGATATATTCAAGGCTGTGTTCTTGTGTGTTGTTAGACCCACATGCCACAGCAAAAAGTGCCATAAATAAAATAAGTTTTAGCTTCATAGTTTTTGGTTTGATCTATTTATTTGAGTTATTTTTATTATTTAGATTATTTGGGTTGTTTAGCTACTTTAGGATGTTTAATTGTTTAAGACAAAAATATAATAAAAAAGTGGTTCTGCAAAGTTTTTGGCTTACATTCAAAAGCTCCAAGCCAATATTCTACTACGTTTATTGCCTTGTCCCATCTCGATAGTTCGAATAGTTGAAGCGCCAGCTTTTTTAATTTCACGTTTAAGCATAGAGAGATTTGACTCCTTCGACACCAAGGTTGTGAACCATCGACATTGAGATTTAAACTCCACACTCTCCGCGATCATATTGGTTATAAATTGTAATTCACCACCTTCGCACCACAATTCATTGGAGCGACCTCCAAAGTTGAGCTTAGGTTGATTTTTACCTTTTAAATTACGTAGTTTACGCATTGTTCCGCGCTCGGCACTTTGGGCAGAGTCATGGAATGGAGGGTTGCATATTGTTGCGTCGAATAGCTCTTCGTTGTTGATTACACCTTTGAATATATTATTTTTGTTGCTTTGTCGGCGAAGTGTAATTTTGCCTTGCAACTGAGGGTTATTGTCGATAATTCGTTGAGCACTCTCGATTGATTTTTTATCTATATCGGAGCCTACAAAGTGCCAACCATATTGTATAGTTCCGATGATAGGGTAAATGCAATTAGCTCCAACCCCAATATCGACTATTCTAACAATCTGTTTGTCCTTTTTGTCGCCTATAAGATCAGATATGTAGTGTATATAATCTGCTCGCCCTGGGATTGGAGGGGTTAGAGCGTGGGGTGGAATATCCCATACAACACCATAAAAATGCAACAAAAGAGCTTGATTAAGAGCCTTTACCGCTTTGGGGTCAAAGAAGCAAATCGACTCTTCGCCGTATCCATTGTCGCCGACAAATTTTGCGAGCGGAGGGTGTGTTGTGATTAATTTTTTGAAATCGTAACGCCCATTGTGTGGATTTTTAGGGTGCGACATAAACTACTCCTCTTGACTCTTGAAACTCTGTTTTAGGGTGTCGAAATTATCTCCGTAGTTGTTGAGATCAGCACCCGAAAGAGGGTAGCTCTTGACAGGCAAAATCGGAATAACCTCTATTTGAGGATAGGGGATAGATCTATACCTTTTGAAACAAATATCCCTAAAAGGTTTGGCATTAACTGGTTGATAGAAAGGATTGAATGGATTGAGTCCAATGCGCCTAGGTTCTGCTCCACGGAGGAACTCATCGCGACCTTCGCCACAGCTATACAATCCAAACTTTTGGAGGTAGTAGTTGGCTTGAAGCCCCATGACGAAGATATACTTGATCGTGGGATTTTTTTCGATGATGCTTTTGATATGTACAATACCCTCCTTTGCTTCATCTTCGGGTATCAACAACCTCTTACCTTTGGGTGGACGAGGGAGTGTTGAATTTGATAGAAGGGTACCATGAACTTGTTCGGGACGACATTTGCCATGTGTGATTGCTAGAAGAGTTTCGAAGATCGCCTTTGCTTCGCTCCAACGACTTCTCTCACCTAGGTCGTAGGGAGGGTGTTGGAAATAGTAATCCAAGAACATGGCATGTTCGATAACTTCGTCCTTCCATTGAAGCGTCGAATTTTCGCCTATAAGTAGTGTTGTTGTGGTGACTATTGAGCCCCAATCTGCTGTTTTCATTCCGTCGTAAATTTTACCAAAGGTAGTGATTATATTTGGTATCGCCAAAGTTGTGATTGTTGTTGCCAAATATTTTCGTACCTTTGCGCTCGATAAAAATTACTACATTGGATATTAGACTCAATAAATTCATCAGCGATTCGGGATATTGCTCTCGTCGCGAGGCAGATAGATTCATCGAAGGGGGCAAGGTGACTCTCAATAAGCGTGTGGCGACATTGGGCGATAGGGTCACTTCGCCATCAGACATTGTCAAGGTCAACGGAAATTTAATCGAATGCGACACATGTGACCATGTATATATCGCACTCAACAAACCTGTTGGCGTAACTAGCACCACAGATCCCACAGACAAAACCAATGTTGTTGATTTTATAAATTATCCATCGCGAATTTTTCATATCGGACGACTCGATAAAGATTCCGAAGGGTTATTGTTGCTCACCAATAATGGAGATATTGTAAATAAAATTCTTCGTGCAGGTAACAACCACGAAAAGGAGTATGAGGTGTGGGTAGATAGAGCTTTGGATGAAAAATTTGCGCAACGCATGAGCTCTGGAGTCAAAATCCTTGGCACAGTAACCAAACCATGTAAAGTCGAAGTGGAGGGGGTAAAAAAGTTTCGTATAACCCTTACGCAGGGTCTAAATCGTCAAATCAGACGTATGTGCGAATCGTTGGGGTATACGGTCGAACGCCTTAAGCGTGTGCGAATTATGAATATAAAATTAGCTCCTTTGGCTGTTGGTCAATGGCGAGAACTCGAAGAGCGCGAAATGGCGAAGCTCTTATCAAGTCTAGGCACATCGGATGGCGAAGAGAGTGCATCAAAAGGTGCAGGAGCTCCCAAACGGACATCTAACAAACCGTCTATGCACAAATCACCGATTCATGATAAACCAAATCAAAATCGCAGAGCTAAGAAATCTCAAGATTTTAAACGCAAGGAAAATGGAAACAACGCACCGCGCTCTAAATCATCTCGTTCCAACTCCAAAAGAACACGATAATAAACGATATAGCAATAAAAGAGAGCAACTAAAAACCAAATTTTAATTGCTCTCTTTTATTGTTATTTGTATAGATTTACTCTTGACGTTGTGGTCTTTCACCTCCTTCACTACCTTCGCCACGTTGTCTGCGTTGTGGCATATTTAGGCGGAAACCTTTGCCTTGGGTATAAGAAGAGTAATATTTAGTCCAAAGTGCCGCTTGTTTCTCGTTCAATACCGCTGGGATCGCGACCTCGCTAAGTTGCTTGTGGAGTGCAACCATCTCGGTTCTAATCTTTTGAGTATTCTCTTGAGTTCCTTGCATCATCTCGCGCATAGCATTTCTATCACTTTGGCTTTGAGAAAGTTTTGCTTGTACAGCCTTGATAGCCTTGATCTCCTCTGCGTATTTGATACCCACACCCTCGTAGCCTTTGCTATACTCTACAACTGCTGCTGTAACTGCTACTTTTGTATCGGCATCTTTAACCTTGATTTTCTTGATGATCTCAGCTTCATCAAACTCAAAGTAACCAGCTTGCTCTAGTAGGTCGGGCATTTGACCCTCTTCCGTACCCTCTGGGCGACCCATTCCTTCGCGACCACCGCCCATGCCACTGCCACCACCCATGCCGCCACCGCCGCCACCAGGTTGAGCTGTTACTGCTGTTGTAGTAAATGCTAGGAGCATCATGATCGAAAATGCAATCTTTTGTAGTTTCATAATTTTATATTTTAAAATGTTATTTCATTGTTATGATTTGTTACAATTATAATAGAGTCATAAAGAATGAAAATGTTAAATCAACCCATTGATTTTTTATATCCTCTTTTAATA
>JBCQUZ010000012.1:0-45581 GCA_047173645.1 Rikenellaceae bacterium
GTGTGCTCAATAGGCTAGTTTTCGTGAATGGTAAGCGATAAAATGAGATGATTAAAGATAAAAAACTCATCGGTAAGTGATATTCTTGACCGATGAGTTGTATTTTGCGAATTAGCCTATCTACATCGGAAAAAAAACTACGACCTCCCAATTTTTTGACTAAATTGTCGTCTAAAACATTTAGCGAATTAAAATACTTCCATCCAAAGAGGAATTTGCTGATAATATACGACCTCTTGTTTTGGGGATAGTAGTGGTGCTTGTCGAGCGTGAACCCTCTCCAGGGGCGGTTGTGTCGTTTGTAAATAATCCTGTTTTAATATAACTTAATGCGGTTGAGATCATTATCTCCTCTGCGCTGAAGTCTTTGAAATTTTCACCTGCATCTCCCCAATCACTCACCTCGTAATCTACTGTGAGTCCATTTGCATAGTCGTTGAATCCCTTAGCGTTAGAGACTAAAATAGATATAGGGTAGAATGAATAGTCGTAGCTTTCGTAGGACATATCAAATACCTCCATCGCTACATTCTTGCCTTCGGTTTGTTCGCCAATCAAGATGACATCTTTATCGACACCTCTTAATGAATTAACAACCAGCTCACTAGCCGATGCGGTGGAGCCTGTTACTAAACAGACGAAAGAGTCTAAGTCTAGATGATATTTGCTCCATTCACTTTTGAAGTTCTCAACCTTATAGCTATCGTTTAAGCTAGCCATTCGGGTATCGTTATAGGTGTAGTAAGCAAAAACTTGATCTTCGGTTGAAACGCCTCCAATTGCAGAAGATAGTTTATTTGAGGTTGAAATATAACCACCACTATTGAGTCGCATATCGAGAATAAGATCTGTAACTCCCGATGCTTTAAAATTGACCATTATAGCCATTAGTTCGTCGTCCCATGCTGCATCAAAGCTAAGATACGATATGTAGCCAATCTTTTTGGCTCCCTCCTCATATATCAAACTTGATAAAATAGGATTACATTGCATAGATGTCGATGTAACAGATATAGATCTTCCATCCTCTAAATCTAATGAATATGTGGTGTTAGAAAATGTTGGTTGAAGTATAAGTTGCGTCCAGCCATTAATATTACTTGTCGTGAGCGATTCGCCATTTACACCAACAATTATATCGCCTCGTTTGACTCCTGCTTCGCTTAGTGGTGAGTCGGGATATACAGCCGATATACCAATTCCATATGATGTGCTATTGCTGTATGCTACATAACACACATATGCCAAACCTAGGGTGATTTCGTTTACTTTACTATCCGAAATGCGTGTCGTAGCCTTGGTCGATGCTGTACGATAGACACCTGTGTATAGTGATCCATCTTTATAATCTAAGACGTTGGTTGTCATTGATTTTAATGTTGCATCTAGGAATTTATCATACGACAACGATAGATCTCGATCCAATGTTTTGTATTCGTCATTATACAAATAATAGGTGTTCAAGATGGCATCCATCCACTCCACAACGAATGTATCGACCAACTCCTCTTCCTCCTCTTCGTTATCTGTTCCTCGATCTATAACATCAGTTGTACAGCCAATATTTAGGAGTGTTACGAGTAGAGCAAATGTAGATATATATAATCTTTTTGCTGTAGATTTCATATTTTTCATATTTTGATTTAGGAGAATTTAGGATTTATTAGAACTCCATTTAACAAAAATAATACTTTTTTCTATTTAACACAACTATTTTGAGAATATTCTCTACACCATTGTGTTAAGCCACACTCCTCACATTTGGGTTTGCGCGCTATGCACACATATCTGCCATGTAAAATTAACCAATGGTGAGCTATAGGCAAAAGATGCGAAGGGATATATTTTTCGAGTTGTAGTTCGCATTGCAAGGGTGTCTTAGCTCCGCGCGTGAGTCCAATGCGCGCGCCTAGTCTAAAGACATGCGTATCGACTGGCATAACTTCACGTTGCCACAACACCGATCCCAATACATTGGCGGTTTTGCGTCCCACACCAGGTAAGCGTTGCATATCATCTAGATCTTGAGGCACCTCACCGCCAAACTCTTTGCACAGCATTTTCGACATTTTTGATAGATTACGTGCCTTATTGTTGGGGTATGATATGCTTTTTATATATGAATATATCTCCTCTATCTCCGCCTCTGCCATTTCGTAGGGCGAAGGGTAGGCTTCAAACAGAGCAGGGGTTGTAAGGTTCACGCGTTTATCGGTGCATTGTGCCGAAAGACTCACCGCAACCAATAGTTCATATGGATTGCGGTAGTTTAGTTCGCTTTCTGCAACGGGCATATTTTCTGAAAACCAGTTGATTACACCTTCGTATCTCTGTTTTATAGTCATACCTTTATAGCTTTATATATAACGTTGATTCATTATTCTTATAGCTTTGTTAATTTTGCAAATTTTGCAAGGAGTGTTTTTGCTCCATAACCTCCAAAATCTACGGTGAGTTTATGATCTGTTGCCATATATTCGATCGATCGTACTTCGCCCACTCCAAATTTAGGGTGTTCTACTTTGTCTCCCACCTTGTAGCCACCTACAATTGGAACCTCTTGATCTTCACCATCATATTTTCGACGTACACCCATGCTCTGCATTGTTGATGTTGGACGTTGAGATTGGGGTATGGGTTGACGTTGAGTAGTTGGTGATTTAGATGGTGGGTTGGAACCCCCAGAACCCTTTGCATCGCGATTTTGGTATCTTACATCGAACCTTCGGCGCATCTCGGCAACAGCCTCTTTTTGCGTAAGTTGACCATTCAACGTACGTGGCTTAGTAGCAAAATGAGATTCCCCTCCATCGACATCTATATATATGGGATTTATCTCGCGGAGGAAACAACTCGGACGTGCGAACTCCATATTTCCCCACTTAAATCGCATTTCGCAATATGAGATCATCGCCGCACATTTAGCTCTCGTGAGCGCCACATAAAAAAGCCTTCTCTCCTCCTCAATATCTCCCGACTCAACAGCCCTTTGCGATGGGAAGAGATTCTCTTCGACACCCGCTATATATACATATTTATACTCCAAACCCTTCGATGAATGGACAGTCATAAGGGTCACTTTATTGTTGCTCTCATCATCCGAATTTTTATCCATATCGGTGAGCAACATCACATTTTGGATCCACTCATCAATCGTCGCCACATCTTCCGCTTCGCGCTCTTCTGCTCTGATCTCAGCTTCGCGCTGTTCATTGAATAGTTGCATGCTATTGAGCAACTCCTCTATGTTTTCTATGGCACTTGTTGCTTCGGGTGTGTTTTGGGTTCTATATGCAGGGAGGATTCCCGAACGCGAGGCGATCAACAGACCAAAATCATACAACGATAATTCGTTGCGTTGCAGAGATATAGCACGTATCAATTCGACAAACTCCTTCACCTTACGCACGATAGTTTTTTGTACACTATCTTGTACGGGCTCCTCCACGAGAGTGTCTATAGCCTCCCACATCGAGCACCCTTGTTGCGCAGCAAGAGCTCCAATTCGCTCCACTGTTGTTGCTCCAATTCCGCGTGTTGGATAGTTAATAATGCGTTTAAAGGCTTCGTCATCGCGAGGATTTACAACTAAGGCGATATATGCCAGTAGATCCCTTATCTCCTTGTGGTCGTAAAATGAGCTTCCCTTATATATTTGGTATGGGATTCCGCGTCGCATAAGTAACTCTTCGAGTGGCTTTGATTGTGCATTATTGCGATACAAGATCACAAACTCCGACCACGCATCGCCCGACTCCACAGCTCTGTCGCGTATCGACGACACTATAACCTCCGCCTCTTCTCGATCTGTGTATGTTCTCACGATTTTAATCTTTTCGCCTATATCACCCTCCGAAAAGCATCTTTTATCCATGCGCTTGGAGTTCTTCTCGATCACCGAATTTGCGGCATCAACAATTGTTTGTGTGGAACGATAATTTTGCTCCAACTTAAAGGTTTGTGCCGTGGGATAATCCCTCTTAAAATTCATTATATTTTCGATCTTGGCACCTCTAAACGAATAGATACTTTGGGCATCGTCACCCACAACGCATACATTGGAGTGGTGTTGCGACAATCGTCTAATTATCACATATTGAGCATAGTTGGTGTCTTGATACTCATCTACCAAGATATATTTATATTGATCCTGATACTTTTGAAGTACATCTGCATGATCTCTAAAAAGTATATTTGTTTGCAACAACAGATCATCAAAATCCATCGCTCCATTGTGTTTGCATCTAGCACAATAGATGTTGTATATATTGCCAAATTCGGGGATTTGACTCTTTTTATCCTCTGCAGCAAAGGATCCATTTGCGACATATGCAGCGGGAGTTACTAGGGCATTTTTGGCGTATGATATGCGTGAAAGAATGGTTTGTGGTTTATATTTATCATCCGAAAGATTTAGCTCCTTAACAATTGTTTTTATTAGGTTTTTGCAATCGGTTGGTTGATATATTGTAAACGACGATGTAAAACCGACACGCTCAGCATTCTCTCGCAAGATGCGAGCAAAAATCGAGTGAAAGGTTCCCATACGTATATATCGACTTTGCCCATCGGGCATCATCTGTGCAATACGTTCACGCATCTGCGCGGCGGCTTTGTTGGTGAAAGTTAGCGCCATAATATTGAGAGGCGATACCCCCTGCTCAATCATATAGGCGATACGAGCCGTTAGTACACGTGTTTTACCCGATCCAGCACCTGCGATAATAAGCGATGGCGTGTCGAAATTAGTTACTGCGGCATATTGCGCCGAATTGAGACCTTCGAGAAGAGATGACACTATATTATTACTCTTTATATTGTTATACTTTATTGTTTGTTATCAAAATATAATAGGTCACATTTTGTTGTTTATTTTTTAATACGACCATATTTTGTTGCCCACAAAGATAGCTATTGCAAACCCAAAAAGCAAACTCCCCTATAATTAACCACAATATGTTCGAATATTTTGACTATTATTCGAACATATTGTGGTTAATTTAATGTGTAATAACTAAGAATCTGTTTAAAATAGAACTCCTTCCTTAAGATTATACATATACATAATCATGATGGTGAATCGTACATCTGTATGGTGAATAGACATTTAGATTTAATCTATTAGATATATAACTCAAAGCAGCTTGTGCACGCACGGAGTTTCCCGACTCATCTAAACGAGGCGAAAAGGCAGCGATACCCATCACTCCAGGTATAACTCCCATAACACCTCCTCCAACACCCGATTTTGCAGGGAGCCCTGTGGTAAACATCCAATCTCCCGTGCGCTCATAGAAACCAACAGTCGCCATCATTGATACCATGTGTTGCGTAAGGTGTGGTTTAAATACAACTTCATTGTTGAGTGGATTTATTCCGCTGTGGGCTATTGTTCCAGCCATTATGGCGAGTTGTTGAGTCGATATTCCTATGGAGCATTGACGGGTGTAGAGATCTAATGCAATTTCGGGGTCATCATATATGCGATCGTAGTTGCGAAGTAACCATGCGATAGATTTATAGGATTAGGCGCATAGAGCGCACTCGTTACAACACCCTCTATTCTTGATTTTGCCATTATTTACGATGCAAAGTACTGGGCTTAATGCGGTTTGTCTATAAGTTCAAATATTCATGTGTCACATTACCAAGCTATAAGCCTTAAAATATAGTGCGCTCTATGCGCCTAATCCTATAGATTTATTGTTGAAATTGGTATCGCTTTCGGATCTATACAGTTCATCTATAACCTCTAATTTTGAGGATGTTAACCTCTCCATAAACTCCATTATAGCGCCCCATTTCGATACACTATCACCGCGTGGCGAGATCATCGAACAAGCGGAGATGGCTCCTGCATTGACAAGTGGTGTCGAGGGGTGATCTTGCTCCATGAGGATCGCCATTATGGAGTTAAATGGCAACCCTGTGGCATCGGCTCCAATTTTTTGGAGTATTTCATCGGCTCCATGTTGTTGCATGGCGAGCAAGGCGGTCGAAACCTTCGAAATGGATTCTATACCAAATTTATAACCTACATCGCCAATGCCAAATATTTCGCCACTAGGCAGACAAATTGTTATGGCAAATAGTTCGGGGTCGACCTCTGCAAGGTATGGAATATAGTCGGCATTTTTACCCGACGACTCCTTTAATACATGGTGATACGCCTCCTCCATTGTGGTGCGCACGATGTCATCTTTAAGCTCTCGTGGTTCCATGACTCTCTACTTTTTTTAGATCTTTAATATCTTTCTCTTCCCAATGAAATGGTGCAAAATCTCCACCCTCAGCACTCTTCCACGATGGTTTACGCATTGCATATATCACAAATGGCGCACCTACAACCAACACACAACCTGCAATCAACACTCCATACCACACCGTGTTGCTTCCTGTTGAGATCTGCGATGGGGGTATAAAACTAAGTACGAATGCCAACAAAGAGCCTAGGAATCCAACTCCGCCCAATATCCACATTAGCCAATTTCCACGTCCAAGTCTAAATGGTCGAGGTGTATCTTTGAGTTTATAACGCAAAACTATCGCTGCCAAAAACATCAACATATACATTATAAGATACAACAATACAGTGAGTTGTGATAATATTTGATAGAACGATTGAACCGATGGCATCACCACAAACAGTAAGCTAAGCAGAGTAACCAAACCGCCCTGAATAAGGAGAATATTGCGTTGTACACCTATCTTATTAGCTTTCTGAAACAATGGTGGCAAATATCCCGCTCGTCCCACAGCAAAGATACCCTTCGAAGGTCCAGCCACCCATGTGAGCACACCTGCCAATACACCAAACATCAAAGCCACAGCAATCACAGGCGACAACCACGACATGCGCAAATAGGCAAAATAACGATCAAAACCAACCAACAAAGATTGCGTAAGATTTATATCCTTAGCAGGTATAACAACACCCAACGAGAAGGTTCCCAACACAAATATCACAACCGTAATAAGTGAACCGATGATAATAGCCTTCGGATAGTTCTTGGATGGATTATCGACATCCATCACATGGATACCCATCATCTCCATACCTGCATAAAAGAGAAATATGGAGCTAGCCAAAACTATATTGTCTAGTTTCGTGAGGTCGGGGAAAAAGCTCTGTGTCATATCGAGATTGTTGTGTCCACCCGTTGCAAGATATACCACACCTAATATAATAAGTAGTGCCGCAGGGATGATTGTGCCTACCATACCGCCCCATTTGCTGATCTTTCCGACCCAACCTAAACCCTTTAGCGCTATAAATGTTGCAACCCAATAGATCGCAAGAACCACCACTAGGGTAAACATCTTGTTGGATGCCAAAGCCATATCATGCCCTTGGTTGAGCCCAATAAATGCAAACGACACCGCTCCAAATGTCAACACTGTTGGGTACCAAATTGTCGATTCGATCCATTGCAACCAAATAGCCAAAAAACCTGTGCGCGCACCAAATGCTTCGCCAACCCATCGAAATACACCACCTTGCTTGTCGGAAAACATCGCTGCTAATTCGGCTGCAACCAATGCCGTTGGCACCAAAAAGACCACAGCTGCAAAGAGATAGAAAAATGCCGACGAAAGACCATATACCGCCTCGGAGGCTAATCCGCGCAGGCTTACTACCGCCGTAACATTCATGATCGCAAGGGTCATAACGCTAAGTTTAAAACCCATTGATTTTGTTTTTTTATCCATAAATAATCTGTTTTTTTGATTTGTTTATCTGTATGCAGAATTGCAACTATCGTGCTATATAATAGAGTATGAAATTATTTAACCTTTTCTATTGGGGTAATGTATTGATAATCAATACATATAAGATAACCTTATTGACTCATAAAAAATGATTATCAAAATACTATTGCAATACTCTAAAAAAACTATACCTTTGCATTACAGAAAAACACAAACATATTAAATAGATAAAATTATGGTAAAGAAATGGCGTTGCACCGTATGTGGTCATATCCACGAGGGAGCAGAGGCACCAGCACAGTGCCCACTTTGTAAAGTTCCAAAAGATAAGTTCGTAGAGGTTGAGGAGCAATCAGCAGGTCTAACATTCGTTACTGAGCACAAACTTGGTGATGCAGCTGGAGCTAGCCCAGAGCTTATGGAGGGTCTACAAAATCACTTCGCAGGTGAGTGTTCAGAGGTAGGTCAATATTTGGCTATGAGCCGTCAAGCAGATCGCGAGGGTTACCCAGAGATCGCAGAGGCTTTCAAGCGTTATGCAATCGAGGAGGCTGAGCACGCATCTAAATTCGCAGAGTTGTTGGGTGTAGTTGTATGGGATACAAAGACTAACCTATTCAAGCGTATGAATGCTGAGTCGGGAGCTTGTGAGGACAAAATGCGTTTGGCTCGTTTGGCAAAGGAGCAAAACTTGGACGCTGTACACGACACAGTTCACGAAATGGCTAAGGATGAGGCTCGTCACGGCGCTGGTTTCCAAGGTCTATATAACCGTTACTTCAAGTAGTAGATAGGTTTATCGAATAGCAAAAGGGGGATTATAATATTCCCCTCCAATAAAAGTAGAGAGTTAAGATATGAATTATTTCTATCTTAACTTTCTACTTTTAGTTTTAATTGCAAGGGGGACGGGAAGATTACACCTACTGCAGTCCAATCTATTTCTTATAAATCAAATGTTATAATTTATTAATTTTATAAAATGTATAACCCTCATAATAATAACTATGGTCAATACCCTTCATATAGAGTTCTCTATCATTGATATGCTCGGTTAGGGCTTGTTTCAAGATATGTTTAATCTCGATGTCTTTCACTGGGCTGCGCTCCATTGCCATGAGGTAATCATCTTTATCGACCTTGCTCCAATCAACGACTTGCCTAATCTCGCGTTTGAAAATCTGATCGAGCCAAATACGGGTGCTACGACCATTTCCCTCACGGAATGGGTGGGCGATATTCATCTCGACATACTTCTCGACGATCTCATCAAAGGTCGATTGAGGCATTGAGTCGATATGTTTCAACGATGGTTCGAGATACATCAGCGGTGCAAAGCGAAAGCCACCCTTCGAGATATTCACCTCTCGCATTTTGCCTGCAAAGGGGTAGATCTCGCTAAAGAGATATTCGTGAATCTTCTGAAGTGAGGTATATCGACCCACCTCCAAGCTATCCAATATACCTTTGTCGTATAGTTCGATTGCCTTTAGTTTGCTTATACGCTCCTCTGTTCGTGCTAACTCCGCGGCATCTGTAATTCCTTGTATGTTTTCAAGTATCATATCTCTTTGTTATTTTAAACACCATCCAATAGTAAACAAAATTTTATCCGTAATCTTCTGTTTCAAAGATAATGATTTTTTTACATTTCTCTTCGCTACTTTGATTACAAATTCTAACTCTTTTAATTATTGCTTCAATTCTATATTTCTTGGATTTTGTCAATCTCTGTACTGAAGTATTTTATGTTGAGGCATTGGTTCTCCATTATTGGATTATATCATCCCTTATATCAAAATCATATTGAATAGGTAACCTAAAGCAATTATAGCAATAGTAACTATGCTGAAGAATATGGTTATCAACCTCCAAGTCATAACCTTTTTAAGTAGAGTCGCTTCGGGAAGCGATAATCCTACAACTGCCATCATAAATGCTAAAGCAGTCCCCATTGGAACACCTTTAGCAACAAACACCTGAATAATTGGCACTACCCCCGCAGCATTGGCATACATCGGCACAGCGAGAATTGTAGCCAACGGGACAGAGTACCAATGCGACGCAGAGAGAGCCTCGGTAAAGAAATTCTCGGGGACATATCCGTGCATCAAAGCCCCTATAGCAATACCAACGATCACATAGATAATCACCCCTCGAACAATTCCGTAAGCATCCTTTATGATTTGAGGTAAGCGTTTAATAAATGAGACCTCATCGCCTTGCCACTCATCGACTGTTTGGGTGCTCATTTGCTGAATCTGCCTAACCCAAGGAGTTAATTCACTCTCTAGCTTTAATTTACCCATCAACCACCCTCCGATAGATCCAACCAAAATTCCCGATCCAACATATATTAGAGTCGATTTAACACCAAAAGCACCCAAAAACATTGCCACAGCAACCTCATTTATGAGTGGCGAAGTGATAAGGTATGCAAAGGTAACTCCCAATGGAATACCTCCCTTCACAAAACCAATAAATAGAGGAATCGACGAGCAGGAGCAAAAAGGTGTAATAGCTCCAAACACCGATGCAAAAAGATATTGAAAACCATATAGATTATGGGTTATCAAAAAGTTTCGTAACTTCTCAACTGGAAAATATAGATTTATACTTCCCATAATTACACTTACAAAAAATAGTAAAATGAGAATTTTAATCGTGTCATAAACAAAGAATTGAAGTGCCACCGCGAAGTGCGATGTCGCTTCAATTCCAAGAAGATCATATACAAACCAATCTGCAAAAAATTCTATCATAATCTCAGTTTATTTGGCTATTTAGCTCCGCAACAACATTTAGGAAGATGCAACCCCCTAATATCCTCGATATAAAATTGATAAAATCGCTTCTTAATCTCATCTCGCACTCGTCTAAACTCACTCTCCACAAACTCTGGTGTGCCAACCACATGCGACGGATCATCAAAACCGATGTGAAGTCGATTTTTCACATTGCCAACAAATGTAGGGCATGACTCATTTGCTCCTCCGCAAACTGTGATAACATAATCCCACTCCTCTGCTAGATATATCTCTACAGAGTCGGAGGTGTGATTCGATATATCAATTCCCACCTCTGCCATTGTTTTAACAGCCCCAGCATTGAGTCTTCCTGCTGCGGCTGTTCCTGCCGAATAGACCTCTATATTCTTGTCGAAGGATTGCAAAAAACCATGTGCCATTTGGCTTCGACAGCTATTCCCTGTACATAGTATTAAAACTCTCATCTATATACCCCTTATTATTTGGATAGTATTGCTTTAACTTCACTCGCTGAGAGTTTCTTGCCTGCCGATACCACCTTGCCATCGACAACCAATCCTGGCATCGACATCACATTGTAGTTCATAATATCCATCAAATCTTCGACCTTTTGAACCGTTGCATCAATTCCCATATCTGCTACAACTTCGCGCACTGTCGTCTCTAAAGCCTTGCAACTTGCACAACCTGTTCCTAATACTTTAATATTCATACTCTATTGTTTAATATATTTACAACTCATTGTTTGTTATTCGCAAATATACGAACAATATTTTTATTTGCAATATTTTCATCAATAGAAATATAAAAAACCGCATGAAAAAGTTTAAAACTCTCTTCATACGGTTGCTATACAATACTTTTACCGTTGCTACACTTCTAGAAACTATATTGAACCATCGCATTTATACGATTGGCTGTGTTGCTTTCATTGTTTACATTTTTGCGTTTACCCCACAAATACTCTGTTGCGAATTTAATACGTGGAGTGAGCGAGTAGAATATATTTGCATAGGCATA
This sequence comes from Rikenellaceae bacterium, assembly GCA_047173645.1. Lineage (GTDB taxonomy): Bacteria > Bacteroidota > Bacteroidia > Bacteroidales > Rikenellaceae > Alistipes. Next base: position 11,499 of record JBCQUZ010000012.1, read on the forward strand.
TTCACCTCTTCGATAATCATCCGCCTCGAAGCGAGAAGCGTCGCCACAAATGTTAACTGCCGAATAACCCATAGAGATCAATGTTCGCTCCGATGTTTGCATCAATCCTACAATCTGCCAACCATTCATAAATGTCAATTGAGGTTGAGGAGTCGTCGTGTCGCTCATCGTAACATCCAAACCTGATCCATATAGATCTTGCATGAAATCTGTTATTCCTTCGCCACAAGTACCACTATAATAGAACTTTAAACGCTCGCCAACTCCGATAGAACCACTAAGTTGCGTACCCCAACCATTGAGGTTAATAGTGCGATCGTTAGCTACATCATAGACAGGATTACTTTTGTAGAGTCCCGTAAGGCGAATGTGGCTATTTAGATCTTTACCCCATTTATACTCTACGTGTGCTGGGATTGTTGGCAAATATATACTTTGAGCAACAAAGTCATCATTAAGCGACATTGATTGGTAACCATGATGTTCCAATGCCACACCAATATTAACTCTTTCGTCTAACCATGAGTGTGTATATCCAAGTTGTGTGGTGTAGATATATGGGCAAACGCATGGTCCCTCGAAGTCGATATTTGGAACAGCTGCTCCAAGGTCACAAAAAGTTGTGTATGAACGACCGATGGTAAATCCCGCAAATTCGACATAAGCAAGGCGCAAACGGGGGGTGTAGCTTCCCATGCTTCCACCTCTAAAATCCATATTTAGACACAACACTACATCGCCAAGTTTTTCGCTTTTCGCAAGACCCTTAACCTCTACGCGAGAGGTTGTTGCATCCATATAGAAAAATTTATCAGATGAGTAATCTCCTGGAACAGGGATTAATGCTGTAACAAAGTCGGGGTGGCTTGTGATGCTACCATTGAAGTCATATCCCAAACGCATATTGACATTTCCACTCACCGAGATAGAGTATTTTCCATCCTCATTGATTGTAAGAGAAGGCTTCGATTCTGCTTTAGCCGATGTTTCAACCTTTTGAGTCTCCTCCGCTGATAAACCTTTATTGCTGGCTGAAGCCATAAAAAATGTCGCTGTCGCGATTAATAGAGTGAGTAATTTTTTTGCCATTTTTTGTATATAAAATAATGTATAAAAATCCAAGTGTTTTTTAACTTATAAAAACATTTTTAACACTTCGGAATGAGGGCGCAAAGGTAATAAAAAATATTAAAAGAAAGAATAAATAGTTTGATTTATAGATATTTTCATGCAATATTAGTTTTATACATCTATATGTAAAAAAGGTAACTTAGTGACATATACCACTAAGCTACCTTTAATAAAAAATTTAATCTAAAATCTTATTTGCTAAGATCTTGGAACATCTCAAATCCTTGAGCTGGAGTAAGTCCATCATGAACCACACCGTTAACTGCTTGGATCATAGCTACTGGAGACTCACTTTGGAATACGTTACGTCCCATGTCAACACCAGCTGCACCGTCGTTGATAGCCTTGTAGCATAGCTCCAATGCCTCCAACTCTGGCAACTTCTTACCTCCAGCGATTACTACTGGAACTGGACAAGCTGATACTACGTTAGCAAAACCATCACAGTAGTAAGTCTTTACGATATTTGCACCATTCTCAGCTGCAATACGTGAAGCTAGTCCGAAATAACGTGAATCACGAGCCATTTGCTTACCTACAGCGGTGATACCCATAACTGGAATACCGAACTTAGAACCCATATCTGCTGCCTTGTAAAGGTTAGCGATAGTCTTAGCCTCATACTTCTCGTCACCGATAGCCAACATATAAGCTGCACAAGATACGTTCAAACGTACTGCCTCCTCCATGTCGATGATAACGTTGTCGTTAAGCTCCGTTAGGATTGTAGAACCTGCATCAGAACGCAACAAGATTGGCTTATTGGTATCTGCTGGAACAGTTGACTTAAGGATACCCTTAGAACACATCAAACAATCTGCATACTCCATCAAAGGACCGATTGTTAGGTCGATACGCTCCAAACCTGAAGTTGGACCCATAATAAATCCGTGGTCAAAAGCCAACATAGTCGAACGTCCACTCTCCTTGCGGAAGATGCGAGACAAACGATCCTTCATACCCCATGAAAGGTGATCTGAACCCTTAACGTGGAATGATTGTTTTGCTACTGGTACGCCAACACCGAATCGGCTACCCTCTCTTAGGTCATCTAAATCTGCCATTTTTCTTTTTATTTATTTGGTTATTAATAATTTGTTTGTTAACGATTGATAGTATTGATAGGTGGATGAAATTTTGAAGATGGCACTCACTCAACCAAGGGAGCATACTTTAGTATGTGACCGCAGGGTGAGAGGGTGGTATCTTTGAAATTTCGCCGCCTTGCAATGCTCTATAGGGCATCGGAAAAAGCTTGAAGCATAGTGCTCCAAGACGCTGCACCTGAATCCATGAAACCGATTGACTTCTCGCCATAGTTACGTGCACGTCCGAAGTTAGCCTTCATAGCGATTGTACCCTCTGCACCTGCCTTAGCTGCCACTGCACCTGCTGCTATAACCTCCTTAGCAGAGTCTGAAGTGCAAGATTGCATAGCCTCGATTCCAGGATACAAAGCATCCATCATAGTCTTGTCACCTGGTTTCGCGTTAGTGTTCTTAGCAACACCATCAAGACCGCCTTGGAACATCTTCTTTACACCCTCTACGTCAAGTTCAGTACCCTCAGAGTTGTCGCTCATACCCAAGATGAAACCGCCCAACAATGTACTTGTCGAACCGCTAGTCTTAAGCATCACGTTCATACCCATGTCACCCAAAGTTTGTTTGAAATCTGAATCAACGTTCAAAGCCTCTACTGCTGCTGTGAAAGCTGCAGTCATAGCTGTACCGTGGTCACCATCGCCGATTACAGCGTCTAGTTGAGAAAATTCGTTCTCCTTTGCTACGATTACCTCCAAAGCGGTGGTAAACATCTTCTTAAGATCTGTTAATGTTAGTTTACTCATAGTTGTTTTTAATTTATTTAAGTGATTGTTATAATATATTGTGTTACTGGTTTTATCTTACTAATTTTTATATCTTAATTTAGCAACTACACCAACACCTGCAAGCGCTACAACCGCTCCTCCAATATAGAAGAATATATCCAACGATATTGAGGTCGTATTGTAGGAGTGCATTCCTGTGAGGAAGTAATTTACTCCAAAGTATGTCATCAGCACTGCAAAAAATGCAAATACCGAAAGTAGATTAAATATATATTTCGTATAAAATCTCTTCACAAAGTATAGGTGAGCCACCACTCCATACAACAGCATAGTTATCAGCGCCCAAGTCTCCTTTGGATCCCAACCCCAATATCGACCCCATGATTCGTTTGCCCACACTGCACCGAGGAATATTCCAACCGCTAGTAACATCAAACCGAACCACAGCGAGATCTCGTTTATAATGGTTAACTCCCCAATCGCTTTATCCAACTTCTCGCTCTTTGATTCTCCTCTCACGATCATAATCACAAGGTTCGTGAGTCCCAACAAAAAGCATATACCAAACAATCCATAAGCGGCAACAATCACCGCAACGTGGAACATCAACCACGGCGAACGCAATACAGGAACGAGAGGCGTGATTTGCGGATCCATCCAACTAAGCCCCGACACAAACAATACCACACCTGCAAACAGTGTCGCAATCGCAAATACGAAAGTCACTCTCTTTGCAAACAGCAATCCTGCAACTGCCGACACCCATGCAATATAGACCATCGTTTCATACGAATTACTCCATGGAGCATAACCTCCAATTTGCCACCTTAGCCCCATTCCCATCATTTGGAAGTGGAACACCAACAGCACCGAAATCCACAATGCTAACTTCACATATCGGCTCCATTTGCGAGGGTTCATCATCTCGAAGAACGAGATCACAAGCAATAAGCCACCCAATATCAAATACCAAAACTTGCACCTTGCGAAGATATTCATACGGTTATATTTCAACTCCGCCTCGATCTTATCTTGATCTATTCCAGCACCTTGCCCCTTAGCCTTTTGATAAATTGGAATCATATCCAACACTCTATCGGCCTCCGACCAATCTGCACCAGGTTTCGACAAAGCTGCACCCACCTCCGACAAATACCAATGAAACACTTTGCTCACAAACATTGAATCTCCACCCTCAAAATTCGATAGATCATCACCTGGAGCATACCACGTATGGTTAGGATCCTCTTCGTCGGGGAACAATCTAACCATCCTATATTTAAATAGTTGGTCAACTATATTTACCTTCTCATCAATCTTCAAAAGCTCCTTTTCGGATGCCGTTCTCTCATTTGCACTCTTAGCATATATCGACTCTAACTCCGCTTGAAATTTATACTCTCCCTCATCGTCAAATAGGTCAACATAAGAGAAATAATCCCCCTTCGTCAAGTTATATTTACTCTGAATATATGGATCATTATACTCTATAAATGGTATAGTCATCCACACATCAGGCATCAACCATAAACTCAACAAAAATTGCTCGGGGTTTAACTCTCCAACACTCTGCTCCTTATGTAGCTTGCGAACAATCTCCGAAGCAAAGGTATTAATAGGGGTTATACGACCTCTCGAATCCTGCATCGGCAACTCACCAAACCGAGTTGCATGTTCCACAGGCACAGCGTGCGTCTCGACAATTTCAAACAACTCTTCGGAAGGGATCTGCGACTGTTGCGCATTTGCATCTATCGAAATCGTCGACAAACCAATCGCAAAAATCATCGATGCCAATCGTCCCCCATTCTTATTCAATCTCGCCAAGCTCCTAAACAGAGCCACCACACGTCCATTGCGAATAAAGAGCGAAATTATAAATCCTAACACCAACAAACAATATCCAGCATATGTTATCCTTCGCCCCAAAGCATCTTGATTCACAAGCAATACCGTCCCTCTTTCGTCGGGATCATACGACGCTTGAAACAATCTATACCCCATAATGTCGAGCGTATTATTCATATATATATGCTCCTCAATACTCTCTCCATTGGCATGCACAACAATAAAGCTTTCATACGATGCAGGGCTTGCCGAACCTGGGTATCTCTTCAGCTCAAAATCTTTAAGTTCTACCCTAAAAGGCAGATTAACAATCTTTTGAACATCTCCATTCTGTACCATCATAGTGGAGTTACTCTCCCCCTCACGGATATGCAACATCCCCTCTTCGCCTGTAATATGGGTAACGAGAGCACCCACCAAAATCACAACAAAAGCGCCATGAGTGACAAAAATACCCCATCGCTGAGTTTTGAAGTAACCACCCCAAAGAAGCACCGCAAAAAGATTTACAACCATCAACGCTTGGAGTGCAATAAACCACCCTGCATGGTATATCACATCCTTTGCCACTTGCGTAGAGTAGCTATTTTCGACAAATGTAGCTACCGCCAGTATCGTTGCGTATAATAGCAACAATACCAACGACAAAACCCTTGATGATATAAAATTCTTCACCGTCTCCTTCATTCCTTTTTTTTATAATTATATATAGGTAGTTTTATAACTCTACATATTATAAACCCCTAAAGAGAGCGACCCGAAAGTCGTTCTCTTATAATGTGTTAAATCTCAATATGGCAACTACAGCGTAGCCGACTGATTTGTAAAACGCAAACCATCACCATCATGATAACAAGCCCACTCATTTACAATTGCACCCTCGTCACCAGCCAACAAAAAGTGGAAAGTCTCCAACTCCTTAAGGTGAACTATCTCTCCTACATTTTGGCGCACAAAGTTTTTCGACTTAACCTCGCCATGCTTAGCAGGCAAAGCTGGAGCGTCGGGTGTAGCATCGCCAACCTCCGAGAAGTTGTAGCACCATCCCTTATCGACCATCCAAGATTCAAACTTAGCAGGCATATCAGTTGCAACATGTGCATGCTCAGGGATCATTTGACCTGGCAACAAGTAGATTGCATGTGCAAAATAGCCATGCTCCTTGTCGTTAACCCAAAAGATTCCACCCATTCCTACATTTTCAAAATCGCCCATTCCAAACTCTGCAACCCAAAAATTCTCCTCCATAAAAGGGGTAAAAGGCACGCCGTAAAATTTAAGCATATCCTTCATAGCCTCGATTGCAACCGCTTCGTCAAACACACCATCTTTATAGAAATCTGCGTTTGTGTACTTCTTTTGATACTTCATATCTTTTTAATCTATTAAATTATAACTATTTACACTTCCTGGATCGTTGAGTTATGTCCCATATCTTTAGATATTTGCGACGCTACACCCTTAATGCTTTTCACAAAAAGATCGACACTCGCTTTTACGATCCGATCCTTTGGCGCCGAAGTCCATATCGCCCCACAAGGATACCCCACATGATTCAATATCGGAGCTCCTATGCACATCACTCCCGTAAGCTCCTCCTCTCTATCCATCGCATATCCACTCCTAAAGACCTCTTCCAACTCTCGTTTATAACTCTCTATATCTGTTATAGTTCGCTCGTTATGACGTGTAAAAACCATTCTGTTCAAATATTTTTCACACTCCACACGTGGTAAATTTGCCATTATCGCTTTGCCTGGTGCCGAACAGTGCAATTCGAAATTTGTCCCCAAAGTCATAGTAAAACAAAAACCATTATCACCCTGCACCTGCTCCACAAGTATCACACTTCCATCACCCCAAACACCAAAACATATAGTCTCGTGCAAAATATCACGCAACTCACGCATTCGAGGCAATACATTCTCGACAATAGAGTAATCATTTAATGTTTGATAACCCAACATCAAAATCTTCATCGAGAGTTTATATCGCTTAGTGTCTTCACAATAGATCACATACTCACACCTTATAAAGGTACAAAGTATTCTGTACGCAGTAGTTTGAGGTATCTCGAGTTTAAGGTATATCTCCTGCAAAGTTCTTCCCTTGGGATACCTTGTTAGATACTCAATAATCTCTATACCTCTTTCCAAACCAGGCACATTATACTTCACCGCCTCTATATTTGACATCTCCTTTTCCATATATGACAAATAGACTTTAGCTCATTGTAAAGGTAAAAAACTTTTTCTTATTTTCCTAATATTTGGAACACTATTTCAAATGTAAAGATTTATAATGTTAATATTCAATGGGTGTTTTGTGATCTCTTTGATTTTAATTTTACAGAGAACATAGACCTTTAGATAAACTATTCATTTGATAATAGAGAAAATTCAAGAAAAACATTGTTATTTATAATATAATTTGCGTATTTTTGTATGATAACATAGGACTTGGTTACTTTTTTAACGACCTCTTTATTCTTAGGATCTACTAAGTTAAAAACCTAATGATGAATTTATACAATAAATTAAATTGATATATGGAAACAGCTGAAATAATTGTTGATAACGTTAAATTAGATTTGTCCAATGAAAAATTTTTCAAAGCAGCAGACATAGTATTGAATACAGATGTTTCGGTGATCTATTTAACGGGAAAAGCAGGTACGGGAAAATCTATTTTCGTTAAGTATATTAGAGAAATTTATGATAAAACAGTCATAACCTTAGCCCCAACAGGTGTTGCAGCTGTTAATGTAAAAGGTCAAACAATACACTCGTTCTTCCCATTAGACTTTTCCGTATATGGTCCTGATGACGACAGGTTAAGTAACCAACAAATATCTTCGAACTTGCGATTAAACAATAATAAGATAGAACTTATTAAAAACATCAATATGATAATTATTGATGAGGTATCTATGGTTCGATGTGATATTTTAGATTGTATAGATAGAATTTTAAGATACTATAGAGTTGATAATCGACCATTTGGTGGTGTGAAAATGTTATTAGTAGGTGACACATTTCAATTACCCCCTGTTGTTAAATCTCAGGAAAAACAGATACTTGATAGACATTGCTATAAATCGGAGTTCTTTTTTGATTCAAGAGTATATCAAATGTGCTCTCCATTTTATATACAATTAGATAAGGTGTATAGACAAGAGGAAGATCTATTTTTATCAATATTAGAGAAAGTTAGAATTGGAGATGTAACAGAACAAGAGTTAAAGATATTAAATGAAAATTCATCAAATATCATTAATGAAAATTCTATTTTGCTGTCGTCAATGGTTGCTCCAGCGGAGAATTATAATGCTAGAATGTTAGAAGCTATTGATAGTGAAATCATAACATTTGATGCTAAAATAGAAGGAAATTTCCCAAATGTATTAAAACCTGTTGAATCTAGCCTTAAGTTAAAAATGGGTGCTCAAGTTATGATAATGAAAAATAAATTTGAGAAAAATGGCGAAGCAGTATATTATAATGGTCAAATAGGTATCATATCTAAAATAGGTGAAGATAACATTGTTGTTAAATGCAATGATAAAAGTATTTATATTTACAAAGCTACATGGGAAAATAATAGATATATTTGGGATGAGGAGACTAGATTATGCAAAACAGAAACATTAGGAACATTTGAACAATATCCATTAAAATTAGCTTGGGCTATAACTATTCATAAAAGTCAAGGTTTGACCTTTGATAGTGTTAGTATTGATTTATCTAATTGGGTTGCAAATGGAGGAACTTATGTAGCGTTGAGTAGATGTAGAAAATTAAGTGGTATTCATATCATACGACCTCTAACTATTTCAGATATAAAAATTGATAAGAATGTTTTAAAATTTGCGCAAACTGAAACACCAGACACTATGCTAATAAGCAAAATCGAAGATGGTAAAATCGCGAAATTATATAATGAATGTCAACTGAAATTTGAAATTAATGATGCCTCAGGTATGTTAAAAACATATAAAGAGGTATCTAAAATGCGCGATATTACTGATGCGGTTTTGTTTCATAAATTTATACGCGTAAAGCTATCATTGCATCATAGATATAAACGTTTATTTAATATTGCAAAAGCGGAGTGTATTAAATTACAAGAGGAATTATCTAATGTGCAGAGAGATAATGTAACTATTCTTGAAAAGAACAAAATACTTGAAACAAAATTGGATGAAATAACGGATAAACTAAAATTGAGCAATGAAGATAATCATAAGTTACAACAAAATCAAGATAAGCTAAATAGTGATATATCTATAAAGAGTAAAGAAATCAGTGTTGTTCAATTAAATTTAGATACAGCAAATAAGGATCTAAACAAACAGCTAATAAATATTATTAACCTTCAAGATAAAATATCTGAATTAGAAAGAGAAAAACATAGGTTAGAATCTACAAATAGCACATTGCAAAATGATAATCAAAATTTAAGTACAACGCTAAATGATACTAGAAAAGAATTGCACAGAGCAAATAGCATAACATGGCTACAAAAACTATTTGGCAAGAAATAACAATTAGAGTGTAATGTTTGAATGTACGCCTTAATTGTGTAGTATAAAAGACATCAAAGGCTCTCTTCTGAATCAGGGAAGAGAGCCTTTTTTTTGGGTATTTTCGATTTTGATTAAACTCGTTTAATATTTATCGAAGTGTACTTTAGATTCAACATACTTATTTTTAGGTGTTGGAGTGCCGTCGGCATATCCTACCGCAATAACCGATAGAGGCATAACACCTTCGGGGAGTGAAAGGGTCTCCTTTATTAGCTCCTCAAATTTTGCATTTCCATATGCGCCTGTCCAAACTGTACCCAATCCCATAGAGGTTGCCGCGATTAGGATATTCTCTGTCGCAGCTGAACAATCCAACAACCATGAACCACTTGTTTTGGTATTTCCCAAAACAACAATTGCTGCTGGAGCCTTCGCAACAGGAGGTTTAATCTCGCCTAGTTTGTTGAGAGTCGCTCTATCTTGAATAATAACAAACTCCCAAGGTTGCTTATTCATAGCTGAAGGAGCTGCCATTCCAGCCTTAACTAAGTCAACGAGAGTCTCTTTAGCAACTGATTTGGATGTGTAGGCTCTGACGCTTGTGCGCTCGTGAATAGTTTGCAACGTAGGGTTTGCATACTCTTGTGCCGATGCGCTTAGGCACCCTACGCATAGAGCAACTAAAGCTGATAATAACATTTTTCTTTTCATGATTACATTAAATTATAGATGTTGAATATTTATTATTTATTACAATTCGATCAAGTTACAGTTCGCTCAAATTACAACTCCTCTATAAAATATTACTCTAAAGCAACCGCATTACTCTTATATGTGGTTATTCTATTTTAACATCTTATCAATAAGAGCTTGTGGTTGTGGCTTGTGACCTCTAAATCGGATATATAGCTCCATAGGATCTTCTTGTCCTCCGCGTCGAAGGATGTTGTCTCTAAAGCTATGCGATGTCTCTTGATTGAATATACCATCACTCTCGAACTTCGCAAAGGCATCTGCCTCCAACACCTCAGCCCATTTATAACTATAATATCCAGCTGCATATCCACCATTAAAAATATGGCTAAACGATGGCGAAAAACAAGCTCCACCAACAACAGGTAAAATCTGAGTTGGCTTGATAGCCTCCACCTCAAATGCCTCTACATCACCTTCGTATGGCTCCTTAAGGCTATGCCATGCCATATCCAACAATCCAAATTGAAGTTGGCGAACATGAGCATAGAATGTATTGTAGTTTGCCGCACGCTCGATCTTTGCGACCAACTCCGCAGGGATTTTCTCGCCTGTTTGATAGTGTGCCGCCCACATATCGAGGAACTCCTTTTGAGTTGCCCAATTCTCAAGCAGTTGCGATGGTAGTTCTACAAAGTCGCGATATACGTTTGTGCCATTTAGCGATGAGTACTCTCCCTCGCCAAGGATTCCATGCAATGCGTGACCAAACTCATGCAAGAAGGTTTTGAACTCCGAGAATGTAAGCAACGATGGGCGAGTTTCGGTTGGCTTTGTGAAGTTCATAACGAGGGTCACGAGTGGACGCACCTCATCTGCTCCACTACCCGAAGCTCCTCTAAACTCTGTCATCCACGCTCCAGCGCTCTTAGACGAACGAGGGAAGAAGTCGAGATACAACATCGCCATAAATTTGCCAGCATCGTCGTAAACCTCAAATGCCTCAACATCTGGATGGTATAGATCAACGGTGTCGGTGGCGATAAATTTCAAACCATATAGTTTGTCTGCCAACATAAATATACCTTCGCGCACGCTATTGAGTGGTAAGTATGGTTTAACCTCTTCATCGCTCAACGAAAACTCTGCGTTTTTATACTTTTCGGCATAATATGCAAAGTCCCACGATGCAAACTCCCCCTTAAATCCGTTTTTCTTTGCGAACTCCACAACTTGATTATAATCCTTGCGTCCTAGATCTATGCTCTTTACGAGAAGTTCATCTAAGAATGCTTCGACTGTTTCGGCACTCTTAGCCATTCGGTTTTCGAGTGCATAGTCGGCGTATGTTTCAAATCCAAGGAGGTTAGCAATCTTCAATCTTAACTCTGTGATTCTTTTGATCTTTGCGGTGTTATCCCACTCTCCACCAAGTGAACGTGAGCTATATTCGCGCCATAATCTCTCTTTGAGTTTACTGTTTGACGAGTATGTCAAAAATGGAATATAGCTAGGTGCTTGAAGCGTCACCGTCCACCCCTTTTCGCCACGCTCCTTAGCCTCCGCAGCCAATGCGTCGCGCACCCCTTCGGGGAGCTCTGCAACCACCTTTGGGTCTGTGATGTTGAGTGTATAGGCGTGTGTCGATGCCAATATATTTTGACCAAATTCTATCGTTAGGCGACCTAGCTCCGATGTGAGTTCGCGGTATATCGCCTTATCGTCATCGCTAAGTGCCGCTCCACTTCGAGCGAAACTTTTGTAGCTATCTTCCAATAATGTTTTATCCTCGACAGACAACCCTTTAGGTTGATTCTCGTAGACCTCCTTAACCCTTGCAAATAGCTCTGGATTGAGCGAAATATCGTTGCTCAGCTCCGTGAGTTTTGGTTGTACGGCGAGCGAAATAGCCTCCATTTCGGGCGATGTATTTGCATGTAGAAGAGGGTAAAAAACTCCCGATACACGCTCCAAAAGTGCCCCTTGACGCTCCAATGCCACGATTGTGTTTTGGAATGATGGTTTAGCTGGGTTATTAACTATAGCCTCCAATTCCGCACGAGAACAAGCGATTGCATCGTCGAAAGCCCCTTCGAAGTTAGACACCTCGATTTGTGAAAATGGAGGTGTTTCATATGGGGTATTCCATTCTCCGAGGAGTGGATTAGTTGTGTCTATTTCGGGGTAGTTTACTTGGGGCATTTGATCGCCCGCGCAAGCTACACTTAGAGCTGTTGTTGCCATTGCTATTATAAATTTATTTAGTTTCATTCTCTTCTGTCTCTGCTTTATGTACTATTGTTGGTACTCTTCGCACTGTTGATTTTTTAGTCGCGCCTGTTCTTTTACTTCTATCTTCTTGTGTATTTATATCTTGTGATTCACGATTTACACTCGGCTTAATATCTCTCTCTTCGCGCGCTCTTTTGGCGTTTTCCCTCTCCTCTTCGAGTTGATATTTTTTGAGTTCTGCCTCGGCTCTAGCCTTCGCCTCCTCTGCCTCTATCTCCTCTTGGTTTTTGGGCGGTTCCATCAACCCTCGGGCTATAAGAAGTGGTTCGCGCTTAGGATCTTCGCCACAGAAGTTGCGGAACATAACCGCGCCATCTTCGCTACCTCCACGTTGGAGAATCTCGCGACGGAACTTTTCGGCTAGTGGGCGGCTAAATATATCTTTTGAGCTCTTAAACTTATCATATATATTCTTATCCAGCACCTCAGCCCACATATAAAAATAGTAACCCGACGCATAGTCAAATGTAAACAGGTGGCTAAAATATGGAAGTCTATATCGTGGATTTATTTGCGTAATCATACCTCGATTAATCTCCAACGATTCAGTCAAGAAGCTATCTACATCAAATGATTCAAAGTCGGTGCAGGTGTGCAGATCCAAATCTAAAAGAGCTGCCGCCACAACTTCCAAAGTCATAAACCCTTGGTTGAAATATCTACTGCGCGAAAGATTCTTCACCACATTATCTGGTATAACCTCACCCGAACTATGGTGTATAGCATATAATTTTAGCATCTCAGGCTCTAAAGCCCAATTCTCCATAATTTGTGATGGTAACTCCACAAAATCACCCTCCACTTCACTCAAACCTCTATATGTAACATCTTGGAACAAAAAGTGTAACGAGTGTCCAAACTCATGAAAAAGAGTCTCCACTTCGTCGGTAGTAAGTAGAGTTTTACCCCCCTCCTTAGGGATTGCAAAGTTACACGAAATAGATACCACTGGTGCTTTGCGTTGCCCCCCCTCGTATCTCTGTTCGCTGATAAATCCACACCATGCCCCTTGCCCCTTCGAAGGTCGGGTGTATAGATCCATATGCAAGATTCCCAACATTTTACCATCGACATCTATCACTTCGTATGCCGAACAATTATCGGCATATTGAGGAATAATCGTTGGCCTAAAAGTGATGCCATACAATCTATTAGCCAATAAAAATGCACCACTTCGCACACCCTCAACCGTAAAGAAGTTGAGGAGGTTGTCGCCCTTGACTGCAAACTCCTTATCGCGGAGCTTTTCGGCATAAAATCTCCAATCCCACGCCTCGAATGGGATTTCATCATTTTCAAGATCTTTTATAAGTAGCTCCCTCATATTGGCAAGCTCCTCCTTGGCAAGTTCTAAAGCTGGAGTCCACACCTCCTCCAAAAGTTCATATGCAGCAGTTGGATCACCAGCCATATGTTGCGACGTTACATATTCTGCGTAGTTATCATACCCCAAAATTCGAGCCTTTTCGAGGCGAAGTTTTGATATTTGTTTTACTATTTCGCGGTTATCATATTCGTTGGAGTTCTTACCACGATTTACATATGCTTGGTATAGCTCTTTGCGGAGCTCCCTTTTGGTCGAGAAAGTTAGGAATGGGATCATCGACGATGGTTGCAATGTGATAATCCATGTCTGCTCCAACCCTCGACTCTCTCCCTCGCGCAGCGCCATATCTCTAAACGAATTTGAGAGTCCTTCCAATTGCCCTCTTTTGAGTTCCAAAGCAAAGCCATTGGTTTCGGCTAATAGATTTTGCGAAAATGTAACTCTAAGTCCAGCGATCTCTTTGTTTATGATCGACAATCGCTCCTTGCCCAATTCGTTGAGAAGAGCTCCTCCACGAACAAATTTTTCATATGTCTTTTGAGTGAGACGCAACTGTTCGCGATCTAATTTGAGATCTTCGCGAATCTCCCACACACCCTTGATTTTGGCAAAAAGTTCTTCGTTGAGTAACACTTTATCTTGCTGTGAGGCAAGAAGTGGCATCATCTGCAAATTGACCTTTGCTAGGTCGGGAGTTGATGCAGAGGCTTCGATCATCGTGAAGATGTTGAAGATGTCGGTAACCATAATGTCGGAGTTGTCCAACGCCAATATCACATCTTCGAATGTGAGAGCTGTCGAATCGGCAACAATGACTCCGATTATCTTGTCTTGTTCCTCGATAGCCACCTCCAAAGCAGGTATATAATCCTTGGCAGGGATTTTGTCCAGCGGTGGCATATTGTATGGAGTGTCCCAACTCTCGGCGAGTAGGATATTGGTACGAGCCGTTTTGTTTGACCCGCACGACGATGTTATTATCATAGCAGTAAAAAGTGATAAGTATAAAAATGCACTGCGCAATTTTAAATTAACCATTTATCTATTCTTTAGTTTGTGCGATTAATCATAATTGTATATCTTTGCAAAGTTAGTAAAAATATGTTAAAATTCAACTCCCATGCAGCTATTCTATGCACCAAATATCACACCTCCAATTTATACCCTCACCGAGGAGGAGTCCAAACATTGCATTCGCGTTTTACGCATGACACTTGGCGATTCACTACATATAACTGATGGACGAGGCAATTTATTTTGTTGCCAAATCACAGATGCTTCACCCAAGAGGTGTCAAGTCGAAGTTATAGACACCATCCCCGATTACGATCGCTTGCCCTATTCGCTCACAATGGCGGTGGCTCCAACCAAAAGCATTGAGAGGTATGAGTGGTTTTTGGAAAAGGCAACCGAAGTGGGGGTGAGCGAATTTGTCGCACTACTCACTGAACATAGCGAACGCAAAACCATAAAACTAGAGCGCGAACAAAAGGTGATAACTTCGGCTATGAAACAGTCGTTGAAGGCTTATCATCCCACTCTTTGTGATATGACACCATTTATAACTCTTATAAAGCAACATTTTGAGGGTCAAAAGTTTATAGCTCATTGTGGTGATCCTATTTCGTCAAACGGCAAGCCTCATTTGGCGGATGTTATCGAAAAAGGAGGTAGTGCCCTTATATTAATAGGTGCAGAGGGAGATTTTTCGCCTAGAGAGGTTTCATTGGCTGTAGATGAAGGGTTTACAGAGATCAATTTGGGTACACAGCGTCTGCGAACCGAAACAGCAGCTTTGGTGGCGGTAATGATAGTGGCAACAATAAACAGACAGAGTAAATAGGTAGAATAAATAGATAAAAAAGTAAACAGATAAATTAGAAATAACTACACAATTTGTGATGCAAAAAAATAGAAGATATATAGATCTTTTCCTCTCCTTTGCCAAGATCGGAGTTTTCACCTTTGGCGGAGGGTACGCGATGATTCCACTTATCGAAGAGGAGGTAATAGAGCGTAGGGGATGGATAGAGAAGAGTGAATTTTTAGATCTTCTCACCATCGCCCAATCAATTCCTGGACCTTTGGCGCTGAATGCTTCGGCATTTGTAGGGTACAAAACACGTGGATATGTCGGAGCTATGACCTCGATTTTTGGCGTTGTGCTCCCATCGTTTATAATATTGCTATTGGTGGCACTCTTCTTTTCGACCATTCGCGACAATGCAATTGTTGTTGCAGCATTTAATGGCATGCGCCCTGCTGTCGTGGCACTTATGGCGGTGCCGATGTTTAACCTTATGAAGGGGGTGCACCCAGCGTTGATTGTGATTTCGATCACGACGATGTTTTTGATGTGGTGGTGGAGCATATCGCCAATATATATGATTGCATTGGCGATGATAGTGTCGATTGTATGGAGTTTTAAAATTAAAAAGGGGCTTAAGCAATGATATTACTACAACTTTTTTGGAGCTATATAAAGATCGGATTCTTCGGCTTCGGAGGTGGATATGCTATGTTGTCACTGTTGCAAAACGAGATTGTTATGCAGAATGAATGGCTCACAAATGCTGAGCTGGCGGATATTATCGCTATTTCGCAGATGACACCTGGGGCAATCGCCATAAACTCCGCGACATATGTAGGCTATACGGTGGCTGGATTTTGGGGCTCTGTGGTGGCTACAACTTCGGTTTGTATCCCAGCGTTGACGTTGATGGTTGTGGTGACCAAGTTCTTTTTGAAACTTAAACACAACATCTTTATCACATCGTTTATGCACTGTATGCACCCTGTGGTGATAGGTATGATTGGTGCCGCAATCTTGGCATTGATGTTCCCGATGATTGGTTCCAACGATAACTTTATCGATTCATGGAGCTGGATATTTTTTAGTGTGACATTCTTTTTGTCGATGAAAAAGATGAGCCTCATATTTTTAATTTTACTGTCGGCTGTGGGGGGCATTGCGGTCTATTATATACCGACATTATTTTAGGTTTTAAGGTGGTTTTTTTTATAGGATTAGGCGCATAGAGCGCACTATATTTTAAGGCTTATAGCTTGGTAATGTGACACATGAATATTTGAACTTATAGACAAACCGCATTAAGCCCAGTACTTTGCATCGTAAATAATGGCAAAATCAAGAATAGAGGGTGTTGTAACGAGTGCGCTCTATGCGCCTAATCCTATTTTTTTATTTGTTTATAAAAAGCATAAACTATTAATATTTAAGTCATTAAAACGTTATTCCAAATTTGTTAATATAAATTATTTAGCAAGTATAAATATCTATTTCGATGGTAGATCCGTGTTTAACTATTTGTAAATAACAAGTATATACAACACAAAACCCCACCTAGTGTAGCTGGAGTGAGATTTTTGCTCTTAAATCAACCCTAAAAAGATAAATTAATTTGGATAATTGCAATAATTTTCATACATTTACACCGATAAAGCACCCCTTTAAGGAGAGTTTATAGCAAAAATAATATTCTATTTTTAGATGTTTAGTAGATAAATTGGAATATAAAAGGGGAGGTGTTAAAAATTTAAACTATTGTATTAAAATTTAAAGCTAATATAATTAATTGAGGTTAAGTAAACTATATGAATGTGTATGTTTGTTTGCTGAGTTAAATGATTAAAGATAAAAGAGTTGTGAGAATATGATGATATGGAATATATAATTGTCAACAATATAACAGGGCGAGCGTGGTATGCAATGAAAGCCTCATATGGTAGGGCGCTAAAAGCAAAGGATATATTGGACTCTATGGCGATTGAAAATTATGTTCCAATGGGTTATAAAAAAGAGAGGGTAGGAGGTCGCAATCGTATTACACCTGTTGCTGTTATCCCAAACTTAATTTTTATAAATGCTGATGTTTCTCAACTAAAAGAGGTGAGGGTAAGGATAAACTTTATTCACCACATGCTTATAAAAAGCGAAGGTAAAGAGAATGTTTTGGAACCTATCGTTGTGCCAGATATTGAGATGAGTCGCTTTATGAAGGTGATTGTAGATGCTCAAGAGAGTGTGAAGTTTGTTGATCTTACGATAAATAGTCAGATCATAAGCAAAGGAACAAAAGTGAGAGTTATAGATGGTGAATATATTGGTTATGAAGGAGTTTTGTGTAGACCTAAGGGGTCTAGGGCTAAAAAGGTTTTGATCGACGTTTGTGGTCTTGCTCCTGTTGAGTTGCCAGTTATTGATATTGAGTTGCTCGAAGAGATTTAAAAGGTCTATCGAAAGAAGTTGCGAAGTAGTTTGAATGATAGAATAGATAGAAATAGAAGATTTAAAGGATATACATTTACACCATGCTTTGCATTTATGAGTATGTAGATATAAAAAATAGAACATTCATGAGTTATAAAACTTTATATAGAGTATTAATAGTAACAATACTTTTTTTGAGCTTTAACAGCAGGTCATTTGCACAGGGTTTAGTGTTGAAAACTAACCTTTTGTGTGATATATCTGGAACCATGAATTTGGGAGCGGAGTATTCGCTATCCGACAAAACATCACTATCCCTAATGGCTAGTTATAACCCTTGGGAATTTAGTGATAACGCTAAGCGGAAGTACCTGCTTCTTCAGCCCGAGTATAGAAGATGGCTTAGAGGGGCATATGATGGTTATTTTGTGGGTGCTCAACTTAACTATGGAACATTTAACGTTGGAGGTAAACTGCCTTGGTGGATTGCTTCATTTGATACATTTGAAAACAACCGTTACCAAGGAGATTTTTGGGGATTGGGAGCGACGAGTGGTTATCAGTGGATTTTATCACCTCGCCTAAACCTGGAAGTTGCAGTCTCTGTTGGATATGCCCATTTTTCTTATGACAAATATGAAAGAGAGGCGAACACACCGATGATTGGACAAGGTATTTACAACTATTGGGGTGTTACTCAAATGGGATTAACATTGGTTTATTATATAAAGTAAAAAAAAAAATTAAATAACGAAAATATGAAAAAGAACTTTTTACTCAGTTTAGGGGTACTAATAAGTACAGTGGTCACAGCTCAAACTGTGCATGTTGATATTGAAGGGAAAGAGTGTAAGTTTGTTAATGATTCACTCATCGTTCAGATCTCTTTGTCGGGAAATATCAATGACCTAAATTCGAGAGATGCGGTTATGTTGACTCCATACCTTAGCACTAAAGATGAGAGTGTTAGCATTGACCTTCCATATATTCAGTATAATGGAAAATACAAGCAAATTCTCTATGTTAGAAACAAGGAGATAAGAAGTAGAATGAAAAATTCTGATGTCGTATCAGATCAATATACACAGGGGCTCAATCCGAATGGTAAATTCAGCATGGATTATGTGGCTTCTGTCGCGAAAGCAGATTGGATGAATGGCGCTGTGCTCCAAATAAAATGTGAGAGCATAAACGCAGATAATGAAATGGAGAGTATCTCAAACATTTTTGTTCAAAATGTAGAGGATGCAAAACGCTATAATAATACGAATAGAAGATTTATAACATCTACACCTAACAGTGGAGATGACTCGTCGACATTCATTATCAGCTCTCAAGGCGAGGAGGTTGCGACATATTCGTATGAAGATCTAAATTATAGAGGTAATTATGTTGCACCCGACTCAGATGCGACAGATGAGCGTAATCAACGAGACCTTAACTTCAACCTTGAGGAGACTCAAGTGATGTTCAATGTTAAGCCCGAGATTCTATCTCTTAAGGAGTTGTTTAATGTTGCGATGTCGTATCAAAATGATAGAGAGAAGTTCTACAATGTAATCTTGAAAAGTGTTGAGCTATACCCAACACACCCGATAGCTAACCTTAATGCAGCATCTATGTCTATTGAATTGGGTAATAAAGAGGCTGCGAATAAATATTTGCAAATTGCTCCATACGAATCTTTGGCATACAAAAACTGCCGAGGTGCTTATGAGTTAATGAATGATAATACATATGAAGGAATACGCCTCCTAAAGAGTGCTGAAGCTGAGGGTTCAGAGGAGGCAGGGTATAACTTGAGCCTCTTCTTTCAACAAAATAAATAGATCTCTAAAATGAAACGATACCTTCTAATTTTAGTTGCCTTATTTTTCTCTACATCTATGTATGCGCAGAAATTTTCGGTTAATGTAAATGCAATTCCAATAATTGATGGAGCGATCAATGTTGGTGTTGCGTATGCACCTGGAGATAAATATACAATAGATTTGTCGGGGGCTGTTCGTCCGTGGGCTCGTGGAGAGAATAGTGTAAATAAATATTGGGGTGTAAAGCCTGAGTTTAGATATTGGACTTGCCAAAAGTTCAATGGATCATTCTTTGGTGTGTTTATGACTGGGTCTCAATATAATATAGGTGGCAAGGATATGCCATTGGGATTTTTTCCCGATGTTGAGAAGTATCGTTTCGAAGGATGGGCTCTTGGCGGAGGTTTGAGTTATGGTTATCACTTTGTTTTGAGTGAGCATTGGAATTTAGAGGCAAGCATTGGAGCTGGATATACCTATTACGATTTTACTCAATATAGATGTCCATTGTTGTGTGCAAGAGTTCTGAAGGAGGATACTTATCACTATTGGGGTATTAATACCGCATCACTATCTATTGTATATCTATTCTAAATCTATTGCCATGAAATATTTATATACTATATTATTCATTCTGTCGCTTCTACCAATATCTGCGGCTAATACTCTTTCCACAAGAGATAGCTCAATATATGTAGTTCGTGGCAATATGCAAAGATTGCAAGAGGAGCTTATCATATCCTTTGAATTGAGCATAAATAGAGAACTTGCATCTAATGAAAGTGTTGTTTTGGAACCAAAAGTTGTTGATGGTTTGGGTAAAGAGGTGATTTTGCCTAAAATATATATCAATAGCCGTAAGCAACATATTATGGTGCAACGAGGTTTCTATGAGGATGTGAATCCTTCCAACACCTTGATGCGCAAGAATGGATCACAACAAAAGTTTCACTATTTGGAGGCTTTGCCATATTCGAAATGGATGGAATCTGCGGCATTGGTGGTCAATGAGGAGAGTTGCGGTTGTGGTTTGCCGATAGCTAATGATATTGCATTTACTACAGATATAACTACGCCATATATAATCCCTGCGGTATTACCACAATTGGCTTATATTATGCCCGAAGAGACAGCGTTGAAACTTCGAGTTGATAGAGGTTCGGCATTTGTTGTTTTCCCAGTGAATGATACTGTTGTAAAACCATCTTATGTGAATAACCAATTTGAATTAGATAAGATTATACAATCTATTGATGTAATTAAGAGTGATTCAAATTGTACGGTTACAGAGGTTTATATCCACGGATACGCCTCACCAGAGGGTCCATACAAATTAAATGAGAGATTAGCGCGAGGAAGATCAAATGCGATAATAAAGTATGTAAAGGATATGTACAATTTCCCCTCAGATCTCCTAAAGGTTGAATCTACACCTGAAGATTGGATTGGATTTGAGGCTCTATTGGTGGGATCGTCATATAAATATAAAAATGAGATATTAAAAATAATAAATAGTAATCTTAAACCAGATCAAAAGGAACAGAAAATAAAGGCGAAATACCCACAATTTTTTCGAATGTTGTTAGATGATTGGTTTATCATGCTACGACACACCGATTATGCTATCGAATATGAGGTGTGTTTCTTCAATACAATCGAAGATATAGAGCGAATATATGGTAGTAAGCCAAATAATTTAAGTCATAATGAATTGTTTCAACTATCACAATATTATAGTGAGGGGAGTGAGGAGCGAGATAATGTATTTATGAAGGCTGTTATGTTGTATCCAGAGGATCCGATTGCAAATTTAAATGCGGCAGGTGTGGCATTGCGTAGGCGGGATGTTTCAGTGGCGAGAAGGTATTTAGATCTTGCGCCTCCAAATTATGGTGAGACGGATTTAGCTTTTGGTGTATATTATTTGTTGATTGAAGAGTATGATAAAGCTGGTGTTTATCTCCAAAGTGCCGAAGATAAAGGTATTCAAGAGAGTCAGCAATATATGATGATATATCAATCTTTAACTAATTAATAGTTGATAAATTGTTATTTTCTCTTTCGAAGAGAAGGAGAACAATTATTAAAAGTTTAATAATAACAAGGTTAACACTAATAAAGTCTTTTTATGCTAAACAAATCAGATAACATAACTTTACAAATAAGTTAATAAAATCTGAATTTTAATTATTTACAAGCCTTCTCCTTCTCTTCGAAAGAGACAGAAGTTTAAAATATATAACAATAACTAATATAAGTTCATAATTATTAACAAAAACAAGAAACCCAAACTAAAAAAACAATTATTAATTAAACAAAAACAAAATGAAAAGATTTAAATTTTTCGCCATTTGCCTATGTGCATTTGCTTTGGGAAGTTGCGTTAAGGACGCAGATGTTGTCCCATCGAAGTCGACTTCGACGGAGGGTAATGTAACATTCTCATTTACGGTTCCAAATGTAGGAACATCGACAAAAGCAACTGGAACTGTTGAGGATTCAGGTGTACACAGTCAAGGAATTGCAGAGGAGTATGCAGTTAACAGCGTTGATGTTTATTTGTTCAACTCTGCAAGTGGAATCTTGGCAGATGTTATTAGCCTATCGGGTATAACACTAACATCTGAGACATCTTCAGATCTTGTTGTTTACTACTCATCTGACGATTGCGATATTGATGCTGGTTCTTATAACATCTTTGCTGTTGCTAACAGTAGTAGCATTTACAATGTCTCTACTCAAGATCAATTCTTGGCATATGAGGATGCGACATACAAGAGCAATAGCCTTATGACAACTATCCCAACAGAGGGTTTCATAATGACAAACAGAGGTTCTAGCAATCTAAGTGTTGCTATCACTGACAACGAGGACAAAGAGATCTCTATTCAACTAGAGAGAGTTGTTGTAAAGGTTGACGTTGCACAAAATTACGATTCATTTGATCTTACAGATAGCAATGGATCTATTTATGCAAACATTAAGTTGCAAAACTATAAGATGGTCAACTTGGCTACAAACTACTTCCTATTCCGTCACGAGGCTGACCTAACAACATTCTCTGAGCCTACAAGCTATACACTTGCTTCAAACTTTGGCGATGTATCAGATGATATTGGTTATGTTATCGACCCTTACTTCTTCAAGAAAGTAGGAAGCACAGTTGGTTCATTTACCAATGTTGATGGTTTCTTCTTCCAACCTCTTCAAGATGTTGCAGCTTCGACTAATTGGTCTATGATGCCTGCAAGTGGTACATCTTCTGTTAGCTACTGTCTAGAGAACACATTGTATCAAGATGCACAGTTGAATGGTTATACTACAGGTATGGTATTCGAGGCTAAGGTTACACCAACTGCGATTATTATCGATCAATATGGTACAACTACATCTTCAACTCCATCTATTGTTTACTATTGCAACAATAAATTCTATGATAGCATCGCTACATTGGAGAATTGCTTAGGTGGTGATATTCCAAATATTGATGATTCATCAACTACTTCAGATCTTCAAGCTAATAGCATCACTCGTTTGACACTTACAAATGGTGACTATCCATGTTACTACAACTACTGGATCAAGCACTTCGACAACAATGATGCAAGCGTAATGGGAGTTATGGAGTTTGGTGTAGTTCGTAACAACCACTATCAACTATCTATCAACTCAATTAGTGATTTGGGTACAGGTGAGCCTTATGTAGATATGGAGCAACCTGACGAGACAAATGAGACTCTTTCTGTTGATATTGAGGTTATTCCTTGGGTTGTTCGCGATCAAGGTGAGGTAGAGTTATAAAAAACTAAATTTAAGATTAGGATTAGGCGCATAGAGCGCACTCGTTACAACACCCTCTATTCTTGATTTTGCCATTATTTACGATGCAAAGTACTGGGCTTAATGCGGTTTGTCTATAAGTTCAAATATTCATGTGTCACATTACCAAGCTATAAGCCTTAAAATATAGTGCGCTCTATGCGCCTAATCCTATTTAAGATTATGATTATATGTAACAAAGTGTATCGCATAATGCGATACACTTTACATAAACTATCCATTTTATTATGTTTTATTTTGGTTTCCTGTGAATGGGTAAATGATGACCTTTCTGGTTGTGCGACTGGAACATGGTTACATTTCTCGTATACATATAATATATTGGATGTTGATGCTGCATATAATCAAGTTGATGATCTATCCATTCTAATTTTCGATAGCCAAGGTAAATTTATTGATAGACAAGATGTTGATTCTGTTCAGTTTCAACAAAATAGCGCCATGGTCGAAATTGAGCAACCTCAAGGAGACTATACCGTATTGGTATGGGGTGGTTTGTCGGACACAAACTATGACTTAACAGATCTAGTAGTCGGTGAGACTTATTATGAAGATGTGATTCTTTCATTATCAAAAAGTGAGGATGCGTCTGAGAATTCGAACCTATTGAGCTATTTGTTTCACTGTTATTTAGATAGTGTTACGGTGACCGATTATTATAATATAATTGAGGCTCCATTGGTAAAAGATAGTAACCACTTCTCTATTCTAATCCAAAGTGATAACTCTTTAGATTTTCAAGAGAGTGATTTTGGTATTGTGCTAAGGTCTGATAATGGAGATATGAATTATGTCAATAATACAATTGATGGTAGCTATGTCAATTATACGCCATACGAACAATTTATCACACAGGTTACGAATACCTCATTGGATGGAGTAACAGAGAGTTCGTCAATATTTGTGTCGTACCTAAATACATTGCGACTAATCGAGGATGGTGATACATCTTTCGCGATTATAGATAAGGCGACGGATGAAAGAATCGTCGATATTTCGTTGACTCAATATCTTCTATTGACTCGTAGTTACTATGGTTCAGATTCGATGGGAGAGCAGGAGTATTTAGATAGACAAGATTCATACTCGCTAATATTCTTCTTGGAGAAGTGTGATAGTTCAACAAGTGGTTATATATGCACCAAAATATCTGTCAATGGATGGATTGTACGCTATAATAAAGTTGAATTGTATAATAATTAATATCTTTTAATATGGGAAAGTACTTCACAATCGAAGAGTTGTCGAGATCTCAAGTTGCTTCTAGTAGAGGCATTGATAATGCTCCAGTTAATGAGATCAAAGATAACTTAGAGTTTATGATCGACAAATTGTTGGATCCTGTTAGAGAAAAATGGGGATCACCTATTACGGTCAATAGTGGTTATCGCTCTTTGGAACTAAATAAAGCTGTTGGAGGTGTTGCTACATCACAACACACTAAGGGTCAAGCGGTAGATATTACAGCTGGATCACCCGAAAAAAACAAACAATTGTTTGATATTATATTAGCAAATGGATTTGAGTTCGATCAACTTATTGATGAACGCAACTATACTTGGCTACATCTTAGCTACAAAGCAGAGGGTTGTCGTAATCAGGTATTGCATCTATAATTAATTACACTATCTATAATTATAAATATTACATCTATGAAGACAAAAATTGTAGATAATATAGTCGATAGTTCTAGTAAATTTGATATAACAACTCTTGCTCCCGAAGAGCAGGAGTTGTTGTTTACGGAGATACGAAACATGAAAGTTGGGCTCGACAAAGCTAAGTTAGATCAAGAAAAGACAGATGATTTGCTTCAGATGATCTTTGCATTAGTTTTCTTGATTAGCTATGTGTTGCTAATTGTTGCAATGCTTGTTTTGTTGTTCAACTTATCATCAACAAATACGAGTGTGAATTTGCCTGAGTGGGCTGTAGCATTCCTTTCGACTATATTTGGAGCTATGAGTACTAAGGTTTCCACCATTACCGATTTTATTTTTGGCGGTTCTAAATCTGCTGATATTCGAGATCGTAACACTAAAAATTAAGGCTAAAAGTAAAAGTACGATATGGAGACGATAAGATTAGGTAGCACGGGGGATAGCGTCACAAAACTTCAAGAGTTGCTAAATAAGTGGGGATATGCAACACCAATAAATGGTATTTTCGATGATGATACCAATAGCGCGGTGTGTCAAATGCAAGATGATAGAAGTCTTACGGTTGATGGCGTTGTTGGTTCAAAAACATGGACAATACTTCAAGATGATTTTGAACTTACGCTTCACTCACTGAGAATCAAGGAGCAAGATTATGTGGATGTCGCTAATTTTTTGGATGTTGATGTTGCTGCGGTAAAAGCGGTTAAAAGTGTCGAGACAGGTTTTAGTCGAGGTTTTGTCGATGTAGAGAAGCCTGTAATCCTATTTGAGGGTCATATATTTTGGCAGCAACTCGAAAAAAATGGACTCACTCCTGGTGACTATGTGAATGGCAACGAAGATATTCTATACTCTAAATGGAGTCGAGGACATTATGTTGGAGGAAAGGGAGAGTACGATAGATTGAATAGAGCTATATCTATACATCGCGTCGCAGCATTAGCTTCTGCAAGTTGGGGTCTATTCCAAATTATGGGCTTTAACTACGCTTCGTGTGGATGTTCGGGGGTTGAGGATTTTGTTGGTAAGATGCAAAAGGATGAAGGCACTCAATTGAATATCTTTGCTCAATTTATCAAAAGTAACTCTTTGGATAAACATTTGCGCGATTTGAATTGGAGCGAATTTGCTCGTCGTTACAATGGACCATCATATGCTCAGAACAAATATGATACAAAGTTACATGACGCATATGAGCGATATAAAAAATAACTTATGGGGAATCTTCAGAACTTCTCATAATTAAATGGGTGTACTTCGCGGTATACCCATTTTTATTTACCTCCTCTATCAACGAAAGTTCTCTAAGTCGGAGCCAAACCGTCGTTTTGCAATGGTCTTATAATATATTACCCTAAAAATCAAGTTGAAAAATTAGCTTATTTTTTTTGATTACGTGGTCAAAAATATTATCTTTGTAGACAGAGAAAAAACCAGAAATTCAAATCTCATAAAATATGAACCAAAATTACTTGCATCCCGAAATCGAAACCATGAGCCGTGAGGGGTTGCGTGAACTACAACTAGAAAGAGTTAAATCAACTATAACCCAAGCGACGAAGTCGCCATTTTATGCTAAGGTTTTTGCCGAAAATGGAATCTCGGCAGAATCAATAACTTCGTTGGATGATTTGCGAAAGATCCCATTTACCACCAAGGATGACCTTCGTAACAATTACCCTTTTGGACTCAATGCAGTGCCTCAAAGTGAAGTTGTACGACTTCACTCGTCGAGTGGAACGACGGGTAATCCAACGGTTATTTGCCACTCTCAAAAGGATTTAGATATTTGGGCAGATCGCGTTGCGAGATGTATGTATATGGTTGGACTTCGCAATACAGATGTTTTTCAAAATACATCGGGATATGGAATGTTTACAGGTGGTCTAGGTATTCACAATGGAGCTGAGAGATTGGGTGCTCTTATGGTACCTGCAGCGACTGGAAATAGCCCACGCCAAATAAAATTCATAACCGACTTTGGAACCACCGCAATCCACGCTATACCATCATACGCAATCCGCCTAGCAGAAGTATTCAAGGAGCAAGGGGTGGATCCTCGCTCGACAAGTCTTAAGTGTCTAATCATTGGAGCAGAGCCACATACCGAAGAGCAACGTCGCAAGATCGAGGAGTTGTTGGGAGTTAAGGCATATAACTGCTTCGGAATGTCGGAGATGAGTGGTCCAGGTGTGGCTTTTGAGTGTCAAGAGCAAAATGGACTTCATATCTGGGAGGATTCATATCTATTCGAGATTATAGATCCCGACACATTGGAGCCTGTAGCAGATGGCGAGGTTGGAGAGTTGGTAATCACAACATTGGATAGAGAGGCGATGCCACTTATTCGCTATCGTACGCGAGACCTTACGAAGGTGCTTTTGGGTGATTGTCCTTGTGGACGTACACACCGCAGATTGGATAGACTCAAAGGTCGTAGTGATGATATGTTTATTGTGAAGGGTGTGAATATCTTCCCTATGCAGATCGAGAAGATTTTGATGCAGTTCAAAGAGGTAGGTACAAATTACCTAATCACAATCGAGACAATTGGCATAAATGATGAGATAACAATCGAGGTAGAGTTGGGCAACGAAGCATTTACGGATGATTACTCTCAACTTCAAGATCTTAGCCGTGCAATGACTCGTACCTTGCGCGATGAGATCCTTGTAACTCCCAAAATCAAACTCTTAAGTAGTGGAACCCTACCTCAAGCAGAGGGCAAGGCGGTGAGAGTGATAGATAAACGTGCAAAATAAACGTACGAAATAAAACGTGCGTAATGATAACCAATATTGTACACAATAAATTAACCTAAAAACCTTAATACCAAAACTATAACACCATGAAAACAACACTTCAACAACTCTCGATCTTTTTGGAAAATAAGATCGGAAGTCTATACGAAACAATGGATGTATTGAGCAAAGCAGATATTAGAATCATCGCTGCAACAGTTGCCGACACTACCGAATTTGGAATCTTACGCCTAATAACAACCGACAACGACCGTGCACATGAGCTACTTCGTGCGGCACAAAAAAACACCAATAAGAGCGAGGTTATCGCTTTGGCATGTGACTCATTGGCTGGTTCATTCTACGAGGAGCTTAAGAAATTTTATGCTGAGGGTGTAGTTATCGAATATATGTATTGTTTCTCGATTGGCGAAAAAGCGGTGATGATAATGCGTGTGAGTGATACTCAAAAAGCGTTGGAAGTTGCCGAGGCTCAAGGTATTGTAACGCTATCGAATAGTGATATTGTGTCGTTATAGAAGCCAATAAATATATATCACACTAAAAGTATATAAATATATAAAAATAGTAATGAATAATTTTCAATTTCAAAATCCCACGAAACTGATCTTCGGTAAGGGAATGATCTCAAAGTTGAGTAAGGAACTGCCTCGTGATGCCAAAATTATGGTAACCTTCGGAGGTGGAAGTGTAAAGAAGAATGGTGTCTACGATCAAGTGATTGAGGCTCTTAAGGGTTTCGATTATATTGAGTTTTGGGGCATAGAGCCAAATCCTCGAATCGAGACTCTGCGCAAAGCTATTGAGTTGGGTAAAAAGGAGGGTGTGAACTTTCTTTTGGCTGTTGGTGGCGGTTCGGTGTTGGATGGCACAAAGCTAGTTGCGGCTGCTATTCCTGTCGAGGCTGATGGATGGGATTTGGTTATTGGAACAGCTCCTTTTGAGGATTGCGTGGAGTTTGCATCGGTGATGACATTGCCTGCAACAGGATCGGAGATGAACAATGCAGCGGTGATTTCGAATGATGCTACGGGTGAGAAGTTCGCGATCCATAATCGTAACCCTAAATTCTCGATTCTTGACCCTGTAACCACATTCACACTCCCTGCATATCAAATTGCATGTGGTATTACCGATACATATATCCACGTTATGGAGCAATATCTAACTGTTCCAAATGTATCGCCTCTTATGGATCGTTGGGCAGAGGGTGTATTACTTACACTTCGCGAAGTCGCGCCAAAGGTTCAAGCAAACCAAGAGGATTATGAGCAGATGGCAAACTATATGTTGTGTGCAACAATGGGACTCAATGGCTTTGTGTCGATGGGCGTGCCCCAAGATTGGGCTACACACATGATTGGTCACGAACTCACTGCCCTTACAGGTATCACACATGGACACACACTTTCGATCATCATGCCTGCAATAATGGAGGTTATGCGTGAACAAAAGGGTGATAAGATTGTTCAATATGGCGAGCGCGTATGTGGCGTGGTTAGCGGATCGCGTGACGAGCGAATCGACGCAACGATTAAGTCGACCGAGGATTTCTTCAGATCACTAGGTCTTAAGACTAGACTAAGCGAAAATGGTGTGGGAGAAGATGTTACATCCGAGATCGTTCGTCGCTTCAAAGAGCGCGGTACACGCCTAGGAGAGGGTGGAAATATCGACTGGACAGTTGTCGAAAAGATCCTAAAGGTTGCTATGTAGTCTAAGAAATAGAGCCATATAATCAAAAATAGTAGGTAAAGCAAATCCCAAATATCGCTTTACCTACTATTTTTGATTTTGACAATACACATATTGTCATCTTATCTATCCTCTTTTGTTCTTCGGTCAGATTCCGATACGATCCTCTCTCGCATGCGACGCTCTATGTTGTACATCTTAAAGATTTGTTGTGGCGAGAGTATCTTCTTAAATTTATAGTAATATTCACGCTTTATATCGGTGCTCTTTTCTGCCATTTCGAACGACTCCAAGATCATTGCCTCAACCTCTTCATCTGTTGGTTTAGATGCTCTTTCGGATCCATTATCTGGTCGAGGTTGTGGTTTTGGTTGCAGAGCCTCGATCTTTTCCGAATATTCGGTATATAACGTCGTAAACTTCGTTTGTGTCGAAGCGTCGAGTTGAAGTTGCTTGGTTAGAACCTGCAACTGAAACTCTGTGAAGTTTCCATCTTGTTGAGGTTGATGTTGTTGTGGTTTTTGTTGACGTTGTTGCTGCTGTTGTGGTTGAGCGTATAGCGTAAATGTCGAAAGGGTGACGAAGGCTATCATCAACGAAAAAATAAACTTTCTCATACTATAAATTTTCATGTTCTTAATTCTCTGGAAGTGTCGAATAAAAATCATCTTGCGACGATGTATTATCCAATAAATAAGCTAATTGATCATCGCTAAGACTATCAAAATATGAATCCATCGTAGCATCCAAATTGTCTGTCACTAAGTATCCCATATCCTTTGTTGGCGATGTGTAATCAACCTTATCGACCACAAATAGACCTATTGTCAATGATGCGGCAGCGGCAGCCAATGGTACAAAAAGTCTCATCATCGAACGTTTTGCACCCATTCTTGGTTGTTCTGTAGATGATTTCTCAGATGTAATAACTCTCTTCTTTGCCTCCTCCTCACTCGCTATTCTTGCCATCATATCGCTTTGGAAGTTTGCGAAAAACTCCTCCGAAGGGGCCTTGTATGGCATCTTCTTTCCAATATTTTCTAAATCAAACTTTTTCATAGCTTTGTCTCTATATTATTTTGTACATACTCTTTTATCTTACTACTTGCGTAGTGGTAATTTGTCTTTAGTGTCGATACGCTACTATCCGTAATCGAAGCGATCTGTTCGTAGCTCAACTCATCGTAGTAACGCAAGTTAAATACCACCCTTTGTTTCTCGGGCAACGAAAGTATCGCCTTTTGAAGTATTGCCTCTGCCGACTCGAAATCTATCTCCATTTCGGACTCAAACAGATTTACTAGTCTATCTTTGTCGTCATATGAGCTAACATCCAATCTTTGTCTCTTAAGGTAACGGATCGCTTCGTTGGTCGCTATCCTATAGATCCAAGTTTTGAGTGACGATTCTCGTTTAAATCCATCTATGCTCCTATATACATTAATGAAACACTCCTGCATCACATCTTCAGCATCTTCGTGTTTGATAACCAAACGCCGCACGTGCCAATATATTGGTTTGCTGTAGAGCTCCATTATGAGACCAAAAGCCTCCGAGTGTCGTTGTTCATCGTCGAGTAGCTTAAATATCTCCTTTTCCTTATCGGTTATCATTACTATTTTGTGGTCTAGTGTTGTGCTTTCACTTATATAGAACACATATACATGCAAAAGTTAAATCTGTATTGAAAGAAAAAAATAATAGGATTAGGCGCATAGAGCGCACTCGTTACAACACCCTCTATTCTTGATTTTGCCATTATTTACGATGCAAAGTACTGGGCTTAATGCGGTTTGTCTATAAGTTCAAATATTCATGTGTCACATTACCAAGCTATAAGCCTTAAAATATAGTGCGCTCTATGCGCCTAATCCTAAAAAATAATATAAAATAAAAATATTTTCACTTTCGATTTAACCTTTTGCAAAAAGCAATCTCTATAATGTTGAACTCGCTTGCTAAGGGTAATGTTTAACTAGCTCAACGTAAGCGATTCACAAAGAAACTTAATTTTAACTTATAAAACAATAATTTGTCATGAAAATTTTAAAAATTACAGCAACTTCGGTAGCTTTACTTCTTTCAGTTATTACACTAAGCGCTCAACCTCAACAAGGAGGTCAAGGTGGCGGTCGTCCAGGTCAAGGAGGCAAACAACAACCTCAACGCGAGATGAAATCACCTGAGAAGATGGCAGAGATTTTGACCGACAAGATGGATCAAGAGTTGGATCTTTCTGATTCTCAAGAGAAGAAGATCTATGCGCTTAACCTAGCTGCAGCAAAGGAGATGGCAGAGAAGCGCGAGGCTCAACAAAAAGAGCGCGAAGAGAAGATGAAAGCTAAGAAGGAGTCTGCCGACAAACCAGCAGAGCGCCCAGAGCGTCCATCACAAGAGGATATGAAGGCTAAGCGCGAAGAGATGAAGGCTAAGAAGCTAGATAGCGAACTTGCAATCATGAAGGTTCTCGACGACGAGCAAAAGTTAAAGTATGCTAAGATGGTAGCTCGCATGGAGCAACAACGTGGTGGTCAAAAAGGTGGTCAACGCGGAGGTCAAAAGGGTGGTATGCAACAAGGTGGCAAAGGTCGTCCACAACAAGGTGGCATGCAACAAGGTGGCAAAGGTCGTCCACAACAAGGCGACATGAAGCAAGATGGACAACAACGTCCACAACAAGGAAAGCGCCCACAACCCAAAAAGGTTGAAGCGCCAGCAGAGGCAGAGTAAGGTCTGCCACATTAAATTGCCTTTTTATTAAGGGTTTGATTTATATATTTTAAGTGGGTAACCCCCTCCGTTGCAAATGCTTTGGAGGGGGTGATTTTGTGTAATATTCTATATTTTTTGCATCTAGCATCTGATTTTTTTCATTTTTTTGGATCAATCTAAACATCTCAGTGGAGAGTAAACATTTGTTATAATGTAATTTCAAAGTCCGCAATGACATACTATAAAAATATCGAACATATATAATAAAAACAACCTCTCCACTGAATATTTGATTTGATCCCAAACTTTCGATAAATATAAAACAATAATAGACGCTATTTTAACTCAAATAAATTTGGTTAAAATAGCGTCTATTATTGTTTAGATACCCTTTAGGTGTTGTTCAAACACGAATTAAATTGAGTTTAACCTCATGGGGGTTATCTGTTTTTGTAACTGATGATTATTACTTAGCAGGCTCGATAATTACAACACGGCTCAACTCTGTATCGTTGTAGAACATATTGTCAACTCCACCCTTTGATTCCACCTTAAGTCTTGATGGCTCCACGTTGCACTCTTTGGTCAAGTAGTCGTAAACTGCATTTGCACGAGCCTCACTCAATTTATTGTTAGTCTTGTTATCTCCAGTTGCATTGTCAGCATAACCTACAACTGAATATTTCTCAGATGATGGGCTTTCGTTGATAACCTTAGCAACATTCGAAAGGTTAACTTTGGTCAAGTTTGAAAGTTCGCTACTATTGATAGTAAACGAAACTACAGTCTCAGGAATCTTTGTCTCAGCTACTACCTCTTTTTTACCTTCAACCTTTGGTTGCTTTGTAAGTTCTTTGTTGAGCACTGCATTCTCCTTTTGAGATTTGTCTAGTTCTTTTTTGTAGTTGTCTGCCTTTACCTCGGTTGCTTTAATGGTAGATTGGTAGTTGTTAACAGTATTTTGTGATACTGAACTGTGCCAACCTTGCTTACCTATGCGGAAATTCACACCAATGGTTGCAGTAACGAGTCCTTCAAAACCATAATCTCCTCCAATTTCATTATCAACAACATCTTCACCGATAATTACACCTCTAAGATCAAAGAAAAGATCTAATCTTGAATTTACTTTGAAACTGTTGTAGATACCTAAATTTACAGTAAGTGCATCATTTGTGCTTTTAGGTGCACGAATCCAACCTGCACCAGCGTATGGGATGAATGAGTAGAAACGATCCTCTTTATATCCACCAATAAAGTTAGAGAGGTTAAGCATCGCATCAGCGTGGAAATACATAGAGTTCCACTTTTGTTTGTAAAGACCATCGCTATCGGCGCTACCTGTGGCAAAAATGTTGTCAGGATCATATGTGCTACCTCTGAATTGTGGGCCGCTATATTGTAGGCGAGCTCCCATGTATGGAGTAAACCACTTACCCACAGAGATGTCGATAGCTGGAGCTAGGCGACTACCCAAAGAGCCATAACGATCTGATTCGCCAGCAAAGATTGTTGTTCCTACACCTCCACTAACAAACCAATTTTCCCAAATGGCATTTGTTCTAACTACGACATGGTCATCGTCATTAGATGATTGTGCGAATACCGATGAAACCACGACCGACATTAGCAACATTGCTGTTGTAAAAATTATTTTCCTCATTTTATTTAAATTAATTTGGTTGTTTTAAGTAATATTCTTTTTATTTTTTGTAATTGTATTT
>JBCQUZ010000071.1:0-10405 GCA_047173645.1 Rikenellaceae bacterium
TGACTTTATCATCCTTCAAGTGACGAAGAATCTTACACTTTACTGAGGCGCCTTCTACTACAGGTGCACCTACTTTAACCTGACCGTCGTTGTCTGTGAGCAGGACTTTGTCGAAACTTACAGACGAATTTTCTTCGCCCGAAAGACGGTGAACATAAAGTTTACGACCTTTTTCAGCTTTAAATTGCTGACCTGCAATCTCTACTATAACGTACATTTAAAAAAATTAAATTGTTTTGTACATAAAAATGCCCACAAATATAGCTATAATTATCGGAAAGACAAGGTGTTTGCCAATATTTTTTTGCTTTTTTTGTTTGGCACAATTTTTTAGCTATCTCATACGCTCTAAAATAAGAAATATTATTATCTTTGGATACACAACACAAAAACTACTATCATGGTCGAAAATCAACATCGCGAGCTTTTAATTACCCATGCAGTAAATGCCGCTATAAAGGCTGGAGCTGCAATTATGGATATATACAACACACCCGAGAGTTTCGATATTTCGCTAAAGAGTGACAACACTCCAATCACCGCGGCAGATCGTGCGGCTCACGACTCAATCAAGGTGTCGTTGGGTGCCACGCGTATCCCTATACTAAGTGAAGAGGGGCGCGAAATGAGATTCTACGAGCGTCGGAACTGGGATCTTTTTTGGATGGTAGACCCCTTGGATGGAACTGTAGAATTCATAGAACGCAACAATGAGTTTACTGTAAATATTGCACTCATGGAGAATCGCGAGTGTGTGCTTGGTGTGATCTATATCCCATATCTTCAACGCCTTTATATCGCCGAGAGAGGGGGTGGAGCACATATCTATCGCAATATTTCGCCCAACCCCAATTCCCAACTCTCCTATTCCGAAATTATGATCTCGATGGAGGGTATTCACTCTGACAATCAAGATCATAGAGCCCCCACTGTAGCGATCTCGCGTTCGCATAACACCCCCGAAACCTTTGCTCATATAGATAAACTTCGTGTTACTCACCCCGATTTAGTGGTTGTGGAGCAGGGTAGCTCCTATAAATTTTGCATGTTAGCCGAAGGGGTTGTCGATTATTATATTCGCACAACCCACACAAGCGAATGGGATACCGCCGCAGGAGAGATTATCCTCAGCGAAGCTGGAGGCTCGACTCGTAGCTTGGACGGAGAGAAATTAACCTATAACAAAGAGGATCTTCACAATCCACACTTCGAATGTTG
Organism: Rikenellaceae bacterium; assembly: GCA_047173645.1. Classification (GTDB taxonomy): domain Bacteria; phylum Bacteroidota; class Bacteroidia; order Bacteroidales; family Rikenellaceae; genus Alistipes. Next base: position 1,219 of record JBCQUZ010000071.1, read on the forward strand.
GAGGGACAAAAGCCCATTAACCCCTAGCGGAAATCTAAAATAGTCGTTGTATAAGGCTGGTCTGCCTTCGGCGAGCGGGGTGCTCCCCGCGGAGCTGATTTTATATAGCGGATGGGTGATAGAGCTTTCAGCTCTAAAATTTTGATAGTGAGAGGATTATTACCAAATAAATTTGGATAATCCTCTCACTATCAAAATTCTTCAAATGGCTGTGCCATTTGAACCCCACCGAGGTTACACATTTCATAAAAATTTTAGAAGTAATAATATATCATTATAGCATATCCACAGTATCGTTACCTCATGGTTACCCTCGATTTGGGATTAAACACTGAAGGTGTTTAATAAAAACATATGCTCAATATTTTGGTCGAATTTATTCGAAACCAAAATATTGAGCATATGTTTTTTAGAGCCAAAGGCTCGTATCCCAAAGCGCTATATAAATCAGCTCTGCGGAGAGCACTCCGCTCGCCGAAGGCAGTCCAGCCTTGCACAATATCTACTCTCGCGAATCGTCCTAAAATAACTTAAGCTGATCAACTCCCATATTAAAACTTCGTCTATGGAGAGGGGTGATTCCATATTCTGCGATGGCTTTTTTGTGTTGCATGGTGGGGTATCCCTTGTTTTGTGACCATCCATATTCGGGATATGTGAGTGCTATGCGCTCCATATATTCGTCGCGATGAGTCTTTGCAAGCACCGATGCCGCCGCTATATTGGCATACTTACCATCCCCCTTTACGATGCACTCAAATGGAATCGAGAGATGTGTTTTGAATCTGTTACCATCTATAATCAACATCTCGGGCGAAGGTGATAATGCCTCGGCGGCGAGCGACATCCCCTCGAATGAGGCGTTAAGGATATTGATTTGATCTATGCGCTCTGCCGAGATCTCTTGCACAGCCCACGCTATCGCCTCGCTCTCGATTATGGTGCGTAGCATGCGACGGCTCTTTTCGCTCATCTTCTTGGAATCGTTTAGTGCAGGGTGGTAAAAATCTGGAGGTAGAATCACCGCCGCGGCAAAGAGCGACCCTGCTAAACATCCGCGACCAGCTTCGTCGCATCCAGCTTCGCTAAGCGTGTGTTGATAACTATTTTCTAACATTTTATTTATGTTTCTTAATTTATTAAAACTTAACTCTGCAAAATTAGTAATTTTCGCTACAATTAGCTACTTTTGCTCTTGAATGAGTTCACTAAAATATATATTAGAAATTAGACACCACTCGCTGTTAAACTCCATACTCATAGGTATGGCGCTTTCGGCGTTTTATGCCATATATCTATGGATTGGCGAAGTGAGTGATCCCGAACAAGTAGTTTGTGAATCGATGGTGGCGAGGTGGATATATGGATGGCAATTAGAATACAAACTTATCACCTCTATCATGATTGGAGGCACGGTGGGGTTACTGTCAGTTAAGTTGGGGCAATTAGCATCGAGATATAACCTTTATGGCTTCTCGTCACATATGGCGATGGAGCTATACCCTCTGCTTTTGATGGCGATTATGGTTAACGTGTCATCGTTGAAGGGGTGCATTGTTGCATCGTTGATACTCTTCTCGATGGCTCGATATTTTAAATCCTATCGGGCGGCGAATTGCGCTGGCGAGCTACTCAATGGAGGAGTTGCATTGGGTGGGGTGGCTCTGCTCTATCCTCCTGCTATTGTGTTGTGGGCGGTGGTGCCTGTTATGGTGATGCTTTTTGATAGAACTTTGCGCGAAGTTATCGTGGCGCACCTCGCTTTGTTGATTGTTCCCTTTGCATACATATATATAAAGTGGTTGTGGGGCGGAGATCTTTCGGAGCTTTTTGGTGAACTCCTCACTTCGATTACTTACTCTAGTGGCTTTTCGATTGTAGATTCATTTAGCATAGTGTCAATTGTTATGTTAGCATTGGTGTTGTATGTAACGATCAACGCAATGTTTTTTATCTCGACTCTCGAAAATACAGTCAAAGCGAAACGACGACTTAGACTCATTGCGATATATGCCCTTGTCACAATAATTATGGCAGTTATACCTTCGGCAGATAGCTCGACATTTGGATTGCTTGCTATCCCAGCATCTATATTGATTCCTATAATAATGTCTAGATTGGGGCGTGCGATGTCGTTTATTATATATATCACGTTATATGTGGGGGTGATTCTCACATTTTTAAGATTTTGAACTAATAACCTATTTTAAACATATGAAAACTTTCAAAACACTTACACTCACTGTTTTATGTGTAGTGTCGATGCTGACATCAACCATGGCGACATCATTCGAAATCAAAAGCTACCTAAGCAAAGCAACCGACGGGGTGATCTACCCATCGGCAGAACAGATCAAGATGCTGGAGACCGTTATCGGCAACGACACCTACACTCCGCTTCCAGGGTGTTTAAATCGCAACTATTGGGATTCTATAGCGTCATCCGACGAGGGTAAGGAGCTACTCAAGGAAGTTGCAGGATTTATCAACGCAGAGCCCGAAGTACCAATTTCGGATGAGATCTATATCCGCGCCAATAAGGAGGGAAATAGAGCAATCTACAAACCTAGATACTACAACACCATGGATAAACTCGAAAAGTTCTTACTTGCGGAGTATATCACAAATAAAGGTACATATATCCCTCAAATCGAGAAATATTGCCACGCAATTCTCGATATGAAATCGTGGGTGCACCCCAACCATGACGACAAGGATAATGGTGTGTTATTTGGTCGCAGGGTGACCATAGATTTGGGTGCTCGTAAGTTTGGCTTGGTGTTGTCGTTGGTAATCAATGATGTGACAATCCGTCAACGCTTGTCGCCAGATCTATGTGCCGAGATCGAAAAGCAACTTCAATATCGCATCATAGATTCATATCTTAACAGCTGTTCGGGCAAAACCCCAGAGGATAATAAGTGGATCACCGCCAAGAGCAACTGGAACTCTGTCTGCACAAGTGGTTCGTTGCTTACGATTATGACATCTGCCAAGAGTCGCGACGAGATTATTGCAGCGATTGGATCGTCGATAAACTCTATGAAGTACTACATCTCTGGATTTGGAGAGGATGGATATTGCTCCGAAGGTTTGGGATATTGGAACTATGGATTTGGTCACTATCTATATCTAGCAGAGATTTTGTATGACTACACAGATGGAAAGATCGACCTCTTCCAATTCGACAACCCTACAAAGATGAAGGCTATCGGAAACTTCCCTGCAGCTTACGAGATCCACAAAAAATGGTACGCTCCATTCTCGGATGGTGTAACTCAGGTGGCTGAGGGCAACGACAACTTCGCATATCTATTGTCGGCTAAACATTATGACGCTCGCAAACCAACATATTTCAAACCCGACGAAACTGTATTTAGAGTTATCGGATGGCGCGACGCTCCACTATATACACAATCGAAACTCGATACGGAGCTGCCTCCATACACATATTTCGACGATTGCGGAATTGTAATCTCGCGCGGAGATCAAACCACTCAATTCTCGATTGCGGTGAAGGGTGGACACAACGCCGAAAATCACAACCACAACGATGTAGGCAGCTACTTCATCCTCCTCGACGAAGATATTGTCGCAGGCGACATTGGCGCTCCATCATATACCGCAGGGGCATTCTCGCCATCAAACCCAGCACGTAGTTCATGGGGACACCCAGTGCCACGTATCAACAACACCCTTCAATCTTCGGGCGCAGAGTTCCGTGGCGAAGTGACAGCAACCAAATTTAAGAGTGGCTACGACTTCACTAAACTAAACTTGATCGGAGCATACGAAATCCCAGAGCTTAAGAGCTTGGAGCGCACCGTCGAGAATCAAAAGAGTGGCAAGGGAAAGATCACCGTAACCGACACATTCACAGCATCTAAAGCGGTGACATTTGGCACATCGGTGATGGTGAATGTCGCATACGAAATCAAGGGCAACACCATTATTCTCTCGACTGGCAACCATAAAGTTTTGGTCGAAGTATCATCCAAAGGCGGCGAGATAGTAATCAATGATGAAGAGGTGCCTGTGAAATCACTCCGCAGTGGTAGAAAATCTTATCGCATAGGCATCGACTTCGTAGACCCTCTAAGCAAAGGAACTATCGAGGTTTGTTATAGCCCATTGTAATGCAAGGCTGATGTTAAGGCTGGACTTAAGGCTGGACTGCCTCACGCCGGCGGGCGGTGCGAGCCGCACGGGCAGTTTTATATAGCGCTTTGGGATACGAGCCTGCGGCTCTAAAAATAGTATACTCAATATTTTGGTTTCGAATAAATTCGACCAAAATATTGAGTATACTATTTTATTAAACACTTTCAGTGTTTAATCCCAAATCGAGGGTACCCATGACGCAATCATGGGGTAACTTTGCTGTAAATACTCACTGCATGTCATTGTGAATATAGTCCAATCGTGTCCAAAATAAATTTCGGAATTTACGATATATGGAACCTATATGTGGAACCTCGGAGGGGTTCAAATAGCACAGCCATTTGAAGAATTTTGAGAGGGAGTGGATTATCCAAATTTATTTGGTAATAATCCACTCCCTCTCAAAATTTCAGAGCTGAAAGCTCTATCCCCATCCGCTATATAAATCAGCTCCGCGGGGAGCACCCCGCCCGACGGAGTCAGTCCAGCCTCTTCAAATAGACACCATCAAATACCTACTTCATCTCGTCGATAAATTTTGTTGCTAAGTTATCGGCTTCGATTTGGGTTTTTGCTTCGGTGTAGATTCTAACTATTGGTTCGGTGTTTGATTTGCGGAGGTGTACCCAGCTATCTGCAAAGTCGATTTTCACACCATCAATATCTGTGATTTGTTCTGTAGAGTATCGCTCCTTGATGCCATCTAGGATTGCATCTACGTCGACCGATTCATCTAGATCAGCCTTGTTCTTAGATGCGAAATATGCTGGAAGTTCAGCTTTCAGTTCGCTCATTGTAAGCCCCTTACCAACAAAATAAGTAAGAAACAAAGCTACCCCGACAAGTGCATCGCGACCATAATGCAACTCTGGGAATATAACCCCTCCATTACCTTCGCCTCCGATAATTGCACCTGTAGATTTCATCTCCGCTACAACATTCACTTCGCCCACAGCCGCTGCGGTGTATGTACCTCCATGCGCAATAGTCACGTCGCGAAGCGCACGCGATGAGCTAAGATTAGAGACCGTATTTCCGCATCTTTTAGAGAGAATATAATCTGCCACAGCAACCAGCGTGTACTCCTCGCCAAACATATCGCCATTTTCGCAAACAAGTGCCAAACGATCAACATCGGGGTCGACAACAACACCTAGATCTGCCCCCTCACGACGCACCACCTTCGAAATCTCTAGGAGGTTTTCGGCAAGAGGTTCGGGGTTGTGGGCAAAATTACCATCAGCAGTACAATTGATCTCCACTACATCACACCCCAGATCCCTAAGTAATTGAGGTATAACAATACCTCCAACGGAGTTTACAGCATCGACAACGACCTTTAATTTGCGTGCGCTGATTGCCTTAGCATCGACATCGGGAAGCCTCAACACCTGCTTAATATGATGAGGGTTATAATCCTCACGACTCTCAACCTCTCCGATATTATCAATATCGGGATATAAAAAATCCTCCATCTGGTCGGCATATGCCAAAATTTGCTTACCCTCGACATCGCTAAGGAACTCACCTTTGGCATTTAACAACTTCAGAGCGTTCCACTGCTTTGGGTTGTGTGACGCGGTAATTATGATACCTCCATCGGCTTGGTGATGCTCCACCGCAAGCTCTACTCCTGGAGTTGTACAAAGTCCTACATTGATGACATTTACTCCACAACCAAGCAATGTTCCTTCGATGATACTATCCACCATCGCACCCGAAATTCGAGCATCACGTCCCACGACAACGCGTATCTTTTTGCCCGATTTTGAGCCCGATATAAAACGCGCATAGGCGGTGGTAAACTTAACTATATCGAGCGGTGTGAGGTTCTTACCCACCTCGCCACCAATGGTTCCGCGGATTCCCGAAATTGATTTGATTAAAGTCATATGTAATAGTACGTTAAATTAGCATTATAATTTGTAAATTTGGCGTAAATATATTACTTTTATCGCAATTATAGAAGTGTTTGCAGATATATATATAGAATTTTATGAGAACAATCCCCTCTTCGGAGCTTATAATCAACGATGATGGTACCATCTTTCACCTCCATTTACTCCCATCGCAAATTGCAGATGTGGTGATCTTGGTGGGTGATCCTGGTCGAGTGGCGCGCGTAGGAAGCTATTTTGATAGCGTGGAGTGTGAAGTCTCGAACCGTGAATTTAGAACCATCACTGGCACCTTTCGAGGTCGTCGCATGAGTGTAATTTCAACTGGTATTGGCACCGACAATATCGACATTGTAGTCACAGAGCTCGACGCTTTGGCTAATGTCGACTTTGCTACGCGCACCATAAATCCAAACTTCAAGCAACTCACCCTCATAAGGCTCGGAACTTCGGGGGCTCTGCAACCATCAATCAAGGTGGGGGATATGATCCTCGCACTCTCGTCGGTGGGGTTCGATGGTCTTTTGAACTACTACGCTGGGCGCAACGAGGTTTGCGATTTGTCGATCGAAGAGGCTTTTGTAGCACACACTGGGTGGGGGGAGCAACTCCCTGCGCCATACTTTGTGGATTGCGACACAGAGTTAGCGACTTTTTTTGGTGATTTCACAACTCCAGGGATCACAATCTCAGCTCCAGGATTCTACGCCCCACAGGGTCGTTGGGTGAGACTTCGCCCTGCGGATAGTGAGCTCAACGCCAAAATCGAGAGTTTCGAATGGGAGGGTCGCAAGATCACAAACTACGAGATGGAGAGTTCGGCGCTGGCAGGTCTCTCGGCTCTAATGGGTCACCGCGCCACAACCATCTGCACAATAATTGCACAGCGCGTAGCGCTAGATGTTTGCACCGACTACAAACCATTTGTGGAGCGTATGATCGAACAAACACTTATCAAATTGTCGACAATTTAACTATCGAAAAATAATATAAAAATAATATAAAATAGATATGAAATTCACAATTTCGAGTTCTGCACTCTCGTCGGTGCTATTGACTACAGGTAAGGTTATAAGCAACAAAAACACCTTTCCAATTCTCGACTACTTTTTGCTCGAACTCAAGGATGGAGAGCTCAAGATCACAACATCTGACCTTGAGACAACCCTTATAACCACCATCGAAGTAGATAGCATCGAGAGCGAAGGTGTAATTGCCGCTCCAGGTAAACTAATGCTCGATTCACTCAAAGAGTTTGCCGAAATGCCACTCGATATATCGGCTAACACAACCACTTGGGAGATCACAATCGGATGGAGAAGTGGATCTTTGTCGATCCCTGGAGCCAACCCAACGAGCTACCCCGAACTACAAAACTTGGCTGACGAACAAAAGGAGATGACATTCGAAGCATCGACTCTCCTTGGCGGAATATCGAAGACTCTATTTGCCACTGCCGATGATGAACTTCGCCCAGTGATGAATGGCGTATTCTTCAACGTGACACCTGGCAATGCGACATTTGTTGCGACCGATGCCCACAAATTGGTGAAGAGCTCTCTTGATTGCGATCAAGAGATCACTGCATCGTTTATATTGCCCAAAAAGCCTGCTATGCTTCTTAAATCTATGCTTCCAAAGGTAGAAAATAGTGTAGATGTTAAATATGACAGCCAAAATGTGATCTTCTCGATAGGTCGCACAACGATGGTGTGTCGCCTAATCGAGGGCACATACCCCAACTACAATGCGGTGATCCCGACACAAAACCCCAACAAGGTTTTGGTCGACCGTGCAGAGCTTCTCAACTCCATCAAGCGTGTTGCGGTGTGTTCGAACCCAACGACAAATCTAATTCGCATGGATATTTCGAACAACGCCTTGAGCCTCAAAGCACAAGATATAGATTTCTCGGTGTCGGCAAACGAGACTTTGAGCTGTAGTTACGATTCGGCACCTATAACTATCGGATTTAAGAGTACTTTCTTGGTCGAGATCCTCAATAATATCGAATCACCAACCGTTCTTATTGAGCTTGCCGATTCATCGCGCGCAGGAGTATTCAAGGAGGTGAGCGACCAGAAGAGGGATGATTCGTTGATGTTGTTGATGCCGATGATGATTAATAATATTTAATCTCCTCTGCGGTTGAAATACTTCACATTTACTATTACTTTTTTATGAAACTAAACCTTACACGCCCTATAATATTTTTTGATCTCGAAACCACAGGTGTCGACACCTCGCGTGATCGCATTGTCGAACTTTCGATGATTAAAATAATGCCCGATGGCGAAAAGATAATCAAAACACGCCGCATTAATCCCCAAATGCCAATCCCTCCAAGTTCCACTGAGATCCACGGCATATCGGACGAAGATGTGAAGGATTGCCCCACATTTACCCAAATCGCCAAATCGTTGGAGCAATTTATCGTAGGTTGCGACTTCGGAGGCTTTAACTCCAACCGTTTCGATTTGCCTGTTTTGGCAGAGGAGTTTATGAGAGCTGGGGTCGATGTCGACTTCAAAAAGCGCAAATTTATAGATGTCCAAAATATATTCCACAAACTCGAACAACGCACACTTGTGGCGGCATATAAGCTATATTGTGGCAAGGATCTAACAGATGCCCACTCTGCCGAAGCTGATACTATGGCGACATACGAAGTGCTCTTGGCTCAAATCGAGAGATACGACGAACTCAAAAACGATGTATCATTCTTGGCGGAGTTCTCGACACGTGCCGAAACAGCAGACTATGCAGGACGCATTATATATAACGACAAGGGCGAAGAGGTATTTAGCTTTGGCAAACATAGGGGCAAAAGCGTCAGCGAGGTGTTCGAGAAGGAGCCTAGCTACTACGCATGGATGATGGATGGGGATTTCCCACTTTACACCAAAAAGGTGATAACCGAAATCCGCCTGCGCAAAAGATAATTTATTATCATATGATAATAATATGACAGGAGGGAGAATAGATAAAATTTCAAACAGATTCTTAGGTATGAAACCCACATGACCTTCAGTCACCCAGAATGATGAAAATGACCTACGATGTATTATCTTTGTGTATTCACACACACATTATTATCTATGGGGTCAATATCATTCGATCAAGTAGTA
>JBCQUZ010000072.1:0-10325 GCA_047173645.1 Rikenellaceae bacterium
TATGCACAGCAACGACCTCTTCACATTTCTCTCCAATAAGGATGGACACGGCAGGCGAGGGACACTCATTGCAGCCGTTCGTGGGACAAAAGTGTCGGATGTTGTTAAGCAGCTAAAGAAAATTTCGCTAGCTCAACGTAATGCCGTAGAGGAGGTTACGATGGACTTTTCGGATTCGATGTATGCGATTGTCAAGGCTGTGTTCCCCAATGCGAGTATAGTCATTGATTGCTTTCACATTGTCAAACGCCTCTGTGATGGATTGGATGAGATGCGAATGCGATTCAAGCGCAAGGCGACCTCCGAGGTAAAACAAGCGGAGCGAGACTTCAAGAAGAAGAGAGCTGTAAGAGCCAAAGCAAGAGCTGATTATCGGGAGAAACACCCACTCAAAAGAGGAGAGAAACGAGGTCGTCCAAAATGTAGATCTAACGAAAGATTTCGCCCCTCAATGCTCTCAAATGGCGACACAAAAGTTGAGCTGCTGACACGTGCTCGCTACATCTTGCCCAAGAGTGGTGAGAAGTGGAGTGATAATCAGAAGATCCGTGCAGGTTTGTTGTTTGAGCTCTATCCGAGACTTAAGGAGGCATACTCGTTGGTGTGTCAATTGCGGTCAATTCTCAAAAATCACAAGCTCACAAAGGAAGAGGTTCGAAAGAGGTTATTGGCTTGGTATGAGGCAGTTACTAAGAGTGGTATTGAGGAGATAGCATCTGCGAGAGACTGCATCGAATCAAAGCAGGAGGAGGTCTTGAACTACTTTGATAACTTTTCGACCAACGCTGCTGCGGAGTCGCTCAATTCAAAAATGAAGGGATTTAGGGCTGAACTGCGAGGGGTGAGGGATCTGCCATTTTATCTCTATCGTAGTGTACAGATTTTAGGTTAATCGGCTGTGAGAGGTAGGGGCATCCACGGACTTTGTCGCTTGAGCCGTCTTAATTGAAAATAAATTAGCTAATCATTGCTATAAATCGCTCTGGAAGATAAATATTATCGACTCCTAAAGCATCTTTGAATAAAGGTGCAATATCTTGTGGCGTATAACCAGCAATACCACAGCCAATCTCAGTCACTAAAAACTTTAGTTCACCGTGTGATTGTGCAAATGTAATAAATTCATCTACATATGCTTTAATGCTTTCAACGGATCCACTCATAGTTGGGATAGCGTATGTTTGTCCCTGCAAACCGACACCTTGCCCCATTATGGCACCCCATTTTAGAGCCAAGCGAGCAGCACCACCAGCGTGCATTCCTCGTATATTACTCCCAAATACAAAAATCTCATTTTCAGCAAGCTCTGTTATCATTGCTGGACTTTGTTTAGTTTTATTCATAGTTGTAATTTTATAATGTTTCTATCGGTTCAATACCAAGTTCTCTCAATCGTTGTTGGGCGAAGGTGTGAACAGATCCAACTTTCAGTAAGTTTGCTTGGTGGCTATCGAGACCAATGATTACTTGGGGTTGCTCCTCTGCCACGATTTCCCAGAGCTTTTGATTGTATGTCATTGAAGTGTTAAACTCCATTGCGACTCCAGTAGCTCGTGCTGTACGACAAAGTTCTTGGAATACTGTCTTACAGTGCCTATCAACTCTTGGATAACTTTGTATAAAGAGATCAGGGTGTGCAAAACAGTCAAAGAGACCGCTTTCGAGTGCCTCGACTGAGCTTTTCAAGTAGAGATCTAAGTCAGCTATTTTTTTAGAGTGAGCAAGATATAACGACCCCCGTTCTTTGTATGCGAAGTGATTGCCAAAGAGTAGATAATCTAAATTAAGACGTTCTTTCTGCTCTCGAAGCCACTCGATATGATCTGTGTAGTATTCACACTCTAAACCAACTTTAATCTCGATCCTATCAGCATACTTCTCTTTTAAAAATCGCACAGAAGCCACATACTCATCAAGTTCCTTAACTTTCATTCTAATTGTAGAGACATACCCATCTAAGAAATTCCAAGGAGTATGATCCGAAAATCCAAGCAGATCATATCCTCCATCAATAGCACTGAGTACGAACTCCTCATCTGAGCCTATAGCGTGGTTACACCTTTCGGTATGTGTATGGTAGTTTGTTCGCATATCTTTAAAGTTCTTTATAACTATAGAGTGTCAAAGGCTTAAAATTATATCAGCCCGCACAATATGGAGCTGCAATTAAAGTGAGCACGATAAAAGAGGCCACGTAAATTACAAAATATAATACAATTGTGCAAATCACATCAAGACATTCAAAGCATAGCCGTCGCCAACCATTTGAAGCACCACCCTTTTTAATGAGCACTACAACCCTTGCAACCAATCCAACGACTAAAGTTACGACTATTGCACAGAAAGTAAAGAAACTACAAAGAATGTAATTCATAAAATCATTTTCACTCATAAGCTCCATTTCTCCTGTCAAACCTAGAGATGTCATAATCATAGATGGGAGCATCGCCCAAAAGATAATCGACAGTAGCGAATAGAGTATCGTAGACTTTGTAGAGAGTGGGTATTTTACACCCTCATCACCCTCTTTTTTGTGTGGTAGAACCATCTGCCACCGCATCAAAATCAGATAGAGCAGTGTTGCGCTACTAACAATAAAGGTTACAAAAGAGCTACCCACAAAGAATTTTGAATCACACAAAACCGCTAATAACAGAATGACTACTGCTACTCCAATGTTAGTGAGCAGCAACCTCTTTGGGGTTTGCGGATTCTGGAGCATATTGTGATACCATCCCATAATTTTAAATTTTTGCAAGATTAACAATAAGTGGAGCTAATTCTGATTTGATACTCTCTACCGACAAACGATGCCCTTCGTCTATCACCTCTACTCGGCTACTTCTGTAGTGGTTTGAAAACTCCTCTTTGTATGAGAATAGCTCATCGTGGTCGCCGAACAGAGCTGCTGTTATACGCTCATCTTCAGGTGTTATACTCTTCCACAATCTCTCTTGCAGAGGGCGATACTCCTCAGCGATGGATTGCTCAACGCCCAAAGAGGGTAATCTATCTGCTGGGTAGCACGATGGATTGATTATCACCCGCTTTATGCCTCGAAGCTGAAGAGCGGTGAATGCACCCAATGATGCCGCTGCGACAATATCAATCTTCTCATCCTCGATAATTCTCTTAACCATTGCGAGTGCCGCATTAGCAGAGATTGGAATATCTGGAGCGATGATTGTAAATTGATCCTGTGGCAGGGTCTCACGGAGCGTTCTTGCTGTTCGGCAATCCGCTCCTGAGTTTAATCCGTGAATGTATAGTATTTTTGTCATTGCTTATGCTTTATAGTTCCGTATTTTTACTATTTGTAGGTATAGAGTCACTGAACTCCTGTTTTATATCACTAAGCAGCTAAATTTTACAAATAAATCTATCTCACGGTAATGTGAAAGCAGTGTTGGTGCTTCTCATACATAATATAACATCGCTCCTTTTTGCGAAGGTTGTCAAGCACCTCTGCGAGAGTGGATTTATATTTGACAATATCTTGATCAAACTCCACTCCGATGCGACGACCCACGAAGCGGCACGCCTTGAAAAGGATACTGTAATCGTAGGTGAAGTTGTTATATGCTATGTCGAACGTTACGCCATATAAGTGTGGTGAGTTGGTTATGGAGTTTGCATTCTTCTTTTGCAGCTCCGTTACGCTCTCGCCAGTTCTAAGCACGCTTGTGACGATTAAGTTACGTCGTTGCAGCCCCTTTGCATCGAGAGAATCATTGTAGATTCTCCCTATATCGTTGAGCAACTCAGCAGCCTGCGGAACAAGATATGGAACCGAGTGTGTGAGCTTTGCTACATCATAACTCTCACATGACTTAATCTCAACCAAGGAGTCTAAATGCTGTTCTGCATCACTACTCTTCGAGAGAGGTGTTATACCCAAGCTTTCGGCGTAACTACTCAGGCCCCTCACTTTTCATTAACTAACTGACGAATAGATAGTTAATGTTTAAATATTTAGACCCTGACAAACTTGCAAAAAAATTACCTGCTGATTATCAAAGAGTTATATATTTAGCTAATATTTAGCATCATTCGTAATGTGTTGACAATCAATTGCAAATAGGGGCCTGAGTAGTTACCTTTCGGCTGACTCTATATGTAGAGGGTTCTTGTCGTTGAAAACTAAACTGTAATTCTCGAAATAGCTAAATGAGCTATCCTCCCTCTTGGTGCAACTGACCAAGATGAGAGTTGTAGCTACTATGTATATGTGGTTCTTCATTTTTGTTTTAAATATTGTATAACACACTGTTTTTGAGGTGTGTTACTTCAAATCACACACCTGAATATCATCACATACCCATAGTAGATGTAACACATTATTGATATTATCAACAACACTCAGATGTGGTTGAATACGAGTGTACTTCTCTTCGGGATAAGCGACATTCATTCGCCTTATGTATTCACCAATATCGGGGTCAGAGATATGCTCTTTGTGCGTTTCGTATAGTCGATTTATCAACCACTTGTAGCCATATCCAGCGGAGCATTGCGAACGTTGATACTTAAACTTACTTAGTGCCATTAGTGATGAAATGACATTGATAAGCGAGTTCTCAAGACTTGCTGTTAGCAGAGCCTTGAGCATATGGTGCTCATCGGCAGAGGTTGACAATCCTCGACCAAACATCTCATCACTCATAGTGACTGGAATCTCCAATATGTTTGCTCTCTGCTCACACCATTTATTCCACCCAGACAAATGATACTCACCATCAAGATCTCCGTGGTGCATATATTGGCGAATGTCGATCCACTCTTTACTCTTAGCCAAAATCAGATCTGCAGTATCATCGCAACCAGATGGTAGATCTCTGTTATATTGAAATCTTGGATGGCTATAAACGTTATATTTACTACGCAGAGTATTGAAAATAAGCTCACCCATCTCACCTGCACTTTGCATATATCCAAATCTAAAGGCAGCAAATTCATCCACGCCCATCCACTCCGACATATACTTAATCGCCTCGACAATATTCATATAGTCATTCGGATAATCAATTTGAACCATTCCTCCATAACTGATAATCACGGGCCCATCTTTGGAAACAATAATATCCTTCTCTCTTAATTGCGATGAAACGACTCCCTTTTCGTGGGTTTGTGACATTCCAGCACCAAACCTCGCCCATTTCATCATATATTCGTAGTATTCGTTCTTCATATCTGTAGTTTGTTTAATTTAATCCTCCAAACAACAGATGCAGTCTCCATTCCACATTGTGCTACTTAGGAGGTAGTGAGATGCTTTCATCTCTCGCACAAGTTCTGCGAAGATGTTTAGTGCGTAGTTGTTGACTACTCCATCGTTATCTATGCTAACTATCGCTGCGTAACGAGGTGCATCGGCTGGGAAGTAACCTGCTACAGTTGTGTAGTATATTCGCTCTCCGTCGGCATTACGATTAAATGTTGTTCCCATCGTAAAGGCTACATTATCAAAACCCGATTTGTCGCCTCGTTCGACAAGTAGTTGTTGCACTTTTTTGATGGCACGCTTTGATGCTATTTGGGGATTGATTACCTTTGTTGTGTCATCGAGAAAATATTTAATATCAAGCAGCCTACCGCCATTTGCGATTGCGCTAAATAGTTGTAGTGTTTGAGCTGGCTTTGCAACAATGCCATAGCCATACGAGTTGATTGCTGCCAATTGTGTTGGCGGTCTGTTCTCTACGGCAAATCCCATATTCTCAATTGAGGTATAGAACTTTCCACTATCTCCACCCTCACCAAAATAAGCCTTATAACTACCCATAGCAAATGCAGGGTCGGAGTCAAGCAAAAAAGCATTCCGAAGCGATACCTCTCCAGAAATCGACGAGTCTGAACAGACAGCAGAACCAACCATGACTCTACTATCTTGATAATCAAATATGTCATCAAGCTCGGCATCGCCATTATCAAGCAGTGCAAGGAGTGTCGCAGTGCGAAAAGCACCGCCAACTTCAAGAAGCGAGTCAATGACAATACCCCCTCCATATCGACTTGGCATACCCAAGGAGTCCCTCACTCGCCCCGAAAGCCGTGTGCGTCCAGTGTTGACATCCATCACCGCAGCGCAGCCCCACTTCACTGCGGAGTCGGCACGCATAATAGTTTCAATTTGTTCATTAGGGATGTTGCATAGCGAACGAGCCTCTGTTTGAACCTCCTCAATACTCTGTCCTTTTGGAGAGGTTCCGCACGAGGTGAGGGTGGCTATAATTATTAGTGTGTATAGTAGATTTTTCATTGTCACTGGGTTATTTTAATTTTTACTCTTCTTACCTCTTCGATATTCTCAATAGAGCGCAGATGGTTGATAGCTCTATCCAACTCCTCTGCCGAGTGTACTGCAAAATTGATAGTGCAATTCACTATCTCATCAATGGTTGTTGTTGTGAGGTTCACAATCGAGAGCTTCAACTCATTGGTTACAACATCAACAAGGTCACTAAGCAGGTGGTAGCGGTCTATACCAACTATGCTGAGGCTTACAGGGTATAGTGTAGCACCTTCGTTGAACTCAACACCTACAATCTTATCGCCACGCTGAGATGACAACCGAATAGCTGTTTGGCAGTTTCGCTTGTGGATAGTTGTTGTACCATCATCAGATACAAACCCCATCACCTCCTCTCCAGGTAGAGGATCGCAGCAGTCGCAACGCTTGTATAAACTCTCTGCCTCTTGCTTTTGTGTGCGAAGATAAGACTCGATATTACTCTTTGCTTTATAGGTCGTTGCATAAGCTAACCACTCTCGCTTAGGGTTGATAGATTGGTTTGTTCCTATCTCTACACAATCACCTCGATGAAGTTCACTCTTGACACTCGCTACAACTCCATTTATACGTGCAAACTGAGCGTGATTGCCGATGTTGGGATCTATTCCGTATGCAAAGTCAATCACCGTTGCGCCTTTGGGAAGTGTTACAGTAGCTCCTTTAGGGGTATATACAAAGATGTCATCGTTATAGAAATTTGCCTCAACACCCTCCATAAATCCATCAGTAGCTGATTGCTGTGCCATATCTTGCAACACCTCACGGAACTTTGTAACCCAATCGTTCACGCCATCATTGCGCTCTGTTGTACAACCAAATTTCGAGTTGTATGCCATTCGCTCAGAGGCAATTTGGATCTTCTGCCACGAGCCATAAGGAGACAACACCTTAAAGTGAAATGCCTGATAACCATTCTCTTTAGGTGAATCAACATAGTTGCGAATACTGCCTGGTAGCTCTTTGCAAATATCTGTTAGTGCTGAGTAGATTCTCAAACACGACTCCTTCTCTTGCTTCTCATTGCTCTTTGCAAAGGTGATCTGGATAACATACTTGTGGCTAATGTGCTCGAAATCACTACCAGTTTGCTGCATCTTGCGCCAAATGGTGTAGATCGAACAATATTTGATCTCGACAGTTGCTGAAATCCCATAAGATTCAAGGTGAGTTTTAATCTGTTCACACCACTCCTTACGCTCCTGCGCCTTACTCTCTTTGTATGCCTCCATCTGTTTTTCGATGGTTGCATACTCATTTGGGCAACGGAATTGCAGACTTAGATTCTCCAACTTAGTTTTAGCCTCATATAGACCTAAACGATTAGCAAGCGGAGCATAAAAGTAGTCTGTTTCACCCGCAATCTTCATCTGCTTATCGGGTTTCATACTGCTCAGAGTACTCATATTGTGAAGCCTATCTGCAAGTTTCACCAGTAACGCTCGAATATCATAATGAATGGAACTAAGAATCTGCTTGTAGTTATCCATCTGTTGCGACATCTCGAACTCTCCACCTTTCCGCTTGGTGACGGTGCCGACCAAGAAAGCCACATCTTTACCATATCGCTCTTCAATATCCTCGATGGTATATGAGGTGTCCTCTACAACATCGTGAAGGAAGCCTGCAATGATAGGGTTTGCCCCCAGCTGAAACTCTTCAGCTAAGATACGTGCAACAGAGATTGGGTGGGTAATATATGGACCACCACCTTTGCGAACCTGCGGCTTGTGCGCCTCACGAGCCAATTCGTAAGCATCTTTCATTCGAGCAATATCCTCAGCGGAGAAACTCTTTAGGTGCTCGATCTGCCAAAAGTTCTCCATCATCTCATCGACGAGTCTGTCGTAGTCTATATTTGGTTGCATTGTTTCTTGTCGTTTAGGGTTATTAGTATGGGGAATGTTATTCAATCATTTTATAAAGTGAAATAACGTGTTGTTATTTAATTCATGTCATTAGCATGTAGTGATGTTAATCATGTGTTATTTTACGCAGATAACCACAATAGTTGGTTACTTTTAGAAAGAGAACCAACTATGTTCATCTTGTAATATCTCAGCTTTATTGACATCCAGAGTTATTTTGCTTAATCGTTGGTCAAAATGTGGTTTGTAGGGATCACCGAAAGCAGAAATAATATCTATTATATAATCGAACAACTTATCTACTGAGTCAAATTCTCTTGACTCTGCTCCGTTAATTTGCATGGGCTGCAAATGCCATATTCCTCCAGTGCTAACATTAAATGATAGCAGATTAGCATTTGAGCGACCCATTAAGTTGCTTGATATGCCGATTATATATTCATTTCCATGATTCATGTACATGTAATAAACTAATTCTTTATTTGCAAGAACAATACACCTGCAAATACCTGTGTCATTTTCTATTGAATTTAAAATCTCTTTATACTCTTCACGATCTATATAGCACCCCTCTTTAATATATAAAGTAGCATTAGACCTGCTAAATGCAGATTTATAAGGCTCTCCCCAAGCTAAATTACACCTTCGATACGGTCCTATATATGCATCTTTTATAAACAAGCAGAATGTCCCTTCTTCTATCTCGGTTTCAAAAACAGAAAGGATCTTTAGCAATATTTGCTTATTGTAATTCATCATAATTATAATATTAAGTCGTTACTATTAAGATTTAAAATCAGAATTATATCAATTCTGTAAAGATACTAAAAAGTATCTATTATTCCACCTTTTCACCTCGTCCATTGATAATTACGGCACCTGTTTCACCTCTATATCCAGCGACCTCGCAACAGAATAGTTCGGCAGTAATACCGCTAATATAGTCATATAATGCTTTGGTAATTGGTCGCCCCGTCTTGGGATCCATTAAGCCAAATTTATTGTACATTTGGTAGGCGCAATAATTTGTCTGCTTGTAAATGCCATCACCGTTCTCGTCAGTCTCGCCTGAGCTATATTCTGGATAATACACTTGATCTACGACAAAAGCATCGAGTATGGTTTTGCCATCATAGGCAAGTTTATACTGCTCGCCATCACGCATAACGATGATACCATCTTCTACAAATTTGATGTTTCGACACTCCACTGGGATTATAAGATTGAGATCTTTATCCAGCAGCCCATAATTATTGCCACTCTTTACTATGCGACACCCTTTGACAGGAGGATTCACACGATCATATTGCGGTTCAATCACCCATTTACCGCTCTTGTCTATTAGCCCTTGCTTGAGGTTATCGCCAATCACGGTGCAATATCCACCATAGAATAGATAATCGACAGCATCTCGAAAACCTGCCATATATTGAAATTGGTAAGGGATAGCCATATCGCCATTACGATCAACAAATCCGAGTTTGCCATCTTTAACAACTGCTCCGAGACCACCAGAGAAGATCCACGCTCGATCGAACTGAGCTGGAATGGCAACTTTACCTGTGTAGATGTCGAGATAGCCACGTTTACCATCCTTCCAAAAGACTGTTAGGGTATCTTTGACTTGGAGATCATCGAAGATTTGATCCATCTTGGGAGAGAGGTACTTGCCATCTCGATGAGTCTTTGTTCGCACGTAGTTACCCTTGTGCTCGATGACGAAATTCTCGCTGTAAGAGGTGTCATAGTAGTGAGCCATCAAGCCCATATTCTTCCAAAAACGATCTGCATTAAGTAGGAGTAAGGTTACAAATACGGTGATAGACAATAGTCCTGTGGCTACTATTATTCGCCACGCTAGTTTTAGTTTTGAGTTCATATACATTAAATTTTGTTTGTTTTAATGTATAGAGCGAATCAATAGATGTTTCTATCAGTTAATTGGATATTTAGAAATAGTTTTATTAAAATGAATAATCAGAGCCAATACCGTACATAACTCTTTTCCCACAATTATCACAAGTTAATACAGATGATAATTTTGTTGGTAAGCATCCGATCTAGCACGTGTCATCATGGTTAAGATGGCCCTAGGGCTCGTAAAGTACCACTTTTGCCACTTTGGTTCAAAATGGGCACTTTATACCATAATGCACTTAAAGTGCACA
>JBCQUZ010000073.1:0-10257 GCA_047173645.1 Rikenellaceae bacterium
CTATCGCTAATTTGCCCTATTTCTCCTTTTACATTTGGCGAAACATTAACGCTCACAAAATAAGTAAAGTAAGAGGATCTCTAATTCATACATTTGATATTTCTCCACACTACTTATTAAATAACAAAAACACTAAGTTCACTATTAAGATAATGAAAATTGTGGATCAATCCGAAATTCCAGTGGAGTGATAACACTTATTAAAAACAAATTCTAAGTATGTCATTGCGGACTTGATCCGCAATCTCATCAAAATAAGTCCCTTATGGGATTGCGGATCAAGTCCGCAATGACACACGGGAACTTTTTCTTGGATTTTAGCATATTTACTCCACTGGAAATTTAAACTGACCCAAAATTGTGGTCTTTATGTATGATTACATTTTTATGCACTTGTGTATTAATATATTATTATGTACATTTGTTATAAATAATTTATAACAACCATTATCTAAATGAAAAAACTAAACCTAGCATTTTTGCTTATGCTCTGTGGGCTAAGTGTCGAAGCTAAAATAATCCATGTATCCCCGAGTGGATCAAATTCAAACAAAGGAACCGCGGAGGCACCATACCGTACAATTTCAAAGGCAGCACTTGTAGCTGTGGGTGGTGATAGCGTTATTATCCATGAGGGCACATATCGCGAAAGAGTATCGCCCACAAATGGTGGACTTAATCCACAATACCGCATAACATATATGGCGGCAGAGGGAGCTACAGTCAATCTAAAAGGCTCAGACGAAGTGTCGGGCTGGAAGAAGTTAAGTGGCAATGTGTGGCAAGTGACTCTTCCGAATGAGTATTTTGGAGATTTTAATCCATATGACACAAATGTTTTTGGAGATTGGTTGCACAATGGAAAGAACCGCCATTTGGGCGAAGTTTATATCGATGGTGAAGCACTTTGCGAAATGCCTGAAGTGGAAGAGGCGAAGGCTTTGGAGGCTGGCAGATGGTCATGTAATGTGGATGATATCAACACTACTATTTACGCTAACTTCGATGGTGTGAATCCCAACAAGGCACTCACAGAGATCAACGTACGCCCAACATGTTTTACTCCTTATACCATTGGTGTTGATTATATTACGGTTGATGGCTTGAATATTTCGCAAGCTGCAACTCAATGGTCACCTCCAACGGGTGAGCAAGTGGGTATAATAAACCCTAATTGGAGTAAGGGTTGGATCATCAAAAATTGCGATATTTCATACTCTAAGTGTGTGGGCATTTGTATCGGCAAGGAGCGTTCGACGGGTCACAATATGGCGGCTTTTTATAAGAGCTCTATGCCATTCAACAAGTCGGGATTTAGTCGCGAGATCGAGACTATCATCAGCGCTGTAAATAGAGGTTGGAGCAAGGAGACAGTGGGTAGCCACCTAATCGAAAACAATAAGATATATGAGTGTGGTCAAGCAGGTATCGTTGGTCACTTAGGTTGTGCATTTTCGACTATTCGCAACAACGAAATTACCGATATTAACTACACGGAGCACATCTCGGGATTCGAAACGGGAGGTATCAAGTTGCATGCGGCGATTGATGTTGTGATCGAGGGGAATGTTATCGTAAATTGCCGTCGCGGTATATGGTTGGATTGGCAAGCGCAATGTACCCATGTGCGAGGTAACATCTTCGATAAATCTATCTCGGAGGATCTATTTATCGAGGTGTCACATGGCCCAACATTGGTCTACAATAATATCATGCTCTCTGAAATTGGTCTGTTTGTCGATGCTCAAGGAATACTTTTTGCCAACAATCTAATCTATGGAAAGGTTAAAAATCGTAATTCGCAGACACGTTATACACCATATCATATGCCTCACTCAACACAACTTCGTGGATTTTTCAATAGTGCAGGTGGTGATTTGAGATTCTACAACAATCTCTTCTTAGCAAAGGTGAAAGAGGAGGATGGATCGACTAAAGATAATGGAATCAATCCATTCGATGCCTTCCCACCAAACTTCGACAGCCCTAAAACTAAATCTACTGCGGTGAATAATCTTGGATATAAGTTACCTATTGCAACCTTCGGAAACGTATATTATAAGGGTGGAACTCCATATGTCGACGAGACATCGCATATAATGCTAAGTGAGGAGGCTCCTGAAATAGAGCTTATTCGCACCGAAAATGGCGACTATAAACTTTCGTCATATGTTGATATGGGAGCGCTTAAGAAGATCAAGACCATAGAGGTCAACACCGAAATGTTGGGTCAAGCATATATCCCAGAGCAGGTGTTCGATAATCCTGATGGTACTCCATTCATATTCGATGTTGATTTCTTTAAATCGCCTCGCAATATCGAAAATCCAACACCAGGACCATTCGAGAGTAAACCGCAAGAGGTCGTTTGGAAAACCTTATAAAATTATAAATAACCATGAAAAAGGAACTTTTATTTTTAACCCTCCCCGCTCTTGCTGCAGATGTAACATCTGCTGAGGCTAAGGGTAAGGAGCCTCAAAAGCCCAATATCATCTTTATATTGGCAGATGATATGGGTTATGGTGATGTGTCGGGTCTCAACGAAAATTCGAAGATCCACACTCCAAATCTCGACAAGATGATAAATCAGGGTGCCTATTTTTCAGATGCCCACACAAGTTCATCGGTCAGCACACCATCGCGTTATGCAATCCTTACGGGACGTTACAATTGGCGTTCGCGCCTTAAGCAGGGTGTCCTTAGTGGATATTCGCGCCACTTAATCCCTACAAATCGCACCACTATGGCTTCGATGCTCAAACGCGCTAACTACACCACAGGTTGCGTGGGTAAATGGCACTTAGGTTGGGATTGGCACTATACCGAGAAACCTACCAATATCGACAATCTTTCGGCAGAGGGTAAGGGTGTTATCGACTATTCGAAGCCTATCACAAATGGACCTGTAGATTTGGGATTTGATTACTTCTGGGGTATTGCAGGCTCACTAGATATGCCTCCATATGTATGGGTTCAAAACGATATGGCGACTGCTGCTCCCGACCATGAATTTGAGGGTAGTTCGGGTTACGCGTTTTGTCGTAAAGGTCCTACGGGCCCAGATTTTGTACACGATCAAGTGTTGCCAACACTTACCGATAAGGCGATAGATTTCGTGAAGGAGAATGGTAAAAAGAAGGATCCATTCTTCTTGTATTTGCCATATCCAGCGCCTCATACGCCAATTCTTCCTACGGATGAGTGGTTGGGCAAATCAAATACCAACCAATATGGTGATTTCGTAATGTTCGTAGACCACGAGGTTGGTCGTCTACTTACGGCATTGGAAGATTTGGGAATCGATGAGAATACAATCGTTGTATTCACAACCGACAATGGTTGCTCTACAACTGCAAGATTCAATGAGTTACACCCATTGGGACACTATCCAAGTTATATATATAGAGGCAACAAGGCGGATCTTTTCGAGGGTGGACACCGTGTGCCATGTTTGGTACAATGGCCAGCTGGAATCAAGGCTGGATCACGTTCGGATCAAACGATATGTATGACCGATTTCTTCTCGACATTTGCCGATATTGCAGGTGTAGATATTGCCGACAATGAGGGTGAGGATAGTTTTAGCCTAAAGCGTGTGTTTGACAACACAAGCTACAGCGATCCTATTCGCGAAGCGACTATTCACCACTCGATAACTGGCGAGTTTACAATCCGTTGTGGCGATTGGAAGCTCTTAGCGAGTCCATCGTCGGGCGGATGGAGTGCTCCACGTCCAAGCAACAAAGAGGCACTTGTGGGGCTCCCTTCAATTCAGCTATATAACCTCCGTACCGATCCAGGCGAAAAGGAGAATGTGCAGGATAAACACCCCGAAAAGATTGAGGAGATGTTTGCGTTGTTGCGCAAAATTATTGCCGATGGTCGTAGCACCGAGGGTGAATTGCAAAGCAACGAGGTGCGTATGCCTTGGAACCACTTGAATCAAGTATTCTTCTAGGAAAGAGTCCAATTATTTTGATGATTGATATACCCCCGAAAACGATCTTTATGTTTTCGGGGGTTATTTATGCGCTAATGTGCTAATTTACTTTTCTGTTTTTATAATATCATGTAAAAGTGAGAAAAATAATTTATTAGTTGGTGATTATTACGACAAATATAATAAAATATATTATCTTTGTGGATATTGTTTCTTAACCTTTATCAATCTAGAATAATTAAACTAAAAATAACTAAACCAAAACTAAATTAATATTATGCGATTTCTCGGGAAATTATTTATGTCTCTGATGCTGGTTGCGATGATTATGCCGCTGACAGCTCAGACGAAAGCCCCAAAGACATGGCAAGAAGCCGTGGTGGAGCTACGCCAAAACATCGAAAAAGGCAAAATCAAGGGTGTTAAACCATTCTACAGCGAGGTAAAGAAGTTCAAAACAGATCCTGAGAAGGTTACTTTTGACCTCACAGGTGTCGATAAATTTATAATCACAGTGAGCGATGCTCGCGATGGAAACGTCGGAGACTTTGCAGCTGTTGGTGATCCTATGCTTATCGACTTCGAGGGTAATAAAACTTGTTTGACCGATCTCACCCCTATATTCGAGACTGGTTACGACTACTCTCCTGTCTACAATATCAATAGAGGTCACAATCGAGATATTGCAATCAATGGCAAATCATACAAAAAGGGTATATGTGTACAAGCAGATGGTAAAATCATATATAAGCTAGATGGAAAGTATAAGAGTTTCGAGGCTGAGATTGGTGCCGAGGATGGTGGTCGCGTAGTAACAACTGTTATCATTTCGCTAAGTGATGATCGTCTTGATGAGAATACTCTTTTCGAGACTATGAAACCAGAGCATAGCGAAGCGATGAAGAAGTTCTTGTATCAATCGCGCACGCTATTTGATGAGTATGTATTCCCAAATGAGGGGGTAAATGTCGAGAAGAGCATCGCCGATAGAGTTGTGGAGTTTGCCGCTACAGTAAATAAAGATTACTATCGCGCAAAGATTGAGGAGTACGCATCTTTGAGTGCAAAGGCACAAGCTATAGCATATGTTGACCTTATTAATGAGATGTTGACAATCGGAGAGCTCAACGAGAAGCTAAAGTGGGTAAATACCGAGGCGTTAGCTCTATATCTTGAGGATATGAAGTCAAATTCTTCATTTGACTATGCGGTAAACAAAGCTATATATGATGAGTTGACAAAGAACTTTGATGAGGTGAAAAAGGCGATCTGCAAGGGTGATATTGCATATATCGAAAAGGCAGAGGAGATTCTTGCTCTTCGCGATAAGTTGATCCTTGCAAATCCACTTCTTGATAGTGACATCTTGATGGCTCGCTACAAAATAGGTAGCGATGCACGTAAGGTTATGTCACCATCCCTCGGAACTCAAATTAGTAACTATAGCAACCAAGAGTCTGCGATACGTGCTGATTATAACTCCTCTTTGGCGATTATTTCATCTCTAAGAAGTGGAAATCCTCAAATACGTACGGTATATAAACCAGAGGGTGACACCCCAATTTCAGATCTAAGTCTACACTGGGATGGAGACAAAGCGATGTTTACAGGAATCCAAGAGGATGGTCGTTGGAATATCTTCGAGGCAGACCTTAATAATGGTGGTGCAAAAAAACTTATGGAGATCCCAGAGAAAGATATTGAGTTCTACGATGGATCGTATCTTCCAGATGGACGTATCATAATCACTTCAAATATCGGTTACCAAGCGGTTCCTTGTGTGAATGGACTTGACCCTGTGGGTAATATGATCCTATACACACCTGAGACTAAGAATTTCCGTCGTCTCACATTTGACCAAGATGCAAACTGGAACCCAACCATCACAAATGATGGTAAGGTGATGTACACTCGTTGGGAGTATACCGACCTTACACACTACTACTCTCGTATCGTGATGACAATGAACCCAGATGGATCTGAGCAACGCGCACTCTATGGAAGTGGTCATATGTTCCCTAACTCGGTGTTCGATATGGAGTCAATCCCAGAGCACTCATCAGCATTTATTGGTATTGTTTCGGGACACCATGGTGTTGCTCGATCAGGACGCTTAGTATTGTTCGATCCTAAAAAGTCGCGTAAGGGTGCAGCAGGTATGTTGCAAGAGATCCCATATCGCGGACGCGAAATCGAGGAGGTTCATGTAGATAGATTGGTAGATGGCGTATGGCCACAATTTATTAAGCCTATGCCACTCGACGATAAATATTTCTTGGTAGCTGCAAAACTCACCGAAGATGCTTTGTGGGGAGTATACTTAGTCGATGTATTTGATAATGTAACATGCTTGTATGAGGCTGAGGGCGAAGGTGTTATCTCTCCATTTGCAATTCGTAAAACTACAACTCCTCCATCTATTCCAGATAGAGTTGTCATTGGCGATAAGGAGTCTACAATATTTATTCAAGATATTTACGAGGGAGAGGGTCTTCCAGGTGTACCTCGCGGAACAGTTAAGGAGCTACGCATCTTCGCATATGAATACGCATACCTAGAGACTGTATCGGATCACAACTGGCACGGTATTCAATCAGGATGGGATATTAAACGTTTGTTGGGTACAGTACCTATCGAAGAGGATGGATCTGCATTATTTAAAGTCCCTTCTAATACCCCTATTGCAATTCAACCTGTCGGCGAAGATGGTGCAGCAATACAGTGGATGCGTAGTTGGTTTACCGCTATGCCAGGAGAGGTGGTATCGTGTGTAGGTTGTCACGAAGATTTGAACCAAATAGCTATGCCTAAGCGTGTTATTGCATCGACTATACAACCTCGCAAACTTACACCTCCAGTTGGAGGAACACGTCCTATGACATTTGATTTGCAGATCCAACCAATCTTGGATAGAGCTTGTGTGGCTTGTCACAATGGCACCAAGGCGTTTGATCTTTCAGATACTACTAAGGATAAATTAGGCTTCGGAAAGTCATATTTGAACTTCCACCCATATATCCACCGTCAAGGAGGAGAGGGAGATCAACCCGTGTTGAGTCCATATGAGTACCACCCTAACACAAGTGAGCTTGTTCGTATCCTTAAGAAGGGTCACCACAATGTTCAATTGACCGACAAAGAGTGGCGTGCACTATATAATTGGATCGACTTCAATGCACCAGACAAGGGTTACTTCAACGATAATACCCCTAAAAAGGTTCCTGTATGTGGTCAAGATCAATATGCACGACGCATCTATTTGACTGATACATATGCAAATGGAGCAAGTGTAGATTGGCGAAAAGAGATCGAAGACTATACGGAGCTTCTTAAGAGCCAAGGTGAGATCAAAGCAGAGATGCCAGAGCCTGTTAAGGAGGCGAAGATTAAGGAGGCGAAGGTTAAGAATTGGCCATTTGAGGCTACAGCTGATGCCAACAAAAAGACAATCGAGATTGGCAATGGTGTGAAGATGACCTTTATACGTATCCCTGCAGGAGATTTCGTGATGGGAAGCAACACAGGCGAAAGCGACGCTAAGCCAGCAGGTAAAGTATCTATAGATAAAGAGTTCTGGATGGGCGAGATTGAGGTGTCGAACGAGCAATATAATGTTTTCTACCCCGACCACTCAAGTCGCTATATGGATCAACAATGGAAGGATCACATCAATCCAGGTTACCCTGCATTCCTACCCGAGCAACCAGTTATCCGCGTAAGTTGGAATGAGGCGATGGCATTCTGTGAGGAGTTGAGCAAGCAAACTGGACTCAAGATCACTTTGCCTACTGAGGCTCAGTGGGAGTGGGCATGTCGCGCAGGAACAGATAGCGATTTTTGGTATGGAGATGTAGACTCAAACTTCGGAGCTAAGGAGAATATGGCAGATAAAACAACTCTACTCTTCGCCGTTGCAGGTATGGATCCAAAACCAATGAAACCAAATAACGCACTATACAAACACTATACATTCCTACCAAAGGATGAAAGTTCAGATGATGGCAGCCTAATCCAAGTGAAGGGTGCTAGCTATGAGGCTAATCCATTTGGATTGTACGATATGCACGGAAATGTTGCAGAATGGACACTTTCGGATTATCTACCTTACCCATATGGCAAGAGCAAAGAGGAGGCTGAATACAAGGTAGTTCGTGGTGGTTCGTCACTAGATCGACCAAAGAAGTCTACATCTCACTCTCGTCGAGGATATTACCCACACCAAAGGGTATATAACGTAGGTTTCCGCGTAATTATCGAAGAGTAGTTAATGCTAATATCAAGAGATCACAACTCGTTTATTCGCATAGATTATCCATAAACTAGATAAACAAATTGCCGATAAACAAACGTGTGATTTACAAAATTATATATTTATATAATATCTAAACGAACTCCACCCATCTTATCGGGCGGAGTTTGTTTTATCTTAAAAAGTGAAATAGTTAACTTTGTCCGCACAAAAGAAAAAAGGTAATGTGGTAAAAAACAGTTATTATTGTCCGATAAAACTTTTTTACATCCTTGTATATTACTGATTGATAGTAAATTACAGCGATTTACAAAACAAGGGACTTGTCTTTTGAAACGACTTGATATTCAGTCGGTTAAATATGTTTATCGGACACCAATAAAAAACAGTTGGTAATTTCATCCAAAATGGCGAAATTACCAACTGTTTTTTACCACAATACCATTTAAACCTAAGTGTTGTAGCTTGTTGTAGAGCGAAAGCATCCCTACAACGACCTCACGTAGCGAGTCGCAGTTTGCTTGAATGCTGAACAGGAGAGTTACGAAGTGATTATAGCCATCTAACTTCTTAGTGTAGCGATTTGTTTGATTTTTACACTCAATGGTCGAAATATCTGACCTCGATAATAATTTTATCACTTGTAAAATATCGGCTGTCCGATAAAAGTTGTATCTTTGCTCATAGGTAATTTATGTTTTTGCGAATAGTAATGTGGTCAAAAATGGTTGGTAAATTTTCAATATTTATCATTATTTTTGCACAGTAAAGCTGAAGAGGAAACAAGCTCTGCTGGGGAGCAACTTGTCAGAAATAGGCTTTATGATTATACAGTGAAATGGGAGTACTTCGGTGCTCCCGTTTCTTATTTCACTGGTAATCTTCATGTCTTAGAAAACCCAAAACTAAGGATTATTTCTGAAGTAAACATACCATCTTACGAAATTGCGAAAATGACTATGAGATAGCCCTCTGTGAAAAGTAACAGTCTCTTTAAGATGTGAGAAATACGCCTCTATGCAGTTCGTTGTTGGAGGTATTAGAGTGTTATCTAAGTAGTGAAACATATTAGGGAGAGCATTCATTATAAGCTGATATGCACTATATAAATCCTTGTGCGTTTTCCACGTCCTCCCCGACTTACTTTTGCTTATTTGCATAATATATTTCTCATTATCGAAATACCAAAATCGGAATGCATCAACAAACAATCGCTGTTTTTCATGGCTATCTATCTTGCATATAGTCATCGCTATTGCACGCAGTCTACGACCAGCTACACTCTGGTGTTCCTTCTTGATATAGTCCAAGCAACCACGTTGAATATGCACTAAACATCGCTGAATTACAATAGGTTGCACATCGGTTTTGTTGGTTTTATTTTGCTTTATTATCCACTTGTTACACTTTTTGATGGCACTTATTGCCGACCTATGACCATCACATGTAACACTCTCAATGATTATTCCTACCTGCATTATATTGATTAGGTCTTCATATATCTCTTTGGCATACTCACCTGTTGTTGTGCGATACAAAAGCGTCTCCTGAATATCATTTTCACGATAGACAAAGAGGCAGATGTTGTTGGTAAAGTATGTTCCGTCTATGACAAGATGGACGATTCGACATTGAGGTATGCGCCACTTCGGATACTCTTTGAGGTACTCATAGAATTTGCGTTGGAGAGTACGAATCGAAAGTCCACTATCACGAGATATGAGCGGTAGGGTTTGACGCTCGATGACCCATTTGCGGAACCACACTTTCTCATTTGATTTTGTGACCCCTTTGTTTTCTGATTATTACTGTCCGATAAAAAGTTTTGAGTACAGAAAAATGAGGGCTGATTTCCGAGATTTGGAAGTCAGCCCTTTTTAGGTTAATTTTAATTCACAAAGATACAAAAAAAATGTAAGAGTAGGAAATTTGGGGCAACATAGTTCAGGGCAAACGCACGAAAAAAATTAATCAACCTCCATTCCCATCATAGCGATCAAGTGTTTATCTGACCAACCGCCGACATTGCGTTTACGTTTAATGCTAATATCTCGCTTATTTGGGT
>JBCQUZ010000074.1:0-9937 GCA_047173645.1 Rikenellaceae bacterium
AGAGCCATATAAACAAAAAAAGAGACCCTAAAAGGGTCTCTAAATGGTGGTGCCACCAAGAATCGAACTAGGGACACAAGGATTTTCAGTCCTTTGCTCTACCAACTGAGCTATGGCACCATCTGCTTTCGTGGGTTGTCTCGTGTTAATTGTTATTAGCGCGTTATCCCTTGATTGCGATGCAAAGGTAGGGATTTTTTTTAAATCTCCAAACAAAAACGAAACTTTTTTTGAAATAATTTGAAATTAGTTTTCCTTTTTTTTAAATCTATGTTGTAACTCAAATAGTTAGAGACATGACATTATTTTTTAAAAATAACCACTTTTTTGATACATATGCCCTCTATGAGCCACACTATTCGAAATAATTAAACAAAAACTTTATAAAGAAATTAAAAAAACTTAATATATTATTTGTTTTTTAAGTTTATATGATTAAATTTGCATTATAAATATGTATTGCCATGACATCACTTAGAGATTTTTTCACCAATGCGGAGCACGATAACCGAAAGGGCATATCGCATAAGAATAATATTATAAAACGCAACATTATTGCCTATATGGCTCTACATGGCGAATGTACTCTATCGGAGCTAACCAAGGAGTTGCATATCAGTGTGCCTACTATCACCAAGTTGGTGGCGGAGCTTGCCGACGAAAATATTGTATCTGATTTCGGAAAGGTCGAAACCCCTGGAGGTCGTCGCCCTAATGTTTTTGGATTAACAAGTTCAGCCCTATATTTTGTAGGTATAAATGTTGGTCGTGATTCATTATCTTATGTTATCACAGATATTCAAAATAATATCATCACCGAAGAGATTGATAACTCTTTTAATTTGGTGGATCGACCTCAATGCTTATCGCAAATTGCAGATAATATTGATGCCTACGTATCAAACTGTGGTGTAGATCGCAATAAGATCATGGGATTGGGCGTAAGCATCACGGGTAGAGTA
The DNA here is from genome assembly GCA_047173645.1 of Rikenellaceae bacterium. Lineage (GTDB taxonomy): Bacteria > Bacteroidota > Bacteroidia > Bacteroidales > Rikenellaceae > Alistipes. Next base: position 963 of record JBCQUZ010000074.1, read on the forward strand.
AACCCCGATGCTGGTAGAAGTTATAAATATTTCACCCAGATGAGCCTTTCGGTCAGAGAGGTTATAGAGCAAAAAGTTGGCATTCGAACTCTTGTTGAGAATGACACTCGTGCGCGTTGCTATGCGGAGTACACATGTGGTAAATCTAAAGATGAATCAAATATCTTATATCTGCATCTAGGTTTGGGTGTTGCCGTAGGTATTATTATTGACGGTAAGCTATACTACGGAAAAAGTGGTTTTGCAGGAGAGTTTGGTCATATCCCATTTTTCGACAACGAAAAGATATGTGCTTGTGGCAAAAAGGGGTGCTTGGAGACCGAAGTATCGGGTTTAGCGATAGAGGAGAAGATGATAAAATTGATCGAAAGTGGAGTGAATACAATTCTTCGCGAGAGATATGATCGTCATGAACTTATATATATAGGCGACATTATTAATGCTGCTAAGAATGATGACAACCTATCGATTGAACTTATCGAGGAGGCAGGCGAGAAGGTTGGTAAAGCGGTAGCTACACTAATTAATATATTCAATCCCGAAACAGTTATTGTTGGTGGAGCTCTATCGGCGGCGGGGGATTATGTGATGTTACCTCTTAAATCATCTACCAACAAATATTCGTTGAGCTTGGTTTACCAAGACACAAAATTCACAGTATCAACCCTTAACGAAAATGCCAATGCGTGGGGAGTTGCGATGTTGATCAGAAACAAAGTGTTGGGCATCTAATAATCTAACTCTCATCTATTATGCGTAGCATAAATATCACGAGTGGGAATATAGGGCTTAGGGCTTTGGAGCCCGAAGATTTAGATTTAGTATACGTGTGGGAGAATGATCCATCGGATTGGGAACACTCTGCCACACGTATTCCTTATTCTCGACATCAACTTAGACAATTCATAGAGTCCCAAAGTCAAGATTTAAGATCATCAGAGGGTCAAATTCGCTTAATCGTGTGTTGCACCAAAATGGAGACTCTTAGGGGTGAGAATACGATACAATGTGGTGACGCTATAGGTATGGTGGATATATTTGAATATGACCACTATAACCATCGTGCTGGCTTAGGTATATATATTGATCCTGCCTTTAGATGTAGAGGGTATGCTCGGCAAGCGATTTTGACAACAGAGAGATATTTATTCGAAAAATTTAGACTCCATCAACTATGGTGTAATATTTTATCTAGTAACCTGCCAAGCATTGAGCTATTTAAAAAGTGTGGTTATATACAAACTGGAACCAAACAGGAGTGGCACCTTTGTGGAGAGGATTACATTGATGAGTTTATTTTTCAAAAAAAACTGAAGTAAATATATAAAATGCCCCCGAAAAGTTAGATTTAACTACTTTTCGGGGGCATAATTTATTGCAATTATAACTTCATATGAAGTGTCGCATTTGTATCACATTTAGAAATACTACATATACTTACTCTTCTATTATTAGGCGGAAACCGACGTTAAATACCCTTTGATGTGGATAGTATGCGCGACGTGAATATGCAGTAGAACGCTTCGATGGGTCGAAGTAGGAACCTCCGCGAACGACATATCTCTCCTCATCGCCTATATTTTCGCCTGTTGCATAGTCAGCATATAGCGAACGACTCCACTCCGCTACATTTCCGTGCATAGAGTACAATCCATAAGGATTTGCTTTGAAACTCTTTGAGTCAGTTTGGATTGCCGAACCATCTATAACCGATGCGTCTCTTGGCAAGAAGTTGTAGGTAGGTAAATATGGGCTATTTGCCTTCATGCGAGCAACACTCCATAGTGTAGAATCTGCAAGATTTTCATATTTTCCATAATCACTACCCAACTCTCCGAACCAAAATGGCTTATCGCTACCTGCTCTACAAGCCCACTCCCACTGTGTCTCGGTTGGGATTGTTACATTTACACCTGTCTTATTAGCAAACTTTTCGCAGAACTCTTGGATGTCATTGTAGCTCACCCTTATTACTGGTTGTTCTGGTTTGTTGGCTGGTATTCCATTTGTGGTGTGATCCTTCCACATTTGATCTACATAACGACTATTGTGTTCGGGGGTCAATACTGCATATTGTGCGTTAGTGATCTCGGTCTCTGCCATCCAGAATCCCTTGCTAACCGACGCTTTATGTGCTGGTCTATGATCCGAAAGACCATCATTACTACCCATTATAAACTCACCTGCTGGGATCCAAACAAAGTCGACAACAACGCCCGAAGCTAGCTCTACACTACGACGTTTAATATCTTTTTTAGCTGGGGAGTATGGGAATCCATTAACCTTGATCTCCTTAACCTTTTTGCTCTTCGCCTTTGGCTCCTCTTTTGTAGGTGGAACCTCCGCTGGTTTTGTCGAAAGATAGTTTGCATAATCCTCCAACTCTTGTTTCCAATCTACACCTAAGCCACCTCCATATTTGTTGTGAAGCTCCGTGCGACGTTGACACTGCTCAACACCCTTATATTCGTTGACTATTGGATATACACCCTTCTCGGGAGCATTGTAATCGATCCACTGTGTTAATCTACTCCACTCAAAGTCGGTGAGTGTTACGCCATGGTGTCCGATCTCCAACATGCGGATCAAGTGGCTTGTACTTGCATGGTATTCATATGGTTGAAGTACAGCCATATCTGCCTCTGGTCCTTGTCTACGAACGTATGGGTGCAAAGCCAAATATGATTCCGAATATGATGGAATACCATGACGATAGAAGAATGTTACCGATTTAGGGGTACCATCGGCTTTAAATCCACGATCTGTGTATCGTCCTCCACGTAGATCAATCTTACTCTTTTCGTTGTGACACTCCACACACGCTCTATCCAACACAGGTTGTATCTCCAAATCAAATGTAAATGGACGTACTCCACCTTGGGGAGCTGTAAGTTCGTGAGGTGTTGTTTGTGAAGCTATAACACGCTTAGGCATAGCTATGGTATTTTGATCTTCGTGACATCCTACGCACGACACAATCTCGCCAGGCATAGCCGTAAACCAACTTCTCATCCACTGCACAGCTCGTCCTTTTTCATCTAGAGGTTGAATAGATATAGGGGTATTGGCTGGCACTTTAAATATTGCTGAACCATCCTCTTCGACAGGCACTACACCCAACTCTCTCTTAATATCCCAACCGCTTTGGATACCCAAAACTTCGTGGTTCGAAGATGATTGATTGTAAGCATAATCATATGCGTGAAGTCTTAGACTCTTGACAACCCCTTTGGGTACTCCGCGCAGACCTTGACCCTCGTAAATATCTTGGATAAATACAGTTGCCTCTTTATCTTCCAAATTTACACGATCTAAGATTGTAGGTGGCACATCTTGCGAACGAGCAACTATTGGGCTCATAAAACCTTCACCTTCGCTTTGATATATGCACACCAAGTTATCAAACACATCAACCAGATATATTCCCCACAAAGATGTCGGAGTCAACTTCGCGATCACCAAGAAGTATGAATCATTTATCGGCATCGGCTTAATGAATTGCGGCCATACGCCATCCACCAAGCGATCCTTCACAAGAGGGATAATCTCACGATTTCGGAATGGTAGTTCTTGCACCATTCCATCCACTCCGTTACCTTTAACAGGATCTATAATCATAATACGTCCCGAGCGAGCAACGCCGTGGTGTCCCGATATAGTAGCTACAAATGCCGAAGGGCTGCCAGGGATAGGTTGCAAATCAAAGGTACTATTAGGGAAAATCTCACCACTTCCATATATTGCCCTCTGCTCTGTACCATCGGGGTTCATAGTCATCACCATACGCGAAAAGTAGTGCGTAAGGTCGGTGTACTCCCAACGTGTATACATAATTTTACCATCGGCACGGATTACTGGATTCCAGTTTGCATCTTGATCGAATGTTAAGCGTCTTAGAGACTCTGTTTCAGGGTCATAAAGAACCGAGTTTCCAACTGGGTCATCACCATGCACGCAAGGAACTGCTTGGTAACCGATATTCGAGATAGCCAAGATTCTACCATCGGGGAGATAGGTTCCATCATAAAACTCCAAATCGGGCTCTGTGGTATTGATTAGCTGCTTTGCATCCTCACTACCCGACACATTCACCTCATAAATATTGAGTCTATTGTCGTCGGTCACAGATGTGAACATTAGCTTCTCACCCGACCAGTGCAAGCGCAAATCAGATAAAACAGCCTTGTTTTTAGTTTTGTAGATACTCTGTGCGGTAATATCTCCTGTGAGGTTGCCCAACTTCACAATATCGGCATTGTAGCCAAAGTATGAGTTCGATTGCTGATTGCTCCAGTTGTTCTTTTGTGTTCCGAGCGAAGGAGCCATCGACTTTCGAGAGTTTTTGCCCATGTTAAATCTGCTAACGTAAATTTCAGCATCCTTTATTAGTGGGTTCATCATCATTATCGAACGGTAGATCTCCAATGCGCGAGTGGCATTTTTTACTGCCTTTTCATCTCCACTATCCAAACCTTTGAATCCATTGTTTAATAACTCTTTGAGTTCTTTAAACTCTGCCTCAAACATAGATGCTTTAGCTCCTTGATTTTGAACCATATCATCTATTGCAAGCTCTATAGACTCTGTGTTTATCCATTGTGTCTGTGCAACCAAATCTTCGTTACTAATCTGTGCCATAGAGGTCGATGCAACTAGAGATAGGATTGCAAATAACAAAAATCTTAACTTATTCATATTACACTAAATTTAATTATCAACGCTTTAATTATCAATGCTCAATAAGAAACGATTAAAGTGAGGTTCAACATTGAGAGGATCTTTCATCTCGACTTGCAATGTTTTGAACTTCTTAAACATCTCTAACATTTTTGTCTTATATTCTGGATTGCTCGCAAGGTCAACCATCTCCGATGGATCTTCCTCTACATTGAATAGACGCACTAAATCATATTTAGGATAGATTATCATCTTATACTCCTTGTCACGTACCGAGCGTTGTTGACCTGTATAGGCTCCATATACAGCCTCACGGCACTCTGCATCCTCCTCGCCTATGGCAAGTGGAACGAGTGATTTGAAATCTACAGAATCTACACCACAACTTCCCGAAAGATCCAAAGCTGTAGCCATAACATCTTGCAAATAAACAAGTTCATCAACCTTTTGACCCTTCGGAATACCAGGACCTGCCAAGAACAAAGGCACACGCATTGCAGCGTCATACATATTTTGTTTGCCGATAAATCCATGATCACCAATCGAAATTCCGTGGTCGGCAGTAAACATTATATATGTCTTATCCAATTTACCTGTTGCCTCCAAAGCATCTAAGATGATTCCGATTTGGGTATCGAGGTGCGAGATCAAAGCGTAATACTCTTGGCGATTAACCTTCACCGAACGCTCCGTGCGTGGGAATGGAGCGAGACGCTCGTCGCGCAATGATTTCCAACATCCGATAGAGTCTTTGTATGGATATTCGGGCAAGAAGTTCTCGGGCACCGAAACCTCCTCCAAAGGATACATATCTACATACTCCTTGGGAGCTTGACGAGGGTCGTGTGGAGCGTTGAATGCCAAATACATAAAGAATGGGTTATCTGACCTCTTCGCCATATCAATATACTCCAAAGCGTCATCCTTCACAATTTCGCTCCAGTGTTTGCCACCCTTCCAAAATCCGCCGTATGATGTGTCGTAAGGTTGCCATTTATCCTCGACACCCTCCAAGAAGACTCTATTGTAGCAATCAGCTGATTGGTTGGGCATTCCGCCACGGATATTCTTTGCGTGGTCAAAAACTTGATCTGCAGGGACATCTACGTGCCATTTACCTGTGATGTAGGTGTCGTAACCTGCCGCCTTCATATACTCAGGCCATGTGGTACCAAATGGCACTTTATCGGCAGACTCTAGTTGCGCAACATCTATAGGCCAATTTTTGGGTTGTTGTAGCTCGGGGATATAGTTCGAGTGTTGAGCTGCTCTCCACATATTTTCACCCGTGATGAGCATTGCGCGACTTGCCGCCGATATTGCACCATTCCAACCTCCTTGGTTAAAGGCGTGTGTAAAATGAGTTCCACTCTCCATCAAACGGTCTAGGTTCGGAGTCTTAATATTGTCCAAACCCGAAGAGCCTAAACAGTTAAAACAGTGATCGTCAGCAAAAATAAAGACGATGTTGGGAGTTTCTACCAGTGCATCCCTTTTGGATGATGTGCACCCTGTTGCAAGTGCCACGAGTGGCAGTGCTAGGAGTGTAGTTCGAGGTAAATGATAGTTCATAGTAGTTTATATTTTTAAGTTCGTTGATTTTAATTTCATTGTTTTTTTTAGTTTCAGCACATTTAAAGCAAAGTGTTTAGGGCAACAAAATTATCAAATAAAAAATATATCGCATAATGACTCATTTCATTGTTAGTCTTATACTCACATAACAAGACCAATCGGCATAGTCTTAAAAATATATAACAACAAAAAGAAGTCTCAAAATTATATAACAACAAAAATAAGACTATACGCAAAAACATCAAAAGCGATACGCATTAAACTGAATGTAAGTTATTTAGATGATATATCAACATATTGTTTACGATATTGCATCGGAGTGACACCAGTCTTGTTTTTGAATATTCGATAGAACGATGCCTTGGAGTTGAACCCACACTGTTCCGATAAAATATGTAGATTATATTGCTCCACATCGGGTTTCAACAATAGCTCCTTCATCTCCTCGATTCTGTAATCATTGATAAAATCCGTGAAATTTACACCAAAGTAACAATTCAACACTTTCGATATTTCGATAGCCGAAATTCCTGTTTCGTCCGCCAAATCTTTGATTCTATAGGTTGGATTTCGGTAACCATAATTGGTCGACAATCTATTTTTTATTATCTCGATAACCTCATTTGAACGACTATCCTCCAACATATTTTCAACCTTGGGGGTGGGTATCGACTCATTCGCAACACCTCCCTTTGTTACTCTCTGCATAACGATATAAACCACACCAAAAAGCACAATCGCCAAAATTGCACCGATAACTATTACCATCATACTTGGCACAACTCGTATGCGTCCCACATATATCGGTTCACTCCATGCCATATTATCATTGGGGGTGACCATTACATAGAGCCTATGGCTACCAAGTGTCAACACTCCATTTGGCAACTTTAAGTTATTAGATTTCGCGTAAATCCACTCTCCGTTATCTATCCTAAAGGCATATTTATAGTTATTGGCCTTTGTAAAATAGGGAGCGACAACATCTATATCAATAAAATCTGTACTATTTATTTTTATATCATACACTATTTGCCCTCCATCATATTTTGAGCGAGAGCGACTAAATACCTTTGGCAGAACATCTACTCCATTGATGGTAATGCTCGACATAAATATGAGAAAATCGTCAGCGTCGGCATTATTAACTTGCGTATTAAAGGTATACATACCTTGTTCCGTACCCACAAACACACGACCATCGAAACTCTTTAATACTGAGTTGGGACACACATTTGTACTCGGAAAACCTTGAGACTCCATTATCTTAACATATTGAGTGCTCTCCTCACTATAGGCATATATATCATTTGTTGTGGCAATCCACATATTGTCGCTTGATTCATCTTGAATAACTCCCGATATATGTCCCGTGGCATTAGGTGCAAAATTGATACGACATAACTCCTCTGTTTCGGGGTTATAACGACATAGTTCGACATTGTTTTTATCAAACAGAATGTTACCATCATTATCCATAGTTATCATATTACTACGGAAGTCATTTATAATAGGTGTTTTATCGGTATCTGAGATTAAATTCACTCTCTCTATGGTGTTTGTTGCGACACTAAATTTACAAAAACCCTTCTTGGTACTCAACCAAATGATATTACGCCCTTTATCATAATAGTGCGAAAAGAGCAAAGATGACGGAAGGCTACTGTTTTGGTCATTTCACGTGGTTATAACTCCCTCCGAAGAGTATCTAACAATCCCTGTGAGCGTAAAGAAATAGAGGTCACCACTGATCTGTTCGGTGCTATACACAGACTCTTTAGACAACAACTCCGACAGCTCTGCACTCATACCCAAAGGTTCAATTCGCTGGGCAGCCTCATCGAGAATTAATGCTCCTCCCTTGAAGAGTCCTACGATATATTTGTCTACCTCATATGGACGGATCGAGAGAATGATGTTTGACCTCATAATCTCCGAACTCTCTTGCGTGAAATGTTTAGTTATGCCATTATCATATATATACAAACCCTCCCTTGACCCTATTATAAATCTATCATCAGAAATATGCCACATAGAGCGAATGCTAATAGACTCCGTTTGAGGTAGCACAGATATAGAGCTGTTTTTAGGTTGCACAAGATAAACTCCATTTGAAAAACTACCCACCCACAACAAACCTTGAGAATCTGCATGAATGCAATATATTGACAAATTTGATATTTGATGATTATCTTCTTGACCAACAAATGAAACAACCTCTCGTTGCTCTACATCATACTGCACGACCCCCAAATTATCATGATTTACATATATCATTTTATTTTGAACGTGTAGTGTTCGCACCCTATTGATCGGTAGATTTTTTATCTGCTCAAAAGATTTGCTTTTGGTATCAAAGCTATACAATCCGCGTTGCCTAGTTCCGATATACAATATATCATCTTCTGTCTCCATCGCCGAAAAAGTATAGTTGTCAGAGTGTTGTAAAACAACAAACTCAAAGGCTCCACCCTTGGTATCATTTGATATATATAGGTTGTATAGATTGTCGGGAGTCAATATATAAATATAGTCATCAATTTCACCTATCGCTATAATCCTCTCTCTCTTTAAAAATGTCTGAACTTCACCGCTCTCAATATCTTTTACGACTAACCCCAAATCACTTCCAGCGAGATAATACCCCTTTGCTTGCTGAGCGCAATAGAGTATATGTTCGGTCTGCATCACGAAATCAAAGTTATCATTCGCCCTATTATATT
>JBCQUZ010000075.1:0-9645 GCA_047173645.1 Rikenellaceae bacterium
GTGGGGTTTGTTTTTGTGAAAGTCATTACTTTTGGGTAGTGGCTTTTGCTCTTAATTCACTATATTTGCAATCAAATTTTAAATAAAACGAAGTATGGCAATAGAAATAAACTCGAACAATATTAGCGAGTTAGAGGCTTCAGAGAGCCTATTGGTAATAGATTTTGGTGCTGAGTGGTGCAGCCCGTGTAAAACACTTGCACCTATCATCGAAGAGCTTGCGACAGAGTATGAAGGCAAGGCAAACATCTGTAAATGCGATGTCGAGGAGAACGATCCAATCTCAACCAAATACGGTGTGCGCAACCTCCCAACAATCTTATTTATTAAGGGTGGAAAAGTTGTAGATCGACACGTTGGCTCAATCTCCAAGGTAGACCTTATCGCTAAGATTGAGGCTCATTTGTAGGCTCTACAACAAACAAAATGAAACAGCAACAATGTCTCTAAAGAAGATGTCGTTGCTGTTTTTTTACATTACATCATATAGGTTTATCACCTCTACACCTCTCTCGCCAGCCTTACGCATTGTAGAACCAGTACCGCTTCGAGGTTTGCCATTGTGATATCCATACATCTTGCTGGAGTTAGCTATTAAGAAGTCATTGCGCTGGTGGTATGCTTCATTGCTGTAACCATTCGGGCTGATGGTGATTGAGTGGTCAGCTTGTTTCAGAATCTCTCTGTACATTTGTTGTTGCTGAGGGGTAAATTTTGCCTCTTGACCCTCGAATGGGATTACAGCGATTAGAGATATTGATGGATATTTGTTTTTCAGTTCCAATACTACCATCGCAGCGAGAGAGTCGTAGCCAATCGCTGCTCCGTAGAGGAAATTCGTTATGCCATTTTCGAGATGCTCACGTTCGAGAAGTTCATAGAGTTTGTTACAGATAGCACGCTCTAATTGTGTGCCACGCAATCCGCTTGGTGAGGTCAGGCTACGATTACCAGTGAAAGCGATTGTCTTTTCTTTGATGATTTCCATAGGTGCTTGGTTTTAGGTTTGTTGCCACCGAAGCACCATAAAGAATGGTAGCAACGGTATCGACAAGTAACATCCTCGGTACGGCCAAGCACCTGCAGTCAAACAAGTCGAACCGTGCTACCATATGCAACACAGTTCTCCTTGTTTACTTTGACTGCAAAAAATTGGCCGTTTTAGGATGTCAGTAAACAATTAGATTTATCTAATTTCTATATATGTCTTTTATTCTGTTTTTATTTCATTCAGTATTCTTTACTAGTTAATGTCTACAAAAGTAACAATAATAATCGAATTAATGCCTTTATAACTCTATATATTTTGCTCTGTCAAATGAGCCAATATCCTCCATAGCGACATAACCGAGCTGATTGGAAAGGCATTGAGTCTTACCAATCACGCCATCAATATTGCGGTGTGAGTGACCATATATCCAGTAGTCGATTGGGCTATTCTCGATGAAGTCAAACTGCTCAGAGACAAATGCTCCATTGATTTGGCTACCCTTAAAATCTGGTGACGACAAGACGTTTGATGGTACGTGGTGGGTTACAACTACAATCTTCTCAGCTTTTGAGTTAGCCACAGCCGTTTTGATAAACTCTATGCAGCGTTGGTGCTCTGCATTGAATCTATCGACCGTTAACCGCTCGTCTCCATCGGCAATGGTAGATCGAAAATCAGAGACTCTTCTCTGCGTAGCAAGAGCATCTATCGGCTCAATGTAAGCCCATAATGTCGAAACGATAATATCCACATTCTCAATAGTAACCACTGTGTTGTAGTAATAGGCTACATTCTTCCTGATAGGTATTGTCAACCCCTCGTGTAGCTTATTTATGTCGAAGTCTTTGTAGAGTTCGTGATTGCCTGGCACCACTATCACCTGCTTGTAGTTCTTAGAAGCCCAATCCCAGAACGGATGAGGATATGAGCCATCATCACTAAGATAACCTATGTCACCAGCGAGTAGAAGTATATCACCCACAACCTCTAATGGATTGAGTTTGAGGTGACTTGAATTTGCCGAGAACTCAAGGTGTAAGTCACTGGCTATTTGCAGCTTCATTTTACTCATGCCCCCTTGTTTTTTCATAGATAGGTTTTAGGTTCTCTATTATTACACCCATTACGGTGTTAAGAGGCAGATCACCTTTATAATCTATATTTTTCAGAAATTTAGACCAATGAGTTTGACGAGTACCATCATTTACGAACTGCTCTGTAAAAATGATGTGATTCTCAACATACAGGCTATGCCTTGTCTGAAATGTGCTTAGTATAGCTTGTGTTAAAGATTGCATATCTATATCGTTGTACAACAAAATGGTATATATATCATAAAAATCCTTATACCTACTGTTGATTGAAGCCAAATCTATCATAGCGTGAAATTTCTCTGCAACAACAGATTCAAGAGAATAGGCTATAATAGATATTGTTTGGTCATCTTCGATTAGTGTGGGATAAAGTAACTCTACCTCACTTGGTACAATAGTATCACCAAATCCAATGTCAATCTTCATACGCTGACGCATCGTATCTAACTTAACGTTTAACGATACTCGAACACCACTGTAATCTTTACCTTCGGTTATTGTTTCTGTAGTAATGCTATCAATATCAAACTCCACTCCATCCGCTGTGTCTGGATTAATGGAACAAACCTCCGTAAAAACATCTTTAATATGCAGTAGGTCATTCTTAATTTTCACACCTAAGAAATCAATGTCGAGGGTTGGTCTTGCCAGATTCTTCTGCGTAACATATAGCAATGTACCACCTTTTAGATAGAATTTATCTCTATAATCACTCAGTGACAATCTATACAACAATCTTTCGTAATAATAACGAGTAACTATAATGTTGAACTGTGAATTTTGCTTTTTTGTAATATTCATCAGTTTATCTCTTACCGATTTACCTATATTCTTTGTCATACACTAACCTCTAAATATGTTCGAATTATTTTTTCTATTCTCATTTTTTTTGCATACTCCATAAGACGAGAAAAATTTCTGTCTCGACGCTTGACATACCCCTGGATAACCTCTTTTAATATTTCAATGCCTACTTTATTGCGGAATTTCACAGCATCGCAAACACATTTTTCGAGATTATAGATACTTACTTCATAGCCATCAATAGTTTCTCGTGTCTTTCCTAGTTCGTAATACTCATTTTGCCAATAGTACAACGTAATCGGTGGATAATCTGGCAAGACAACCTTTCGACTTCTCTCTATTGCAATGCTATGACTGTGGGGGACGTACAATGTTAGGTCATAATAAAACCACGCAGAAAAGAGGCAAAGTACACCTCCTGGCACTACTTTGTCTATGTCAATCATTGTCCCACCCTCGTCAGTATAGAGATACACGCCCCTACGAACACGCTCTACAATTCCTTTTTCAACCAATCGTGTAATTTGCCTATATGTTGCCATATCAGGTATTTGCTTGCGAGTTAAGTAACCGCCGTGAGTAGTAAACAGTTCCTTTACCTTCTCATTCATAGTACATATATTTGTCACAAAGATACTGCAATTATTTGAATTTGCAGTAGATTGTGAACATTATTTTCAAAATAAACTTTTCTGGATTCATTCCTCTATTCTTTACTGTAATAATTAAATACACAAGAAAATGAGTAAAGAAAATTTGAAAAGAGCAGGTATCACCGTAGCGGTGGTAGTTGCAGGTGCGGTAGCAGTAAAGCTATTGCCAATGGCGTGGACTCTATCTGCAGTCGCTGGATTTGTAGGTGGTGTGGTTTGTAGTTACCTATGGCGTAATAAATCAGAGGTGTAATGAATATCACCTTTGAGGGTAATTCCCACACAGGCAAGAACGAATGGTTAACCCCTCCTGAGGTCATTTCAGCCCTTGGGAGGTTTGACCTTGATCCTTGTTCTCCTGTCAATAGACCTTGGGCGACAGCTGATAATCACTACACAATAGAAGATAATGGGCTTGAGCAAAATTGGGTCGGTCGTGTGTGGTGCAATCCACCGTATGAGACACATCTGATTACCAAGTTTATAGAGAAGTGTATTGAGCACAAGAACTGCGTTGCACTAACCTTTGCCAGAACAGAGACAAAGCTGTTTCAGGAGCTAATCTTCAAACACGCTCACTCAATCTTATTCATCAAAGGTCGGCTATCATTCTATCACGTAACAGGTGAAAAAGGTGGTCCAGCAGGTGCGCCATCGTGCCTTATCTCATTCGATGAACAGAACACTGAAGCACTAAAAAAATGCGGAATTGCAGGAAAGTTACTCTTGCTTTAACCCTCAAATCACAAAACAGACTATTCTTTAATACAAACAATAACAATTTCAAACAATGGAAGAAAAAACATTAACGCTCGAACAGGAGCAGACGATTATGAAAAGAGCCTATGAGCTCAAAACCGAGAAGAAGCTACGCAAGGTATTCCCTATGGTAGTCTTTGGTGACACCGATTGCGATGAGAAAGATGTCTATGTGGCATACTTCAGTGAGCCATCGTTCCCAACATTCAGCAAGTTTATGGCTGCATCGAAGAAGGATGAGGTTACAGCTATGCGCACCCTCGCTAAGGACTGCTACTTGGAGGGTGACAAGGATCTTGTCGATAACGACTCGCTATTCCTCTTCGGTCTTATGGGTCAGCTATCAGAGATCATATCTACGAGACAAACTACGCTCGTAAATTTATCGACCGCTGGAAAGTAGCGGATGCAGACCGAATACGTCAGAGGACGATTTATGTACGGCATTACTTTCCAGCGACGAATTTCGAGACCATTTCTGATGAGGAGTTTGCGATGCTTTCAGAGGAGGCATTGTGGCTGCATCAACAGATGGTGGTAAGTCGAATGACAGCTAATCTCCCAGCTGTTAATTAGTGAATTACACCAACAACCCCCTGTAATTAAAACAGGGGGTTCGATTTATATGTAAATTCAACTAATATGTTTACTTTGCAGGTTCCCAATAACAACGTTTTGGAGATACGATACTCCCATCAGCTTTAAGTTCCTTCATCACTTTATCTACAACTTTTCGTTCTAAGCCAGACAACTCAACAATTTTACCTGCGTTAAGTGGCTCACCTGATGCGGCCATAACTTCTAATACTTTTGTCTTTTCCATATCAACTATTTAATTTATTATTTTTTATATCCGCATTTAGGACATACGCCTTCTTCATCTAGTGAAATACCACAAAGAGGACATCTCTCTATATTGTTATTTGTCTCAAACTCTGCCGAAGCTGCATTGACACCACTTGTGAATGTGATCTTTGCAATGTTGAGCTTGTCTTTTAGAAGTGCGTAGACAATCTTTATCATACCCTCAACAGTCATAGTCTCTTTTGTTACAACAAGACGTGAATCAGGATATGCAGTAGCCAATTCAATATCGAACGCCTCGCCCTTCATCTGGTTCATAGGATGTCCATCTTTAAGACCAGTTGCCTCATATACGCCCAATATTGCTGGTAAAAGTGGATCATCAGCTCTTAATATCAACGAGTGGTCAAAATTCTTTAATACAGACCAAGCTGTTTTTTGAATCTCACCACAAGGAAAGACCATATTTACTCCCTCATTAACGCTATCCTCTACCTCGATGGTTAGAACTCCAGTATGACCGTGTAAATACTGTGCTTCGCCTTGAAAACCGTAAAAACGGTGTGCATACTGTAGGTCAAATGTTGTGATACTTCTCATAATCTTTTGTTTTTAAGTTTATTATTTTTCATTACTCTGACTTGACAGAGGTTGTAATTTGAATAGTTATTTTATCTATCTGCGTTCCCTCAGGAATTTGTGCTCTTATTCGTTGTTCAACAAACCTCCTTAGCTCAGGATCAACTACATCTATAAGGTCATCTTTAGGGGTGATGATATGGCTATGTTCGTGAACATTTATATCATAATATACCTTTCCTTTGGGGTGATTAACCTTTGTGAGTAGGTTGCAATCGCAAAAAGAGGTTAAGACACGATACACCGTTGAGAGAGTCATCTCTGGATGTGTCTGCTCTATCTTTGCTACAATCTGCTCTATTGAGGCGTGACAAAGCTCTTTGACAGTTCTATACACAAGCTGTCGCTGAGGAGTGACCTTTAAACCTGCTTCTTTTATTTTTAGTTTTGTTTCCATCGCTATCTATTATACCTGCAAAGGTAATGCAAATAATTCGCATTTGCAAATAATTTGCATCAATATTATTGTACCGATATAAATATAATCAATACTAAGAGATATTTTAATCTTTTTATAGTGAATGTCACTATTCTTATACAAAGCAGATTTCAATGGCTCAAGAGCAAAATTATAGTGTAAATTACACCATCAATGTAGAGGCGACCAAGGGAACTCAGCAGGTTCAAGCGTTTGCTGATGCTGTTGGTAAGTTGGTTCAGGCGAAAAACTCGTTCACGCCAGCTATTACCAACATCAAGAAGATGATGGATGAGATAGATAAAACTTTTCGCACAAAAAGTGGAAAGAAGAGGGATTATACCTTCACTATGTCTATTAACACTGATAAGAGCGAGGAGAAGTTAAATCGTATCAAGGGGCTACTCTCAGAGATTAACACCCTCGCAAAAGGTATCAATGTCTCCGTCAATGCAGGTCAAGCATTAGATACCAACCGCATTAAGGCAAACGCAAAGGATCAGCGCAACAGGCGACTTGCCGATGAGCGAAACACAGGCATCAAGGAGAGTGCAGCAGAGTCTGTAAACTCAATGATGTCAGCTCAGAAGAGCATCACCAAGGTTATTGGTAAGATAAACTCAGCTATGACCCATCTCGAAAAGGGTCGAGAGATCAATATCAAGACTGAGACAGCCGAGGAGCGTATCAAAAGGTTACTATATCTTATGGGGCAGCTCAAAGGAGCATCTACATTCTCAGTTAATGCCAACACCCCTCAAGGGTATATCGGAAAGAGTGGAGCTACAGGTGCACCATTCGCTCCGAACCACGCCTTTGTACTACCTCAAAAGGTTGCCGACCAACTCAACACTTCTCTTGTCAAGAACCGAGTGTTGGGAGACCAGAAGGCACAACAGCAACGTACACTTCTATCCGATAAGCTATCCAATTATCGAGAGACTGTTGGTGTACGTGGCGAGGAGTGGAATCGTCAGCGTGTAGTTCGCAACTACGACATCGAGCAGAACCGTATCGCTAATGAGCGTGTACAACTCGACCGTGAAAAACGAAGTGTAGAGCGACAAAATACAGCAGGTATAGTTCGCCAGATTCAGGGGCAGAGCAAGTCGAAAGCTACATATCAAACCAGTAAGCAGAAGGCGGCTATCAATCGCCTTCAATATATGCGTGGCCCATCAATGAGCAACCTGCCAATGATGCAGATGTTCAACGCCTATGCTGCATATAGTCTGCTCACCTCAGAGCTTACCAAAGCTGTGGAGTACACCAATATTATGACTTCGGCACAGTCAATCCTGAGGGTTGCGGATAGCGATCTGACAACCTTTGAGGGGCGATTCTCGAAGATGGCTCTCTATGTTCGTCAGATTGGTGTAGAGACCAAGTTTACCGCTATGGAGGTTGCAGGTGCTGTGAAGTATCTCTCTATGGCAGGTATGGGTGTGGAGACTATCAATGAGTCTATTCGACCTATTACGAACCTCGCTCTGATTGGTGATAATGATGTATCACAGATTGCCGACCTTGCCACCAATATTATGGCAGGTTATGACATCAAAAGTAGCTCAATGGGCTCTGTGGCAGATATTCTTGCCTCGACCATCTCTCGTTCAAATGTTAACGTGATTGAGATGGCAGAGTCCTACAAGATGGCAGCTGGATATATGCGTATGGCAGGTATCGACTTCACAGAGTCATCGGCTGCAATTGGTATCTTGGGTAATATGGGTATCAAGGGAACAATGGCAGGTACATCACTTCGAGCTATGGCAACACGCTTTGCGAAGCCTACGAAGGAGTCACAAGAGTCTCTCGATAGATTGGGAGTGAAGTTTACCCACTATGTAGATGTCTATGGCAAGCAAGTAGAGAGACTTCGACCCCTTACAGAAATTTTCCAAGAGCTGAATGAGAAAGGTGCGACAATGGGAGATATGCAATCTATCTTCGGTAAGATTGGTGGTAATGCTGCGATGATGTTCGTTCGTAACTATGACCAACTTCGCACACTGACTTCTCAGAATAGAGGTTCGCATAATGTCTCATCGGTGCTTGCTAAGGTGAAACAAGATAACACCAAAGGACTATGGGCGCAGATGACTTCTCAATTTACAGAGTCGTTTATGCAGGGCTACGAACATATTGAGCCTATTATCAAATCGACTATGAGAGATTTTATCGGTAAGTTCAAGACTCGTGAATTTGCTCTGGGTATCGCCTCGATAGGTCAAACGTTACTGAATCTGGTTACAATCCTTGCAAAGTTTGGTGCGTGGTTCTCTCGCAATATGACGTGGATTGAGCCTCTGTTATTCTCTGGCATTGCAGCAACTAAGCTCTTTAAGTTGGCAGGTGCATTGACAAATATTGGTGTAGCTCTTGGGTTCGTAGGAAAGCAGAGTGCAGCAGGTAAGGGTCTCAGCGCAATATCGTCACTCGTAGGATTGGGTGGAGGTAAGATGTCGTTTGCCTCAAAGCGTAGTATCGTTACAGCTCTTCAAGGTGCAGGTGTCGCAGGTAAGGGAGCTATGTCTCAGGCTCTGCTCTCAGGTGGTATGGGTATGGCAGCACAGGGCGGTGGATTGTTCGCCACTCAAGTTGCCACAGGTAATGGCTTGATTGGTGCTGGTGCATCACTAAGTGCTATTGGAACAGGAGCAGTTGCAGCTACTGGAGGTATCGCAGCTTTGATTGGAGCACTTGGTTGGGTGGCATACAAGACGTGGAAAGTCAAGGAGGCTAAGGATGCAGTGTTGGAGGAGATCTCAGCTAACGAGAAGTATCGCTACCCATCTATTGATGCTCTGAACACATCCCTTTCGGAAACTTATCAAAAGGCTCTTGATGCTCGAAAAGAGGTAGAAAAGCTAACAGGCGAGAAGACAATCGAAGATGCTTCGGGGCATAAGATTGGGGCTTGGACTAGTAACTGGTGGGCTGCTGTATTCAATAGTATGAGTGCAGGTCAGTCGTATGGAATGGTTCAACCTACATACACCCTCGCAGATGCTCAACAGGATGATACTCGTGCAGCAATTACCACATTGGCTCGCAGAGATTCACAAGCTCGTATCAACTCCGCTTTTGCAGCACTTGGTAAGGCTCGCAGCGATATTGAGATTGGAGCTTTCATCGAGAATATCCAGTCTAAGTTTGGTCAGGATCACAAGTCTCTCGATAAAACACTCTTTACAGTTGGTAAGGATGGTAAAGCTACCTATGTCAAGAGTATCAAGGATATGGCGGAGAGCGATGTCTACAAACTTTACGACTATGGGCTACATATGAACACCAAAGTTGTACCAGAGATTAGGCGTTTCTCCTCTCAATATCGAGATATACTATCCTCTGCATCTGGAGCTGAGAACTACCTTGCTAATGCAGGATTTGACTTTGAATCGTTAGCATTAAAAGGCTTTACGAAGAACGATAAGGGAGAGTGGTTTCAAACACCATTAGGCAAAGATGCGACTGACGGAC
>JBCQUZ010000013.1:0-43797 GCA_047173645.1 Rikenellaceae bacterium
TGGCGGGTTTTGGGGGTAATGGCTCTCCTTTATGCAAAGATACAAAATATCCAACTAATTAACGATCAATTAGTTGGATATTTTTATTGTGGTGATTTATATTTTGCGAGTGAGCCTCCACAAAATAAAAATGTTGTTTTCGAAGCTAAAAGAGTGAACTCTCTTAATTCAAAAACAACATTTTTATCTTTTTATACTATATTATACAGTATCTATTCAACTAATTTCTTATACTTAACTCTCTTTGGTGTAGTATCTTCGCCTTGAGCCTTCTTCCACGCCTCAAACTCGCTGTACGATCCTTCGTAATAGATCACCCTATCGCCCTCGAATGATAGGATGTGAGTTGCGATACGATCCAAGAACCATCTATCGTGCGAGATCACCACCGCGCAACCTGCGAAGTTTTCGAGACCCTCCTCCAATGCACGAAGTGTATTAACATCAATATCATTGGTTGGCTCATCCAAAAGCAAAACATTCCCCTCCTCTTTGAGTGCTAGGGCAAGGTGCAAGCGATTACGCTCTCCTCCCGACAACATTCCACACTTCTTCTCTTGGTCGCCTCCCGTGAAGTTAAACCTCGCTACATATGCGCGTGCCGCCACTTGACGATTACCAAGTTGCACCCACTCACTATTTTGCGAGATCACCTCATACACCGACTTATCTGGATCTATAGATTTGTGTTGCTGATCTACATAGGCGCACTTCACCGTTTGACCCACCGAGAAGGTTCCCGAGTTTGGCTCCTCGATACCCATAATCATGCGGAACAGGGTTGTCTTACCCACACCATTAGGACCAATAATGCCCACAATTCCAGCTGGTGGCAATGCGAAGTTCAAATCCTCATACAAGATTCTATCTCCATACCCCTTCGATACTCCCTTCGCCTCGATCACCATATCGCCCAAGCGAGGACCATTCGGGATGAAGATCTCCAACTTATCCTCCTTCTGCTTAGTATCTTCGTTCATCATCTTGTCGTAAGCCGACAGACGCGCCTTGCTCTTTGCTCTACGACCCGATGGGGACATACGCACCCAATCCAACTCTCTTTCGAGGGTCTTGCGGCGCTTGCTCTCCTGCTTCTCCTCCATCGCTAGGCGTGTGGTCTTTTGCTCCAACCACCCCGTGTAGTTACCCTTCCATGGAATACCCTCACCACGATCAAGCTCCAAGATCCATCCAGCAACATTGTCGAGGAAGTAACGGTCGTGGGTCACAGCGATTACTGTACCCTTATATTGTTGCAAGTGTTGCTCCAACCAATCAATCGACTCAGCATCCAAGTGGTTGGTAGGCTCATCGAGCAGAAGGACATCGGGTTGTTGCAACAACAATCTACACAACGCCACACGTCTACGCTCACCTCCCGACAACACCTTAATCACTTGATCCGATTCAGGGCATCGCAAAGCATCCATCGCACGCTCCAACACGCTGTCGATCTCCCAACCATTCACATGGTCGATCTGCTCATAAAGTTCACCTTGACGCTCGATCATAGCTGCCATTTCGTCATCCGACATTGGCTCACAGAGCTTCATATTTATCTCTTCATACTCTTTGAGAAGCGACATTGTCGAAGCACATCCCTCCTCCACAATCTCGCGAACGGTCTTTGTTTCATCCAACTGAGGCTCTTGTTCGAGGTAACCCACCGAAAAACCTGGCGAGAAAACCACCTCACCTTGGAAATTTTTGTCTAACCCCGCGATGATCTTCATCAACGTCGATTTACCCGATCCATTGAGACCGATGATACCGATCTTTGCACCATAGAAAAATGATAGATAGATGTTATTCAACACCTTTTTTTGGTTCGAAAAGGTCTTGCTGACCCCGACCATTGAGAATATTATTTTTTCGTCTGCCATTGTATATTATTTTTTATTTTTATGCTTTCGCAAAGATAGTAAATTTTGGGGATTTAGAAAAATTAAGGTTTTAGGGAGAGGTTGGTTTTTTGTAGAAAATAGGGTCTTTTGTGTCATTAGGGTTAGCATAGTTTGCTACAATGACACAAAAGACCCTATTTCAAATTCCCAAAAAAATCTCCTCTAACCTAAACTACTACCAAACGATCTTCGATGGAGTACTCTCGAATGGTCCAGCCACAGGTGTTGCACCATCGCGAAGGTTACCAAAAAAGTCAAAATCCAAAACGAATGGTGTAAGATCTGCATTCTCAAACACCTGCTCGGCAACAATCGTCTGACCCAACATTTCGGTATTTACAGCCACCGTCTTAGCTCTCCTAAACTGCGAAACATCAAGCGATGGAGTGAGTGTATATCGACCATCATCGCCCTTTTCGAGTTTAAATTCAGGAGCATCAAAGCCAATCATCAATTGATCTTTCTCCTTGTTAAATGGCTCTGCACCTTTGAAATATACATTTCCTGCTGTGTAAACTGGAAAACGATACTCCAAACTTAAATTAACCTCCACGAAAGTTCCCGAATTGTCGACATGGTCGGGGAATTCATTGTATCCTACCAATCCATTATCAACTATTTCGCCCTTCTCGTTTGGATCCACTTGACCCAAGAAGACATTGTTGTAGTAACGAGTATCGCCACCACCATTGTTGTAGAAACCACAAAGTTGAGTCGAGTGTGGCATATGATATGGTGTGTAACGATATGTCGAGCGGCGCACCTGAACACGTCCTGCAATTAGGTTGTTAACAAACGCTATACCTTGAGCATCAGCATATACCGACCACTCCGAAAGCATCACATTATTAGCCACAATGGTTGGACCATGCGACACCTCGATAAAGAAATCTTGAATATCATTCTTATCATATATATTACCGATGATGTGCATACCTTGAGCCTGCCAATCGATCCACATTCCGCGACCTGCATTAATAACGATATTATTCTCAATCACAACATCTATTCCAGCATGTAGCTTGATACCAGCAGTTTCGAAGCCTCCAAACTCTCCCGTGTGGCAAATATCCAAAATCTCATTACCTCTAATTGTCGAGAATGCACAACCCAAGTGACCCACGACACCAGCTTGTCCACACTCATATATCTTGTTGTTCTCGATAAGATGCGAACCGATATTCTCCTTGCTCCATCCGCGGTTTACGGCGCTGATGATAGCCTCAATCTCGCGTGTGAATCCAACCTTGTTGAATGGCGCTGTTGGACGATATTGAATACTTAGGTTTTGACCTGTCGAACGCTCCTTTCCGATACTTATACCCACACAACGCGAATATGATATGTCGCAATTCTTGATAATCCAACCCTTGCTCCAATTAGGTCCAATCATACCTACCTGCTCACTCGTTGGAGCTGCCCATTGAGTTGCCGCTTGCGAGATATATAGACCATCGACAGTGATGTAGTTCACACCATTTGTCGCAGGGAAGAAACATGTAGGACGCACATTGATTTCGGTAAGTGCCTTTGTTGGGACTGCACCATCAAAGTTTGCATATATTGTGGTCGACTCATCGCTCACCTCCGCATACCATCTATTAGCCTCCAATGTTTTAACATCCTCGATTGATGGAGTTTCGACCAAACCCACACCATCAATATATACTTGACCCAAGTGGTGGTCGTGACCCGACAACAACCAATCTCCATATACATTAAGTTCGAATGGATTGAAGTTTCCAAATATAGTATTGTCGACAACCGTCTTCCACACATTGCCTCCTACCTTCTTCCATCCCGTAACCACTTCAGAACCCTTAAGTTCCACCTTTTCGCCTGGCGCTGCAATATAAGTTATACGTCGTGCTGGGGTTGTTCCGCCATTTGCAGGCGATACACTTTCGCGATATACACCCTCGCGGATAATCACACTATCTCCAGCAATTGCGACATACGCCGCCTTCGATATTGTACGATATGGCGACTCCTCCGATCCATCATTCATATTCGATCCCGTGGGCGACACATATATATTACGCGCCTGCGCTGTCATAGATCCAACTGCCAATAAGGCAGCGAAAAAAAGTTTTAGGTTATTAGTTTTCATTAATTTATTATATTTTTACTTAGTTTCTACACTATTATTTACCCCCTCATCGATCAACTTTCCAGCTGTCGAACCCGATATATTAGATGCGTTATCATCCAATACCATCGTATATCCTGTCTCATTAATGATATTGATTCCCGTAGCTTTGTAGTTGTTGTCGTCCTTCAACATTCCGATGGTCTTATTATCACCTCCGATATGAATATATAAATCCTCGGCACACCTTAGCCCATCACCCTTTTTGAAGGTTATCTTGTGATTCTGACCAATAATTATCGCCATATGAGTCGAGCCATTATAGTGCTCACCCTCATATGGAAGAATTGTAATATCGGCAACAATCCCCCTATCGCTCTCATAATCAACGCCAAAAGCAGGACCATTCTTCGTGTCGGCAAAACAGTTCACAATGCGCCCACCTGTTCCCACCGCAAATCCACGATTACACCCTACGGCGGTAGTATTCTCCACATAACGAGTACCTTTGGCATGAGTTAGAGTAACTCCTGCACGAGCATTTTTCACATAACAATCCTTTATCGTCACGTTCGATGTTCCGCGCGAAAATCTCTCGCCATCAACAATTGTCGAACCGCCATTATATGCACGGATTCCCTCCTCGCACAGAGCTATAGCATGACCCTCAGGCACAGGATACCCCCACACGGTTTTGAAATTGATCTTATCAGCAGCCGAACCCGAACCTCTCTCGCGAAGCACTGCATCTGTCGAACCCATCTCGCCCTCTATATAGCAACCATCAATAAATGGTTTATCCGCCGCCTGCATAAACAAGCAGTGACCATATGCACGATGATAGATCTTACAATCCTTAATATGGTTAGCGTATCCTCTCACCAAACATGCACTATGTTTCTTGTGGCGAATTGTCGCAGGACCTCCCTTGCCAAACACCTCTCCATAACCATATGGATATGAACCCACGGATCTCACCTCGACACCCTCAATTCGGTTATTGGCTCCATCCGCAACAATATTTACACACCCCCACTGCGGAAAATCATATAATCCACCTACATCTTGCAACTTAAGACCCTTAACGACATTATTGCTACCAACAGTGTGAAGCTCCACAAATTCACTCCCCTCATAGGCATTAAACACCGACGTTTCGACCTCAATTGTCACACCCTCGAAATCGTAGGTGCTATTATTTCCTGCTATCAACAACAACGCATAGGTAAATTTACCCTTCGTCACATCGATCTTGGATTTATTAAATGGCTTCGACCTAGCATCATTCAACGTATGACGATAGAGCCCTGGAGCCAACTTCACATTCACATCACTTTGGCTCAAATATGGCAATAACTCCGCCAAACTATTCACCACCTTAACCTCCGAAGCAACACCTCCAAAATGTACACCTACCACTACGACAAGTGTCAAAATCCACAATTTTAATCGACTCATAACTCTCCCTAACTATTAATTACTTAATTACTCTTTTTTCAAATTGTTAGATGTTCCAAGATCAATAATTTCGCCCTTTGTCGACCCTTCAATTCCAGTCGTTTTATCGCCCATGATGATTGGATATTTCGTCTCATTCACAATTTTAAGATCCGCCGCACGTAGGTTTTGCTCCTCCGCAAGGTTTCCAATACCTGTTCTATTTCCTCCCAAACATATTCTCAACTCTTGATCTTCACTTAGCCCTTCGCCTCGTCTAAAGGTGATATTGTGACCCGTTCCCATAATCATAGCAACCTGTTTTGGACCATTGCCCACATACGCTTCGCCCTCGTATGGCATAATCGTAATGTCGACCGTAATATCCTTATCTCTCTCATACGCAGTAGAAAATACCGCTCCAAAGGCTGCATCCGCACGGCAATTCACAATCTTACCACCCGATCCCGTAGCATAACCACCTTGGCAACCTATAAGCGTACAATTTTCAACATACTTGAATCCTTTCGAGAGTGTCAATGCCACACCTCCGCGCGCATGCTTCACCGTGCAATCCTTCACTGTGATATTCGATGAACCGCGCTTAAATCTCTCGCCATCAACAATTGTCGTACCAGCATCATATGTGCGGATTCCATCCTCACCCGTAGAAAGGGTGTAACCCTTAGGAACTTTGTAGCCCCAAACTGTTTTGAAGTTTATGTTATCTGCAGCAGAGCCCGAACCAGCCTCCGCCAAGATTTGATCTGTTGTAACCATCTCTCCCTCGATATAACACCCCTCGATTGTTGGATTTTGCGCCGCTTGCATAAACAAGAAGTGTCCATATGCGCGGTGGATGATTCGACATCCTTTGATATGGTTATAATCGCCACGCACCAAACAAGCACTATGCTTTTTGTGACGGATCGTTGCTGGACCTCCCTTGCCAAAGACCTCACCATAACCATATGGTTTTGATCCTGTGCTTCTAATTTCAATACCCTCAACCAAGTTGCGAGCACCATCCACAATAACATTTACACATCCATTTTGTGGAAAATCATCCTTCGATCCCACGTCGACCAACTTCAGATTCTTGACTACATTGTCGCTTCCAATAATATGAAGCTCCACAAATTCATTTCCCTTATATGCGTTGAATACCGCTGTCTCGACCTCAATTGTCACACCCTCAAAATCATATGTACTATTATTTCCCGATACCAACAACATTGCATTTGAAGGCTTGCCCTCCACAACATCTATTGTCGAGTTGCGAAAAGTTTTTGACTGTGCATTTTTAAAGGTATGAATATATATACCTGGTGCTAACTTTACATTAACATTGCTTTGGCTTAAGTATGGCACCAACTCTTCGAGTGAAGATACAGTTACTGTACCAGCCGCATGTAGAGTTGCAGGCACTATGGTCACAACAAATACTAAGATAAGTGTAAGCAACGATAAAATTGATCTTTTCATGGTTAGTTTGATTATTTGATTATTAAGTTTTAAGTTCATGGTATATAGTTAATCCCTCCACCTCTACAAACAACAATAGCTACCTTAGTTATCGCACCTCTCTGCTCCGAGGAGTATGAGTTGTTGCGATCACTAAGAGAGCTACTGCCTATAAAGTGATGAACTATTTATATATTTTTAGTTCCGATATTCTAGTATTTGTACTCGTCACCACCTGTATACTCTACAGCTGTTCCACTTAGAGAACTTCCGTTGACAGTGTTACCTGATGGGGAGAATGTTAGAGTTCCTACATAACCACTTGTTGCTGCATAACCTGGATATGTTCCATTTTTATATGGATACTTAGCATATGTGTGGTTAGTGATCTTCGATGCCAACTTAACATTAGATGGGTTTGAAGCTGTAATAGTATTGTTATCACCCAAAACATAAACAGTACCAGAACCTGTTACAGTTACAGTGTTACCACTACCATAGATGTAAACATCACCATCGCCCTCTACGTTTACAGTGTTACCCTTCGCAGTCTTAGAGTTGTATGTAACAGTCTTAACACTTTCACCCAAAGCAGCTGGAATACCTGTTGCTGTTGCGATCTCACTACAAGAAACACTTTGTGTGTTAGTACCACCATAGATAAGAACTACATTGTCACCATATTGTTTTACTGTATTACCATGAGAGAGTGGGCTAATTTGAACTGGGAACTCAGTATCGTTATGTAGAGTACAGTCATAAGCCTCCTCGTCGATAGTCTCATCGAATTGACCAATAACTTGATCCAAACCTCCAATAGCAGCAACCAATTGATTACCAAAGATTGGGTGAGGGATACCTGGTTTGTCGTCATATTGATAAGTTGGAGCAGTCAACTTAATCTCATTACCATAACACTTCATGTGAATAGCGTTACCACTACCATTGTTTGCAACTCTAGTCTCTACTGTAGATGGGATAACCTCAATCTCACAATAGATAGTTCTGTTAGTACTACCATCACTAGCACCATAAGCATAAGACATTACTGGACCATAATCTACTGTACCACGCAATCTTCTATTATCATTATTACCTTTAGTACCAGAAGCACTCTTAAGTCCATATCCAGCTTGGTTACCAATTGAAGTGATGTCTGAAATATAAGTATCTCCCGAACCCAATACAAAACTAATATTACCGCGAGTTTGATAAAGTAGGATATTACGTACTGTTATGTTACCACCAGTACTACAATCTCCACTTGAAGCTGTCTGACCGAAACGGTATGATGAATCTGTAGAAGACTCTCCACCTGTTGAATCATCGTCGCTATCATCAGTTGCTCCAGAACCCCAACATACACCATCAATAATTGTGTTACCAGATGCGTACGCACGTACACCACCCTCACCAAGACAAACTGCGTAGTTGTTACCAGCCTTACCAATATCAGTTAGGAAGAAACCGAAGTATGTCATAAAATCAACTAGATCTGCCGAAGAACCTGTACCTTGCTCAGCTAGAACTGTATCTGTATTTGACATTTGACCATATACACAGCAATTCTCGACTGTTGGGCACCATCCTCCTTGAGTAAAGATAAAGTGACCAAAAGCATGGTGAACAACAGTACAACCTCTCATGACATTGTAGTCACCACGGATCAACCACGCACTGTGCTTGTTGTGAGAGATAACGGTAGGTGCACCCTTACCAAACAACTCGCCATAACCATAAGGAGTAGAACCTTGAGAGAAAGTATAAATATCTTCGAATACATTCTCTGCACCATCCATTACAACATTTTGGTAACCGCTACCACCAATATCATCATATACACTACCAACATCAATCAAAGTCAAACCCTTAACTGTGTTACCACGACCAGTTACGTGAAGTGCATGGAACTCAGAGTTACTAAAACCTCCATCTGTATAATGTCTAATAGCAGGTGGAACTGCAGTCGAAATCTCGATTACTACACCCGAAAGATCATAGTAGTTATAATTACCTGCGACAAGCAACAATACAGCATCAGCAGTATCTGTAACATATTGAACTTGCGCATAATCATAGATATTTTCTTCTGTAACAGAATAAGTACCAGGAGTCATAGTGATACTATGGTTTGTGATACCAGCAGACATATATTGGATAAGTTGTCTCAACGATGTAACGTGAACATATGTGATCTCGTCGCCCAAAGATTTGTTTGTCGTAATTTGAACTTCGTCATCTAAGGCACCCTCTACCAAATCAGAAAGGATATAAGTTGAGATGATCTCGATAGACTCACCACGGATTGAACCCTCAGCTGTAGATGTTGCGTCGATATTTACAGCATACTCAAGTTCAATTACAAGAGCAGTCTCGTTAGATACAGATACTGTGTCTCTTACAACCTCATCCTCGCCCAAATACTTCTCTTTAGATCCATAGATAGTAGAGCCCTTTACAGGATAAACAACATCTACAGTTTTAAGAGCGCTGTTCTCCTCCTCGAGGAATGTCAAAGTGTACTTAGATTCATTCTCGTCATATACAGATGATGTCAAAATACGGTGTGATAGATCGCCTGCATAGCTTTCGCCATATACATAGACAACAGTTGCAGCGCTAGCACCCGAAAGTGATTTGTTAGAATCATAACTCTTGATAGTCAACGAGTGGCTTCCCTCTGCGAGTGGAATCATCGCACGCCATACTTTATCGGCGCTATCGTAGCAATCGTCATATTCAAATTCGTAAACGTCGTCGCCGTCGTAAACGTAACAAAGGTCTACGGTTGTACCTTCGTCGTTGTTGAGTGTCCACTCTACTTGCGCACGTTCGTAACCCGACGCTACGGCTGTGATCTCTGGAGCATCCTCAGACACCTCGCCTTCGCTCAATCCAGGAGCTAGATAATCGCCAGCATCTTCACAGCTTAACGAGCAAAGAGCTACCGCAAACATCGCGATAAAAATGGATAATAATCTCTTCATAGTGGTTGGTTGTTTTAGTTTATTTTTGTTTTTGTTTTTATAATTTCGTTACTGTTGTTCAGTTGTCTAATTTATCATCTCTTAATCTTACACCTCTCCTATACATCCAATTTGCATATAAATCCTTTTACATCACATCCTACACCATACATAACCCTCAACTACAAGCTATTACACTCTTAGTTTCGAGTTCACACAAGTGCCTTTCAGGCTTGGTTAGCGCCCAACAAAACACCCTTTAATAGCAAAGATAGTTATAAATTTTTAAAATTCAACACTTTTTCGCCATTATTCGCACTTTTTTGTAATTACAAATATAATTATTATTTTTTAATTCCATTACAAAAGCGCAATAAATATTATGAAACGCTTAAAAAAAATCTAAAAATCTACCAATTGATTCTTTATTGCATATATTACTAAGCTCGCCGTATTCTTGCAACCTGTTTTATCCATAATATTTGCACGATGTTTGTCGACCGTGCGTTTCGATATAAATAGTTCGTCGGCGATCTCTTGGTTATTTTGCCCTCGACACACTCCGATTAGGATCTCCATTTCGCGCGCCGAAAGAGCATCTTCGGAAGGGGGTACAATATGGGCTGGAAACATAGTTTGGGTCAACGAACCCAACAACTCTTCGTTGAAATATTCGCCCACCTTAGCCACACACTCCATCGCTTGCAACACTTCGCGGATGTCGGAATTTTTGAGCAAAAAGCCCTTGGCTCCCGCCGTAACCATACGCGTATAGTAGCTCTCGTCGCCAAACATAGACAACGTTATAATCTTCAAATCGGGGTATATTTGCAACGCTCGACGTGTCGCTTCGTCGCCCGACATGGGCTCCATTGCGAAATCCATAAATACAACGTCGGCGGTGGTAGATTCCAAAATTTTCAGAAATTCGACACCATCCGATGCTTCGCCCACAACTTCGACACCTCCGTGTCTCTCCAACAATCCCCGTAGCCCTCGTCGAAAGAGAGTGTGGTCATCAACCAATATTATTTTTAACTTTGCCATGACGTAAACGTTTTCTCCTCTTGGGAGGGGTTTCATCTTCGAATGATAATTTTATTAATGCTTGCATCCCCTCACCCTTTTTACTTATAATTTTAAGTTCTCCACCAAGAGAGTTAACCCTCGATGTTATATTCGACAATCCCATGCCATGATCTGTCACCTTTGCCAAGTCGAACCCTTGACCATTGTCGCTATACTTCAGTTTCAACGACAATGGGCTCTTGATGAGCGACAGATCTATGCGCGTACATTTGGCATGTTTAAGCGAGTTGTTTATCAATTCGCAAATCACACGATAGAAAATCACCTCCACATCGGAATCATAGCGCTCCTTATTTATATTGGTGTCAAAAACTATTATCGCATTGTGATTCGAGATATTTCGATTTATAAATGTCTGCAATGCTCGACGAAGTCCAAAATCGGTGAGCAACTGGGGCGAGAGGTTATTCGATATTTCGCGCAGGGCTCTAATCGCCTCATCTATTGCGTATGTTGTATTTTCGACTATTTCATGCTTTTCGTCGGGTGTCATATCTTCGTCGAGTGCCGAAAGGGTCATCTTGGCGCTCGATAGTAGAGGTCCCAAGCCATCGTGTAGCTCTTTGGAGTATCTCGACCTCGATCGCTCTTCGGTGCGCAACACAGCCGACAATATCCTACGCGACACCATTTGTCGTTGCCGATTTAATCTATCTACATATTGAAACAATCTATGGGCATAGATCACCCCTATCGAAAGACCCACCGAAGCGACAATTCCCGACCACAAAAATATCCTAGAATCTACATCTACACCCCCTAGTCCAATAAGCTGAAAATATCTTTCGACCGAAAGCACCGTAAATCCCACAATAAAAAGGATCCATATAATATTGTACTTTGTCGTGCGGATCAACCGCAGAGCGAGAATAGTCGCCACACTCTGCAAAACGATAGTAAGATATAGGAATATTTTAGTGTATAGCATCGCTACTCAAAGATTTGCGCCAAAGGAGCTATCTGTTCATAGTTAGTCATATCGACTTTGACAGGAACAATCGCCACATAACCACCCTCCATAGCGGCAATATCGCTATATAACGACTCCTCTTTTATCTGCGAAGATTCTTGTTCGGTATTTATGAAACGACCTGTGAGCCAATAATATTCACGTCCGCGAGGATCTTTGCGCTCGAAAAACTCCTCCTTCCAATATCCACGATTTTGGCGTACTATTTTTATACCCTTAATTAAATTAGCTGGCAGATCGGGGATATTAACATTTAGACACAACGGTTCGGGGAGGGGAGATTGCAAAACACGCGCAATAATCTTCTCGACATATATTTTTGATGTCGAAAAATCGGCATCGTGCGAGTGGTTATCCAACGAAAAACCTATAGATGGAGCGTAGAAATGCCCCTCGATAGCTGCCCCCATGGTGCCCGAATATAACACATTTGGACCCGCATTTGTTCCATGATTTATACCCGACAAAACTAAATCTACCCTCTCGTTTATTAATAGGTGATCGGTTGCAAACTTTACACAATCCACAGGTGTTCCACTCAGCGAATAGATCTCTATCCCCTCCTCTTTTCTTATCGACTCAAAAAAGAGCGGTGTTGCCGAGGTGATAGCTTGGCTCATGCCACTTTGTGGGGTTTTGGGAGCCACTACTACAACTCGTCCAAATTTTCGCGCTACATCAACCAAAGCTGCTATACCTTGTGCTTCGACACCATCGTCGTTGGTCACCAATATTAATCGTTGCCTATCCATTTATTTTATTTTTTTGATCTATTAAGTAGGGTAAAATAATTATTGGTGTATTTTTAAGAGTGTTATTGGAGATGAGATTTTTCACTATTGAATCGAAAATATAGTGGTTCTATATTGAGATTTAATAGTGAAAAATATCGCTCCAAGAGTGCTGTTAAAAATATGGCAATAACTTTTTTACACTACTTACCTACAAAGGTAGTTTTTTTTCGAAAAAAAACGAGACACAAAAGATTAATATTTCATTTTTTTTGTATCTTTGCGCGTCCTTTGTACACTTAAGTGTGGGGATAGCGAAATAACCTCTTATATTGGGTGTTAGAGAACAGGTCAAAAGATGGTCGAGATTAGTGAGGTGTCCCTCATTATGGTAGCTCCGACGCAGCGATAATGTTATGCGCTCAAACTTATTACTATTTATTGCAGCAATGAGCAAAGATGCATTGATTAAGCTCGTAAACGAGCAAATGTGGACTAAGTCTGATGCAGACGTTCCATCATTCCAAGCTGGTGATACTATCACCGTAACTTACAAGATTGTCGAGGGTTCTAAGGAGCGTCTTCAATCGTTCCGTGGTGTGGTTATCCAAATCAAGGGAACAGACAGAACTAAGATGTTTACTATCCGCAAGATGTCAAACGGCATAGGTGTGGAGCGTATCTTCCCACTTTACTCTCCTCACATCGAGAAGATCGAGGTTAACAAGTATGGTGTTGTTCGCCGTGCTCGTATCTACTACTTCCGTGAGCTTACTGGTAAGAAGGCTCGTATCAAGGAGCGTCGTGTAGTTCGCAAGTAATCTTTTTACGAGATCTAATTTTAAAGGTGTTTCGATTTTTCGAAATGCCTTTTTTTATTTCTCTTTTTTTGATACTCTTTTAATGTCAAATGATTTTGCAGTCCCACAAATTATATTACCTTTGCGACTAGTTAAGTAAGAAAATACAATGCAAGAAAATTTTATTATTGAAGGACAGGTTGTCGATATTCTCGCTCGTGAAATATTCGAGGGTTCAATAACTGTCGAAGATGGCGTAATTGCTGCCATCACCAAAAAAAAGGTAAAAAATAGTCAAGGCTACATAATGCCTGGATTTGTAGATTCGCATATACACATCGAGAGTTCGATGCTCACTCCAAAATCATTCGGAATCGAAGCTATTAAATCTGGTACGGTAGCTGTTGTAAGCGACCCTCACGAGATTGCCAACGTGATGGGAATCAAGGGTATTGACTATATGAAGGAGAGTGCCGAAGAGTCACCCATCAAAACCTTTTTCACAATCCCATCGTGCGTCCCTGCAACCCCACTCGACGTGGCTGGAGGTGAGATCACAACCAAAGATGTTGAGCGAATGGCTGAATCAGGTGAGTTTGTTGCTCTTTCGGAGATGATGAATGTCGGAGGCGTACTAAGTCAAAATAAGGAGATTATATCCAAAATCGAGATAGCGCTACGCAATGGACTCCCTGTCGATGGTCATGCGCCAATGCTTTCGGGTAAGGATCTTGAAAAATATGTCGATTTTGGAATCAACACCGACCACGAATCATCGTCGCTAAGCGAAGCAACCGAAAAGATCGACCAAGAGATGAAGATCCTGATCCGCGAAGGAAGCGCTTGTAAAAATTATGAGACACTCAAGACTCTTATTGGCACAAACCCCGAAGAGGTTATGTTTTGTAGTGACGACCTTCACGCCGACGATCTTCAAGAGCGTGGACATATTAGCTATATAGCTAAACGCGCACTAGAGGATGGTTTTGATCTTTTCGACATCCTTAATATCGCATCAACCAACCCTATAGAGCATTACGACCTAAGCGTGGGAACTCTTCAAGAGGGTGATTCGGCAGATTTTATAGTCGTAGAGGATCTCAAAGAGTTCGAAACAAAACAAGTTTATATCGACGGTGAACTTCGATACAACATCGATGCTCCCACTTCGGAGCCCGAACCAGAGATAGAGGAGGAGATTGTGGAGGATAAAAGACCAAAGCTCCTATTCGAGACAAAAGAGAGTGTTCAAATCACACCTCAACCCAAAGGATTCAATAACTTCCGCCACCGAAGAGTTGCTCTAAGTGCTCTAAGCAAAGAGGTTACATCGCCAATTGCTGCAATTGAGGTTATCCCTGGCGAGGTTATCACCAACAAATATATCTACAAGCCAACAAAATCGCACGATAACTTGGAGAGTGACATCGAAAATGATTTGCTCAAAATCGTCTATATTAATAGGTATAATAATGGCACACCTCAAGTGGCATATTGCAAAGGATTTGGACTTAAACGTGGCGCAATGGCAAGCACCATATCGCACGATTCGCACAATATCATCGCAATCGGATGTAGCGATATAGAACTTTCGGTGGCAATCAACAATATCATCGACAATAAGGGTGGACTTTGTGTTTGCGACGGACTCAGCGCAACATCACTACCTCTTCCTGTTTGTGGAATCATGAGCGAGGAGCCTTGCGCAAAGGTTGCATCGCAATATAAAGAGATCTGCGAGGTGGTTAAATCTATGGGCACCACGCTAGATGCTCCATTTATGACCCTTTCGTTTATGTCTCTTTGCGTGATCCCAACCATTAAGATTGGCGAACAAGGATTGTTCGATGTCGAAAAGGGATATTGGGTGAAATAATAAAAGATATTTAATTACCCAAGTAATATATTTAAATTTTTTAAGATAGATTTATTCATCACCTTATTGATGGATAAATCTTTCTTTTTTGCCCTTATTTTGGCAAATATGGATTTTGTAGCGATTTAGCGTTATTAAAATAAATCATAAACTTTTTTAGCTCTTTTGATTAAGATTTTATATTCTTCGGAATTTTGTGAAATTTGACCTATAAAATAATAACTTATAACTCCTTTTTTTTGGCTTACTTGCACCCAGGTTTAGGATAAAACAGCATAAAACAAAAATAAATAGGTTAAATAGGTTTAAATTAAAAAGAGTGAAAATGAAAAAATTTACAAAATCAATCGTCGCAGCATCTGCTCTCTTCGCAGCAGCGCTAACATTCACAGCATGTCCTTCGGGTGAAACGGCATCAAAAGATAATGTTGTAGAGATCGGAATCTTGCACTCTCTTAGTGGAACAATGGCTATCTCAGAGGTGTCGCTTCGCGATGTTATGATGATGGCTATCGAGGAGATCAACGCCAAAGGTGGTGTTATGGGTAAGACTATCGAAGCTAAGATTGTTGATCCTGCATCGAACTGGGATTTGTTTGCAGAGAAGTCTAAAGAGTTGCTAGGTAAGGATAAGGTTGCTGCGGTATTTGGATGTTGGACATCTGTTTCGCGCAAGGCGGTTCTACCTGTGTTTGAGGAGTATGGAGGTTTGTTGTTCTACCCTGTTCAATATGAGGGTCAAGAGTGTTCACCAAACATCATCTACTCGGGTGCTACACCAAACCAACAGTTGATCCCTGCTGCTGACTACCTCATGAGCGAGGAGGGTGGCGAATTTAAGAAGTTCTATCTTCTAGGTACAGATTATGTATTCCCACGTACAGCGAACAACATCTTGAAGAACTACTTGTTGGCTCAAGGCGTTCCTGCTGAGAATATCATCGAGGAGTACACTCCATTCCAACACCAAGATTACCAAACAATCGTATCTAAGATCAAGGCTTTCGCATCATCGGGTGACGCTTGCGTACTAAGTACAATCAATGGCGATAGCAACGTACCATTCTACAAAGAGTTTGCTAACCAAGGTCTTACAGCTGATAAGTGCCCAATCATGGCATTCTCAGTAGCCGAAGATGAGCTTCGTGCAATGGATACAGAGTATTTGGTAGGTCACTTGGCAGCATGGAACTACTTCCAAAGCGACGAGTCTGAGGCTAACAAGAAGTTTGTTGCAGATTTCAAAGCATATTGCGCAAAGAACAAACTTTCGGGTGGCGACTCTCGCGTAACCGACGATCCAATTTGTTGGGCATACACAGACATCTACTTGTGGGCAGCTGCTGTAGAGAAGGCACAATCATTCGAGGTTAAGGATGTTATCGCAGCACTTTCTGAGATGGAGTTCAATTCACCAGCAGGAAAGGTTAAGATGCACAAAGATAACCACCACTTGGCTAAGTATGCTGTAATTGGCGAAATCAAGGCAGATGGTCAATTCGAGATCCTAAGCACAACAGATGAGTTGGTGATCCCAGAGCCATTCAGCGAATTTTCAAAATAGTAGACACATTAACTAAAATAGTGATTGGGGTCTAAGCTCAACAAGGGAGCAGACCCCAATTATTATATAATACAAATAGTTATGAAGCATAAGATATTGTTAACCATAGCATCGCTGCTACTCGGTTTCCAACTCTTTGCACAAGATCAAGTGCAAGATCAACCACAAGAAGATCAATCACAAGATCAAAAAGTGATGTCGGTAAGCACAGCCATTACCGACATTCTTAGTGGTGACAAAGAGTTAACCAGCGAAGCGTGTGCGTTCCTAATCACAGATCGTAGCGACAGCACGATGCTTTTTGTGGAGGAGTTGTTGGATGGTAAATACAACGACCAAGTAACCCTCGCTCGTAAAGATCGCATTAAGCTAGCGTCGTTGAAACCATTTATCGACCTACACGATTCATCTGCTGATGTGCGCAGTGCAGCATACGAATCAATCGCACTCATGAAGAGCGTGCAAGATATTGCTCTTCTCGAAAGAGTTTCACAAAGCGAGAGCGACAAAAAAACAAAGGCTAGGGCTATTGAATCTCTCTATAAACTATACCTCGCAGTCGGTGATGCCGACAAACAAGGTACAGCTATTGACGCAATTGCCGATAGCGAAGATTTGGTATATGCTCAAGCTGTGCGCGAATATATCGTGCGCGAAGGAGTTTCGAACACCAATATCGCAAAGGCTAATAAGATGATTAAATATTTCGACATGGTGGAGCGCAACAACAATATCTACCAAAATGTATTTAGTGGACTTAGCTTGGGTAGTATCTTGATTTTGGTATCGTTGGGTCTCTCGATCGTCTATGGTTTGGCGGGAATCATCAACATGAGCCACGGAGA
Organism: Rikenellaceae bacterium; assembly: GCA_047173645.1. Classification (GTDB taxonomy): domain Bacteria; phylum Bacteroidota; class Bacteroidia; order Bacteroidales; family Rikenellaceae; genus Alistipes. The sequence continues at coordinate 17,736 of JBCQUZ010000013.1, forward strand.
GTTCTTGATGATTGGAGCCTACACTACATATTGCGTGCAACAGCTATTCGAGAAGTTTTTACCAGTTGCGTGGTTCGACATGGCATTCTTCTTATCGTTACCTCTTTCGTTTGTTGTGGCAGCTTTGTTTGGATTACTCATCGAACGTACGGTGCTTAAGCATTTGTATTCAAGACCACTAGAGAGTATGCTTGCAACATTGGGTATTAGTTTGATACTTATCCAATTGGCACGTTCTATATTTGGCGATCTTACAACAGTTAAGGCTCCAGCGATTCTTTCGGGTGGTATTTCACTTGGTCATGGACTTATATTCCCATACAACCGTCTGTTTATCATTGGACTTACGATTGTGATCTTCATCGGAGTATATTTATTGTTCCAACGTACACGCCTAGGTGTTAGAATCCGTGCGGTGACCCAAAATCGTAACATGAGTGCTTGTGTTGGTATTTCGACCAAGAAGATTGATATGATAACCTTTATGTTTGGTTCGGGTCTTGCTGGAATCGCAGGTTGTGCAATCACCCTTGTGGGTAATGTTGTACCAAATATGGGTCAAACATATATTGTTGATTCATTCCTTACGGTGGTTACAGGTGGAGTTGGAAAGTTGGCAGGTTGCGCTGTATCGGGTATGGGAATCGGAGTTTTGTCGAAGGTTTTCGAGGCTGGATTCGAGGCGGTCTATGGCAAGGTTATGATCCTACTTCTTATCATCATATTCCTACAATACAAACCTAAAGGTCTCTTTGCCGATAAGGGACGTATTGGTGATGATTGATAATTCCCTAAAAATTAAATTATTATGCAAAAAGATAAATTAGTATATATTTTAGTTCTCGTCTTTATGATTTTGCTCCCCGTAGCAAATCTTACGGGACTTGTGGCTATCGACACGGTGACTCTTTGGGGTCGTTACCTATGTTTTGCCATCGCGGCGATTGGTGTCGATTTGATTTGGGGTTACACAGGAATCATGACCATGTGTCAAGCGTTCTTCTTCTGTTTGGGTGCCTATGGAATGGGTATGTATCTTACGATCTATAACCTACCCGAAGGGTCAGTAGTTCCTCAATTTATGGAGTGGAATCAAGTGACCGATCTACCACTTTTCTGGAAACCATTCCAAACATTTGGAGGTGCGATTGTGGCAACTATCATCGCGACAATTGGCTTTGCAATGATTAGCAACTATATCTTCCGTCGTCGAATTAAGGGTGTATTCTTCGCGATCATTACACAAGCTATCGCATGGGCGATGTTCCTACTCTTCTCGCGCAACGAAACTATGCTCGGAGGATCAAATGGACTTACCAACTTCCAATCAATGTTGGGCATGGATCTTCGTAGCGAAGGTGTAAAGTTGGGATTGTATGTATTTACAGTTGTTGTACTTATAGCTGTTTATTTAGGTTCTAAGGCGCTTACTCAATCTAAGTTTGGTAAGGTGTTGGTGGGTATTCGCGACAGTGAGTCACGCCTACGTTTTACGGGATATAAGGTTGCTCACTACCAAACTGCAATCTTTGCGATTGGTGCGTTGATTGCGATGGTTGCTGGTATGTTATACCTTCCACAAACTGGAATCGTGACACCTGGACGTATGGATGTACGTGCTTCGATCGAGATGTTGATTTGGGTAGCTTTGGGAGGTCGCGGATCACTCAAAGGTGCAGTTATCGGAGCGTTGATAGTCAACTTGTTGTATAGCGTCTTCACATCGCTTATGCCCGAGGCATGGCCATATATTTTGGGTGCATTGTATGTAGTTACAGTACTCTACTTGGACAAAGGAGTTTATGGACTTATCCCAATCATCAAGGGATGGTTCTCGAAAAAGAGTGTTTCACCTTCAAAAATATAATAGATATGTTAAAGGTAAGAAATCTAACAGTGGCATTTGGAGGTGTCGTGGCGTTGTGCTTGGATCGTTTCGATGTGGGCGACAATGAGTTAAGAGTTATAATTGGCCCTAATGGTGCAGGAAAATCAACTCTTATGGATGTATTGTGTGGCAAGACATCGCCTAGCCAAGGTTCGGCACAGTTCAATGGTGAGGAGCTAATTGGTCGCACAGAGATTGAGATCAACCAGATGGGTGTGGGGCGTAAGTTCCAAAAGCCATCGGTTTTTGAGGGACTTTCGGTGTTCGACAATATGGTGTTGGGACTCAAAGGGGCGCGCGGAATCTTTTCGTCGATGTTCTTTAAATTGACACCTCCGCAACGTGCAAAAATATTCGAGACTGCGGAGCTTGTGAACCTCGCCGAAGATATGGATACCCTCGCAGGATCGCTCTCGCATGGTCAAAAACAGTGGCTCGAAATTGCAATTGTTCTTCTGCAAGACCCACAACTTCTTCTCATTGATGAACCTGCAGCGGGTATGTCCGATGCTGAGACTGCCAAAACTGGTGCTCTGCTTTTGGAGTTGAGCAAAAACCATAGCGTGATTGTTATTGAGCACGATATGCACTTCGTGGAGCAAATTGCAAAGGATAAAGTTTCGGTTCTAGTGCGTGGAGAGTTACTCACCGAGGGTGACTTCCTTACGGTTAAGAACGATAAGCAGGTGATCGACTGTTACTTGGGTGCACCCGATTCGGCTCAGGTGTTGAATGCTAAATAATGTATAAGGTATGAAAAAATTACTCGAAATAGAGAATCTTCAAGCAGCTTATGGTCAAAGTGCCATACTTTGGGGTGTAGATATGAGTGCCGAGGATGGCAAAGTTACAACAATCATGGGGCGCAATGGAGTGGGCAAGACCACACTTATGCGCACAATCATGGGACTTGTTAAAACCACTGGAGGCTCGATAACTTTCGATGGCAACCCTATCATTTCGTTGCCCACCGAGAAGCGTGCGCAAAGCGGAATTGCATACGTTCCACAAGGTCGCGAGATTATCCCTAAGCTCACAGTCTACGAAAATATCCTTATCGGAACAGAGGCTTTGACCACCAAAGATAAGACATTTGACGAAGATGAGATCTACTCAATATTCCCGATTCTCAAAACTTTCCGCAACCGTTTGGGCGGAAACTTAAGTGGAGGACAACAACAACAGCTTGCCATAGCGCGTGCACTTGTTGGCAACCCAAAGCTCTTGATTTTGGATGAGCCAACGGAGGGAATCCAACCATCAATAACGCTGGAGATTGCCGATGTGTTGAAGGATCAAATCGCAAAACGCAACTTAGCGGTGTTGCTCGTTGAGCAGAAACTAGACTTTGCGAAGTTGCTCACCGATGACTACTTCATCATGGATCGAGGCAAGGTTGTGAGAAACTTCAACAAAGATAATGCAGATTACGACGAACTTAAGAGTTACCTATCTGTATAACTCTATACAACACGAAATCCTCTGAGTTTAGCTTAGAGGATTTTTTGTTTTTTACACAAAAAAATCGTACATTTGATACATAAAATTTAAAAATTATATACCATGCACTTAACACCACGAGAGACCGAAAAACTCCTGCTCTACTACGCTGGCGATGTGGCGGCACGTCGATTGGCAAAGGGCATTAAGCTAAACTACCCCGAGGCGATAGCCTACATCAGCCAACACTTGTTGGATGGCGCGCGCGAAGGTCGCACCGTTGCTGAACTTATGCAGTCGGGGGCAGAGATCCTCACACGCGACGACGTGATGGAGGGAATAGCAGAGATGATCCACGATGTTCAAATCGAAGCGACATTCCCCGACGGAACAAAACTTGTAACAGTCCATGACCCAATAAGATAGAATACCATGATACCAGGAGAATTATTTATTAAGGAGGGCGACATAACCCTAAATGAGGGTCGTCGAACAGCAACTTTGGAGGTTGTCAATACGGGAGATAGACCCATTCAGGTGGGTTCGCATATTCACTTTTTTGAGGTCAACAAAGCGTTAGCTTTTGATCGCGAAGAGGCATTTGGCATGCGTCTGAATATCCCTGCTGGAACAGCGGTGAGATTTGAGGCTGGCGAACAAAAGAGCGTCGAGATTGTGGAGCTTGGTGGCAAAAAGTTGGTCATCGGCGTGAATAACCTTGCCAATGGAGCATCTAAGGCAGAGGCTGTAGAGAATATGAAGTCTAAAGGTTTTAAAACATTGTAACGATGAAGATTAGCAGAGAAAAATATGCAAACCTACTTGGTGCAACAGCAGGCGATCGTGTGCGCCTTGGAGACACCGACCTTATAATCGAGATCGAGAAGGATTTTGCCACCTATGGTGACGAGGTGAAGTTCGGAGGAGGTAAAACCGTGCGCGAAAGCATGGGACAAAACAGTACCGCTGTAAGAGAGGATGGAGTGTTGGATTTGTGCATCACGGGTGCGATAATCATCGACCACTGGGGCATTGTCAAGGCAGATATTGGTATCCGCGATGGTAAGATTGTGGCGATCGGTAAGGCTGGAAACCCCGACATTATGGATGGCGTAACCGAGGGTATGGTGATTGGAGCATCGACGGAGTTACATGGCGGAAATGGATATATCCTAACGGCAGGAGGAATAGATTCTCACATCCACTTTATATGTCCTCAACAGGTCGAAACAGCAATTTGCGGAGGAGTAACAACGATGACCGGAGGAGGTACAGGCCCCAACGATGGAACCAACGCAACAACCATAACTCCAGGAGCTTGGAACATCCGCCGAATGTTGGAATCGGCAGATGAATACCCTATAAACCTTGGTTTTTTAGGCAAGGGAAACTGCTCGACACTTCGCCCTATCGAGGAGCAAGTCGAAGCTGGAGCTTTGGGTCTTAAGATCCACGAAGATTGGGGATCTACCCCTGCGGCAATCGACGCATCGCTCACTGTAGCAGACAAATATGATGTTCAAGTTGCAATTCACACCGACACGCTCAATGAGGCTGGATTCTTGGAAGATACAATGGAGGCAATCAAGGGACGTGTGATCCACACATTCCACACCGAGGGTGCTGGAGGAGGTCACGCACCCGATATTATTAGGGCGGCGATGTACCCAAATGTACTCCCAGCATCGACAAACCCAACACGTCCATTTACGCGCAACACCGTAGATGAGCACCTCGATATGTTGATGGTGTGTCACCACTTGAGCAAAAGCATCCCCGAGGATGTGTCGTTTGCCGATTCACGTATTCGCCCCGAGACAATTGCGGCGGAGGATATTCTACACGACATGGGTGTATTCAGCATCATGAGCTCCGATTCACAAGCGATGGGTCGCGTGGGTGAGGTTGTCACTCGCACATGGCAAACCGCAAGCAAGATGAAGTCGCAACGCGGAGCGCTCAAAGAGGATGAGGGAACAGGAAATGATAACTTCCGCGTCAAAAGATATGTTGCGAAATATACTATCAACCCTGCAATTGCCCATGGTGTAGCGGATTACATCGGTTCGGTGGAGGTTGGCAAGATGGCTGATTTGGTGTTGTGGAAACCTGCATTGTTTGGCGTGAAGCCCGAGATGATTGTGAAGGGTGGATTTGTGTCGTATGCCAAAATGGGCGATGCAAATGCCTCTATCCCAACACCTCAACCCGTTATCTATCGCCCAATGTTTGGTGCTTTTGGTGGTGCGGTGGCTTCGACCTGTGCAACATTCGTATCGCAGGTGTCGCTCGATATGGGAATAGTTCAAGAGTATGGACTCAAAAAGCAGTTGCTCCCCGTAAAGGGTTGTCGCTCAATAGGCAAGAAGGATATGATCCACAACGATGCAACCCCAAATATCGAGGTTAATCCCGAGAATTATAAGGTGACACTCGATGGCGAGCATATAACTTGCGAGGCGGCGGATGTGTTGCCTTTGGCTCAAAGATATTTTATGTTTTAATAAATATATGAAAATAACAGAGATTTTAGGAGGTCGATCATCTCATGACCTAAGCGGTCGAGAGATAGACTATGTGGAGTTGGAGTGGTACGAACTCAGCAAGCGCATACAGCGCAAGCGCACCACAGCGGGGCGCGATGTGGCGATGAAATTCATGGCAGAGAGCATCGCAATGAAGATGGGAGATATTCTCTATTTAGATGATAACTATGCAATTGTGGTGAGGGTATTACCCACCACCACAATTGTTTTGTCGCCTCGCACGATGCACGAAATGGCAACTATATGTTACGAAATTGGTAACAAACATATGCCACTTTTCATTGATGGCGACGATATTTTATTGCCCTACGAAGCGCCAATGTACAAGTGGTTGGAGAGTGCAGGATACTCGCCAAAGCAGGAGGAGCGCCTACTCGAAAATAGATTGAAGAGCAATGCGGCAAATCACCACCATTCACACGAGGAGTCGCACCACGAATCACTCTTCACGAAGGTTATAAACTTTGCCGCGCGCAACTCCGAATAACAATTAAGATGAGTACCAAAAACCTCACCACACTTCTGCACCTTTCGGATCCGACACTCCCCATTGGTGGCTATGCCCACTCCTATGGGTTGGAGAGTTATGTGCAACAAGGAGGGGTCTGCGATGTGGAGAGCGCCAAAAGTTTTGTTCGTAATTCGTTGTGGCACAACGCTAAATACAACGATGCACTATACGTTCGACTAGCGTGGGAGGCGATCCAATCAGCTGATATAGAACAGCTCAAAACTCTCGATGAGGAGTGCACCGCCCTAAAATCACCCATGGAGATCCGCACAGCAAGCCTAAAACTGGGTGTTCGACTTCTCAAAATTTTTGAACGGAAGATTGAATCAACTAAGCCACTAACTCAACTCACCAAAAATGGCGGAGGACACTACCCTATTATATATGGTGCGGTGGCGGCGATGATGGGGCTACCGCTCGACGAAACGATTCTCTCGTTCTACTACAATACGTTGGTTTGCATGGTGACTAATGCTGTGAAACTCATACCATTAGGGCAACTATCGGGGCAAGATTTGATTTTTGAATTAGAGGAGGCGTTGGGCGACTTGGTCGACGAGACGATTGCGCTCGATCCCGAGATGAGGGGCATTTGTGCTGTGGCATTCGACATCAAGGCGATGCAGCACGAGAGGTTATATTCACGACTATATATGTCGTAAAACAGAAAAAATGAAAGCAAGAGATTATATAAAAATTGGTGTTGCGGGCCCTGTAGGGTCGGGTAAGACCGCTCTATTAGAGAGACTTACACGCCATATGTGTGGCGAATATAGCGTAGGAGTTATCACAAACGACATCTACACAAAGGAGGATGCCGAGTTCCTCACAAAAAATAGTTCGCTGCCAGCCGAAAGAATCATCGGAGTCGAGACAGGTGGTTGCCCCCACACTGCAATCAGGGAGGATGCCAGCATGAACCTCGAAGCGGTGGAGGAGATGGTGGCTCGATTCCCCGACATCGACATCGTGTTTATCGAGAGCGGAGGCGACAACCTTTCAGCGACATTTAGCCCCGACTTGGTCGATGTAAGTATCTTTGTGATAGATGTTTCGGAGGGTGAGAAGATCCCTCGCAAGGGAGGTCCTGGCATCACACGTTCGGATCTATTGCTTATCAACAAAATCGACTTAGCACCATATGTCGGTGCAAGCCTGCAAGTTATGGAGGATGATTCTAGACGTATGCGCTGTGGAAAACCATTCGTATTCACAAACCTCAAAACCGACGAGGGGTTGGATTCGGTGATCGGATGGATCAAACACCACGCTCTTCTAGAGGATATTGACGAACCAAAACTTTGTAGATAACAACCGAATGGAGGCACGCATCAAACTCACCATAGCACAGCGCGAGGGGCGATCATACCCCTTGAGCCTATATGTCACACCCCCATTTCGGGTGGTGTCGGTGGGTCAGCTACGTCACGACGGAGGGGCATATTTGATGCAGATATCGACATCCCCAGGAGTATTGAGTGGTGATGATTATCAGATAGATATAAACCTCCAACCCGACACTCGATTGCAGATGTTGAGCCAATCATATATGCGTATATTCGACATGGAGGGATCGGCAACGCAACGCATAACGATAAATGTGGAGGACGGAGCGCACTTTTCGCAGGTGTCACACCCGATAGTCCCTCATCGCAACTCATCATTTTCATCTGTAACTCAGGTCTCACTTGGCAAAAATAGCTCATTTCTACAAAGTGAGATTATAACTTGTGGACGCAAATATCATGGTGAGGAGTTTGAATTTCGAGAGTTCTCAAACTCCATAGAGGTTCGTGCCGAGGGAGTCTTAAGACTCAAAGACCGTGTTTGGCTAAATCCCTCTTCGACACCTCTTCGCACATGTGGATTACTCGAAAATTTTACACATCAAGGAACTTTGGTGTTCCAAACTACGTGCGACGGCATAGATATTTCGGAGTGCATAGAACATATACACTCTCAGCTCACCCAGGTCAAGGATATTGACTTCGGGGTATCACAAAGCCATTATAGTGGCTTTGTAGTTAGGGTCTTGGGCATAAGTGGTGAGACTCTTTTTAATTCATTCCTCCAGATACAGGAGTATCTATGGAGCCATAAACAAATTTAATTTTATGCTATCAGCAACATTTATCACCCTATCTATCACCGCTATTTCGATAGCTTTTCTTCACACGGCAGCGGGCCCCGACCACTACCTACCATTCGTGGTGCTTCAAAAATCGCGCGGATGGTCGCTCTACAAAACCATTCTACTAGCTATAGTGTGCGGTTTTGGACATGTCTTTAGCTCTATAATTCTTGGTTTTATAGCGATGTTTTTGGGTTGGCAAATCAGCGAAATATCTCTACTTCAAGATATGCGTGGCGAAATGGCAAGTTGGGCTTTTTTGATATTTGGAGCCATCTACTTTGTGTATGGATTGTGGCGTGCGCGCAAGGTGCAACCCCACAAACACTTCGATGTGATGGATGACGAGGTCTACGTCTACGAACATAAACACAACGAGGCGTACACCCCCAACAAACGAGTGAAGGTTACGCCCCTTGTGCTATTTGCAATATTTGTGATGGGTCCCAGTGAGCCTATTATTCCGTTGCTCTTCTTCTCGGGAACGCATCGCTCGCCTGCCGAAATTGCATGGTTGATACTTCTTTTTACACTCACAACAATCCTCACAATTGTATCATTTGTATTGCTCGGAAACTATAGCTATTCGCGTATTAAGGTCGACCACCTAGATAGATTCTCTCACGCGATTGGTGGCTTTGTAATTAGTTTTTGTGCCTTTGGCATGTTATTTTTGGGATGGTAGAATCAAATGGTCGGATCATGTTGATTCTACCCCCTCTCATATAAATATTATATATCCACAAAAAACCTACAGAAATTTCATAATATTGCGCTTAGACACCTTGTCGCGTACCTCTATTTCGACAATTCCTGTAATCACATCTGCGGCATCGTGCCACCTATTCGACCTAAATTGTCGTCGATAGGTGGTAAGATGTGCCGCCAACTCCGCCCATCGTTGCCTCCATTGACGAGGTAGACGCAGACGATGGAGAATAGTCGCAGAGTTGGATAGTATGCGCGCCTCCTTATTGGCACTTTGGTGAAACCACTCAACCTTCACCTCGGGAGCCAATCGTTGCACTGCTCGCGCAAAGCCTCGACCTCCATTGTTACTCTCAATCCGCGCAAGGGGGATCTTTTCGTCTATCAATAAATTGGCGACAAGCGGTTCACTAACCTCCATTGGTTCACGCGTATAGACTACATCAGTTATATATATCACCCCCTCGACATCGACACAATAATTTATCGAACACAAATAATCATCGCCCGTGTCGGCAGTGTCGGTATAATTTCCCCATCGCATAATATTGCTTGGCAAAAAATCGTACTCCACAAAATTATCACCATACAATAGACCCTCACTTGTCGATGGGTTTCCTTGATACATACACTCAAATCGCAGAGGGTCGAGCGCCCGTTTTTGACGAAGTAGATCGACACTTTGACGCTCCGCCCACAATGCTTCGCCCTCACGACGTGGATCAAGTTGCGTCGGCGATGAGGTTTTAATCGCCTCGAAATTCAGATACAACCACTTGTGAGGGGCGAGCGACTCTATTTGATCGAAGCTCTCAAACATCTCATACTCCTCGCGCTCACAAAGTGTACCTATCAAATCATCTTCATGCCAACGGGTAAATACAATTAACTCCGACGATGTATTGTGCATACGAGTCTTCACAACCGATGTGTACCACTCCAAACAGTTGTCTCGCACGAGGGGTGAATTTGCCTCCATGGCATCTTTATATAGATCATCCAATATAAAACAATCTACCCTATTGCCCGTGAGAGCCCCTTCACGACCCACCGAAAGTAACGACCCTTCGTGGTCGATGATCTCCACTTCGTCCGATGTACGAATATAATTTGGCGGTCGAGATCCATGTTTAATGGTTGTCGAAGGGAAAAACTCCGCATACTCAGCGCAATCTATGAGTCGTTGAACTCGTCGATTAAACTTTGATGCTAGCGACGAAGAATAGGATGCAATCGCGATCCTAAGATCGGGATTTAGACCCAACATATAGGCTGGCAAAAGAGTTGTAGCACCTTGACTCTTACCATGTTGTGGCGGCATCGTCACAATCAATTTTCGAACTCTGCCGTGGGCAAACTCCTCCAACAACCTATAATATATGGAGTGAAAAGTTGTGAACTCCATAAATGGGCAGAGCGCACGACTCATCTGCTCTAACGAAGGGGTTTCTAACAAAGAAGAGTTTTCTAATAAAGGTGTCCCTAGTGAAGATGGCGATATAGATGTGGTTGACTCTACTCCCATGTGCATAATATCTCCTTTAGCTCCTCGAAATCAAAATCACTGATTTGTTCCTCTCCTTCGATGATTATATGGCATTCGATCCATACGGGCACAATGTTTGAGATTATATCTCCATCACCCTCTGGCGAAGAGTATGGAGTACGAAAAATTATCAACGATGTGATTAGTTGACACTCCACCTCAATGCCCCAATCGTCGAACATCGAAAGGTCGATTACACCTGCGAAGTAGCCCAACTCCGCTACCTCTTCGAGGAGTTTTTGTGCCATCATAGAATAAATGGCATGTGAAATTAAATACATATTTTTAAAACTTTTATGTTTAAACAATTGCAATTGAAAATTTTATTATTAACTTTGTTTTACAAAGATAATTCATAAATTCAAAAATTAGACACAAAGTTCAATATTTGTTTTATAATTAATACTTATAGTTTTATGAAAAACAAAAGGTTTAGAGAGATAAGAAAGGAGCTAGGGTTCACTCAAGAGCAACTAGCTCAAAGACTAGGGGTTGGAAAAGCGGCTCTATCAATGATTGAGACAGGAAAGGCTGGGTTGTCATCTCGAAACCTTAATATTCTAGTTCAAGAATTTAATGTCAATGCGGAGTGGATCGAAACAGGTCATGGCAATATGTTTAACGCCACACCTGATCTCAAGAAATTCACCCTCCGCACCGACTCTTCATTGCCACTACAAAGCGTTCCTTTATATTCGATTGAGGGTAGCGCTGGGCTTATACCACTATTTACCAAACCCGAACACGCAACACCAATAAACTATATTCACATTCCAAATTTGCCGAAGTGCGACGGAGCGATATATGTTGTTGGTGATTCAATGTATCCACTTCTGAAGAGTGGCGATATTGTCCTATACAAACAGATCTCAAATATCAGCGATGTCTTTTGGGGAGATATGTATCTACTATCAATCGACATTGACGGCGAAGAGTATGTGACGGTTAAATATATTCAAAAATCAGAAGATCCCACACGAGTAAAACTCGTAAGCCAAAATGTTCACCACGCCGAAAAGGAGATCGAAATTTCACGCATTCGCGCAATCGCACTCGTCAAAGCAAGCGTTAGAATGAACTCTATTCGATAGATTATTTGATTTAGATTGATTTTTAAAATGCGGAATATGGCTAGACTGCCTTAACGCCAGGCGGGCGGTGCGAGCCGCACGGGCAATTTTGTGTAGCGAATGGGGTAAAGAGCTTGTAGCTCTAAAATTTTAAGAGAGAGAGGATTATTACCAAATAAATTTGGATAATCCTCTCTCTCTTAAAATTATTCAAATGGCTATGCCATTTGAACCCCACCGAGATGTAACATTGGATCAGTTTAAATTTCCAGTGGAGTAAATATGCTAAAATCCAAGAAATAGTTCCCGCGTGTCATTGCGGACTTGATCCGCAATCCCATAATAGACTTATTTTGATGAGATTGCGGATCAAGTCCGCAATGACATACTTAGAATTTATATTTTAATAAGTGTTATCACTCCACTGGAATTTCGGATTGATCCGTAACATTTCGTTATCACATATTTTAGATTAGGCTACACAAAAGTAAGGTTACCCCATGGTTGCCTTCGAATTGGGATAAAACACCTGCCAAGGTGTTTTAAAAATAAGAGAGTCAATATTGGGGTCAAATTTATTTGAAACCCCGATATTGACTCTCTTATTTTTAGAGCCAAAGGCTCGTATCCCAAAGCGCTCCTTTAATTGCCCGTGCGGCTCGCACTGCCCGCCCGACATGAGGGCAGTCCAGCCTTAACCCCTAAACCTAAATAAATAAAGCTTTTGGAAGCTGATCGATACTTTGAATTTCGACCACTTCGATCCCTTTGGTACGCTTTACACCTTTACCTAGATATGCTGAAACAATGATTCGTTTAAATCCTAAACGTGCCGCTTCGCTTATACGCTGTTCGGTACGTGGAGCTGGACGCACTTCGCCCGACAACCCCACTTCGCCTGCACAACAGACCCCCTCACTTATGGGACGATCATAATAAGATGAAATTATTGATGCCAAAATTGCGAGATCTAACCCCGTATCAGCAACCTTAAATCCTCCAGCAAAATTCAAAAAGAGATCCTTTTGATACATCTTAAGTCCCACTCGTTTTTCGAGAATTGCAACCAACATATTCATCCGCTTCGAATCAAATCCTGTGGTATTGCGTTGTGGGGTTCCATATGCCATACCTCCAACAAGAGCTTGAACCTCAATCAAGTATGGTCGTATTCCATCTACACAACTTCCAACAGCAATTCCACTTAGTGGCACATCATAGTGCGACAACAATATCTCCGATGGATTATCTACAGCTCGCAATCCGTTATCTAGCATCTCGAAAACTCCAATTTCGAAAGTCGCTCCAAAGCGATTTTTTATACCCCTCAATATGCGATATACATTGTTGTTGTCCCCCTCGAATTGAAGGACGACATCGACAATATGTTCCAAAATCTTTGGTCCCGCGATAGCTCCATCCTTTGTAATATGACCAATTATTACCACCGAAGTATTACGCCCCTTGGCATACTTTAAAAGCGTTGCTGCACACTCTCTAATTTGCGAAACACTTCCTGCCGACGACTCTATAAGATTTGTATATATGGTTTGTATAGAATCTATTACGATCAAATTGGGTTGAATCTCTCCTGCTTGAGCAATAATATTTTCGAGCAAAGTTTCAGTATATATAAGGCAATCATTTTCGCCTACACCAACTCTATTTGCCCTCATTTTGATCTGCTCTGCCGACTCTTCTCCCGAGACATAGAGTGTCTTAAGCCCTCGATTTTTGAGCGCTAATTGCAAACTCAGTGTCGATTTTCCGATTCCTGGTTCTCCTCCCAACAAAATCATAGATCCTGGAACCATGCCTCCGCCCAACACTCTATTTACTTCGCTATTACCGATGTCAATACGCAAGTAGTTAGACTCTTGAATATCCTCCACACGTTGTGGTTTCGACACGGGAATATTTGTAACCTTAGCGGCTATTGAGCTACTCTCCTTGGCTATAATCTCTTCGGCAAAGGTGTTCCATTCGCCACACGATGGGCAACGACCCAACCATTTGGGAGCGTCGTATCCGCAACTACTACAAAAATATGCCTTCTTAACCTTTGCCACTTTACTCTATCCTAACTACCCTTAACCACCAAAAAATAACTACTTAAATAACAAGCGATAGAAATCATTTCCGTTGGCATATATCAACAATCCAAACAGAAGAATCATACCGATATATTGAGCAGTCTCCAAAAATTTATCACATGGTTTACGCCCCGTGATAATCTCCCAAGCGGTAAACAGCGCATGTCCACCATCTAACCCAGGTATTGGTAGCACATTCATCACCGCCAAAACAATCGACAAAAATGCTGTTTTGAGCCAGAAGTCATACCAATTCCACATCCCCGAGAACATACTTCCAATAGCTACAAAACCGCCCAACTCTTCGTACATCTTCGTTTTGGGTTGCACAATTAATCGCAATTGATCCCAATAAGAGCTCACCGTAGAGCCCGCTTTACGGAATCCTGCAGGGATAGATTCTAGCAATGTATATTTTTGAGTCCTAAGTTCATAAGGACTAATTACACCTACACCGATCAATCCATCACCATCAACTGGCACACGCACATCGACCACCTCTCCTGATCTAAGAACACTAAGCGTCAAGGTGTCTCCTTTTGCCGTAGCGAAAGCCGCGCGATAATCACGATACTCCACCATCGACTCTCCATTCACCGCCACAGCTTCGTCACCTCGCATAAGAGCTGAGGCTGAAGCTCTTGCGATGCTATCTACGATAAAGGGCATACGCAACTCAAAGAGATCTTGATAACCCTTATCTTTGCGAAGAGCCACCAATTTTTCGAGCGGAATGGTGATTGTTGCGTTTACACCATCTCTCTGAACAACCACCTCGCGATCAGAATCTGCGAGGATCAACATCGTAGCAATTTTATCGACATTATCGACCTGCTCACCCCCGATTGAGATAAATTTGTCTCCATCCTCGAATCCTAAATCGTGACCCACTTCGCTAAACGAATAACCCCATTTAGCATCTTCGTTAGCAAAATATTTGTCGCCCCAAGTGTAGCTAACACCAATATATATTGCGATTGCAAGCACCAAGTTCAACGCCACACCTGCCAACATTACGATCAATCGTTGCCATGCTGGTTTACTTCTAAATTCGTCTGGTTGAGCTGGTTGAGCCATCTGCTCTTTATCCATGCTCTCATCGATCATTCCCGCGATCTTGCAATAACCACCCAACGGCAACCAACCTAAACCATACTCTGTGTCGCCTCTCTTAAATTTAAATATCGAGAACCAAGGGTCGAAAAATATATAGAATTTATCGACTCTAATTTTAAAAATTCGAGCCGAGATAAAGTGCCCCCACTCATGTATTCCAACAAGCAGAGTGAAGCATAAAAAGAATTGTACTACCTTAATTAATATTTCCATTATTATTATTTATTTTTTTCACATTTAAGAGTTAACATTTGAGAGTAAATATTTAAAGGTTAACATCACACCTTCAAAAACTCCGCCGCCATACTTCGCGATTGAATATTCGCCATGGCATAATCTTCTAATGTAGGATTGAACGTAAAATCACACTTCGCGAGTGCATATTCGATACTCTTCACAATATCTAAATATCCACACTTCCCTGCCAAAAACGATGCAACCGCAACTTCGTTGGCTCCATTCATTACACACGACGCTGTCCCCTCGCGACGCAGACAATCATACGCCAAATCGAGTGCAGGAAACTTCACCCTATCCACCGCTTCGAATGTAAGCGTAGGGTTATCCAAGAAACTAAAACACTCCGAAGGGCGCGATGCACGACCAGGGAACATCAACGCCAAACTAATCGGCATTCGCATATCGGGAGTTCCCAACTGCGCCTTGATCGCCCCATCGTCAAACTCCACCATCGAGTGAACAATAGATTGAGGGTGTTGGATGACATCTATCTTTTCGGCTCCAACCCCAAATAACCAATGAGCCTCTATCACCTCGAAACCCTTATTTACGAGTGTCGACGAGTCGATTGTAATCTTTGCACCCATACTCCATTTAGGGTGGTTGAGAGCCTCTTTGATCGTCACATTTGCCAAATCTTCGCGCTTATAATCGCGAAACGACCCTCCGCTACATGTCAATATCAATCGTCTAAAAGGGATCGTTTCACCCATCAAACATTGAAAAATTGCGGAGTGTTCCGAATCTATCGGCAAAATAGGCACCTGCTTTTCCATCGCCAGACGCATTACATATTCACCACCAACGACCAACGACTCCTTATTTGCTAAGGCTAACTTCTTGCCCGTTTGGATCGTTGCAACAGTGGGAATTAACCCCGCATATCCAACCAAAGCATTGACCACAACATCCACCTCCGAATTGCGACACACTTGCTCCAAGGCATCCTCTCCGCTATATACCTTTGTTGTGTAATCAGATAGCGCCTCCTTTAGAGATGCATAATATGTATCGTCGGTAATCACAACCGAATCTACGTCGAACTCTATCGCTTGACGCGCTAATTGTTCCCACCCACGATTTGCCGTGAGAGTCACCACTTCGAATAGTTCGGGATTTTCGCGAACTATATCGAGAGTTTGAACTCCTATGGAACCTGTCGATCCTAAGATTGTTACTTTTTGCTTCATCGATTCCAGCTAAAATATTATATAATTTTCGGGGTTTACAACAACTCCATTTTCCCACAACTCCAACTCAAATGGCAGTTGCGCTTGCGTATAACCAATAACCCCTCCGCCTCTGACTATATCGCCACTTTCGACCAACGATTGAGACAACATCTTATATATCGAGATCATCCCTTTGGGGTGTTGCACCCCAATCATATAGTCGCCATCGGGGCTCCAAAGCGAGAATATCACAACTCCTCCGCCAATCGCTTGCACCTTCGACTCCTTACCTGGAGTTGAGATTCGCAACGCTTTTCGATCTTGGCTCAGATCAAAATGTTGGGTTATCTCACCCTCTACAGGAGCCACCATCAACATCGTCGAGTTGTTGAGCTCCGCGCGTCTAAGGCTATATTCACCCTCGCCCTCCATTTGAGCCCTGAGAGCTGAATCCGCCGCATTTGGTTGCACCATGACCCTCTCTCGTTGCAGAGAATCATTGATTTGACTACTTCGCACAACAGGGGTTCGTCCCTCCATTATTAGGGCGATATTGTCGTTGTATAACATCATATCATTTATCACTCGTTCCATAGAGTCGATGCGCAGAATATTCTCGACCATGATTTCACGCGAGCGAGAAATATCCGATCTATAATTGGGCAAAACCTCCAAAATAGGGGTGTAGCCAACCAACGTCAACACAACAATAAATGTCAATACAACAAACGAAACTAAAGCCAAAAAGATGCTCACAGGAGATATATGCGTGTACCACTCCACTCGATTATCAGACGAGTTTCGCAAAGATAGCTTTCGCCTCCTAAATAGATTGCGCCAAGCAGATAATATACGTGTAAATATCTTCATCAAAAAAATAGACTCTTTAAAATATCGTTCGCCAAAGTGTCGGCAGAAACATTGCAAATATAACGATTTAGATTGATAAATATGACTAAACTCCAATAATTTTTACTACATTTGTAATTATCAATAACTTAAAAATTGAAACGGCATATGATACACCCAATGTGGAGCTACTCAGCAACCCTTTATGAAATGAATATCCGCCAACTTACCCCCTCAGGAACAATCAAGGCGGCGACCAAAAGACTTAATTTTTTACGCCAAATGGGCATAGACACCCTTTGGTTAATGCCCATATATCCGATCGGTGAGGTTGAACGCAAAGGTTCTTTAGGATCATACTACTCCATAGCTGACTATTGCGCCGTAAATAGCGAATTTGGAACAATCGAAGATTTTGATGAATTTCTTGCCCAGGCTCACAACCTAGGTTTCAAAGTTATATTAGATTGGGTCGCTAACCACACCGCACGCGACGCTAAATGGATCACCGAGCGCAATACCGATTGGTATGAACGCGACGAGAATGGAGAGGCTCTAGTGCCATGGGATTGGAGCGACACAGCGAAGCTAAACTACGCCAACCACGATGTGTGGCAAGGTCAAATCGACGCAATGAAATTTTGGCTGCAAAGAGGTGTCGACGGTTTTAGATGCGATATGGCGATGTTGGTGCCTATCGAGTTTTGGCAAGAGGTATCGACTGCATTGCACGCCATAAATCCTGATGTATTTATGTTAGCCGAGGCTGAGGAGCTCAATTTGTTTGACCGCGCATTTGACACCTGCTACGCATGGGAGCTACACCACTTGATGTGCGATGTGGCACAAGGTCATAGGCGTGCCGATGCTCTACGCGACTATATGTACAACAACCAATCGACATATCCGCGTTGGTCGATGAAGATGACATTCACATCTAACCACGACGAAAACTCATGGCAAGGTACCGAGCAGAGCCGTTTTGGCGATGCGTTGGAGATCATGAATGTTTTCTCGTTCATCATACCTGGATCAATGCCACTAATCTATACAGGGCAAGAGGTGGGCTACAACCACTCGTTCCAATTCTTCGATCGCGACCCAATACCCACCGAAATATATAAAGCAAATGCAACGACTGAGTTCTACAAAAAACTCATCGAGATGAAACACTCTCACACATCTTTGCGCGCAGGAGAGCAAGGTGGCGTGTGGCACACAATCAACAACAACGCGGAGGATTGCCTCTTGATTATAGTGCGCGAAACGGCGGCTGACCGTATTATTTCAATCATGAATATGTCGCCCTACACAATCTACGCATGTTACAACACGGGTATCTATGCAGGAGATTATCGCGACGCACTAACTGGCGAAGAGTTCCACCTACTAGTCCAAATGAACGAGATTATGGAGGGGTGGCAATATAGAGTTTTGTCGATGAAAAGGTAATATATAATTTTTGAAAAGATAATATATAGGCTATGAAAAAGTTAACTTTCGGAGTAGATATAGGCGGTATAAATAGCGCCTTTGGATTGGTAGATGAGGCAGGTGATATATTTGCCGAGGGTGGAATTTCAACTCGTGCATACCCCAAGGAGGAGAATTACCCTTCGTATGTTCGTGATCTTGCGGAGGCGATGATCGAGGCTGCGAAGAGCATATCTTTCGATCACGAGATCACAGGAATAGGCATCGGAGCCCCCAATGCCAACTACCACACAGGCACAATCGAACAACCTGCAAACCTTTGGAAATCAGACGATCCTGATTCAGAGCGAATATTCAATCTATGTCGAGATTTGGGCGAATACTTCCCCACGATCCAAAACATACGTATGACCAACGATGCCAATGCCGCAACAATTGGCGAGATGATATTTGGCAATGCTCGTGGCATGCGCGACTTTATGATGGTCACCCTTGGCACAGGTCTTGGTTCGGGATTTGTCGCAAACGGAGAGTTGATATATGGTCACGATGGGTTTGCAGGCGAGATGGGGCACATGACCGTGATCCCTTCGGGACGCGAGTGTGGATGTGGCAAACGAGGATGTTTGGAGTGTTATGTTTCGGCAACAGGAATCAAACGCACAGCATTCGAAATGATGGCAACACACAATTGGGCGAGCCCCCTACGCAACATACCATTTGCGGAGTTCGACTCGGCAATGATCTCGCGCGCGGCAGCCGATGGGGATCCTCTAGCTCTTGAAATTTTCCGATATACAGGCGAAATCCTCGGAGCGGCAATCGCTAATGTAGTGGCTATAACATCGCCCAAAGCGGTAATTATATTTGGAGGTCTAGCCAAAGCTGGAGAGTTGATATTTGCCCCCACGCGTAAATATATGGAGGAGAATTTGCTCTACACCTACAAAGGCAAGGTGGAGATTTTACCTAGCGGAATCCAAGATCGCAACATCGCGATCATCGGTGCAGCGTCGATCGTACTTTAATATGTTTTACAATTAGTAAAGGTGCGATAAGTGGAGGTGATGATAGATTTTTTAGTTGAGTGGGGCTATATTGGGCTATTTATCGGAGCCTTTATAGCTGCCACCATACTCCCTTTTAGCTCCGATGTGATGCTCGTTGGACTACTTGCCACGGGAAGTGACCCTATAATGGCAATTACATCAGCCACTCTAGGCAATTGGCTCGGAGGGCTCACCTCATATTATATAGGGTATCTAGGTAAATGGGAGTGGATCGAGAAGTATTTGAAAGTCAAACACGAAACCTTAGAGGCTCAAAGTTCCAAGGTTAAGCGATATGGTGCACTCTTAGCGCTTATGACATGGTTGCCCATAGTTGGCGATGTGATGGCTGTAGCTCTAGGATTCTATCGCGTAAAACCTGTCGCTTCAGCTATATACATGCTCATTGGCAAAGGAGTTCGATTTATTCTTTGGGCACTTATATACTATTGGGGGAAGGGGCTTTTCGGATAATAACAATATGTAATATAGGTCATATGGCTAGTCTGCCCCTGCGCGAGGCGGGGCGGTGGGGAAAGTTATGTCCGCAAATCGAAGATCTGTGCAAATTGTTATATTATAATTTGATACAATCAAGAATAACTAACAAGTAGAGGTTTAGATATTCTTTAAGTTCACGCATAAATATTTGATATAGTTTGCAATTTATCTTATTTTTGTGACAATATAAAACTATCCCATAGAGTAATTTTGGGTTTGTCTCTATTGTGATAGATATTAGGAACAGCTAAAACCCGCCTAAAAACTAAATGAAAAAAGCAATTCTTGGCACAGTTGTATCACTACTGTCTATTAGCCAAATTATGGCACAAACCACGGTGCATTATGTGTCACTAGAGGAGGGAGGCTCAATCTCTTCAAACCCAGTGCAAGAGTATCCCCAAGCGCAAGATGTCGATGGAGGTACAAAATTGGATTTGTATCCCAACTGCAAACTACAAACCATAGATGGCTTTGGTGGTGCATTCAACGAAATTGGCGGCGAAGCTCTAATGTCATTGCCCAAAAAGAGCAGACAAGAGGTAGTTGGAGCCCTATTTAGCCCCGATATGTCGAACTTTACACTCTGCCGAACAGCAATCGGAGCGAGCGACTTTGGGCGCAATGCTTATAGTTACTCAGAGGTTGCGGATGATTATAAAATGGAGCACTTCAGCGTTAAACGAGAGGAGAAAAGTGTTATTCCAATGTTGCAGATGGCACAAGCTGAAAATCCACAACTCAAACTCTTCGCATCGCCATGGAGTCCTCCAGGATGGATGAAATATTCGGGACTAATGGATCAATCCGACAAGAATAAATCTACAAGTAAGCTCAAAGACGAAGTAAAAATTTATGAAGCATACGCACTATATTTTGCAAAATATGTGGAGGCGTATAAGAAAAACGGAATCACCATAGATAGAATCATTGTCCAAAACGAAACCGACATACCCACAAAATATCCATCGTGCATAATGGAGCCAGCGCAATTAGCCAAGGTTGTTGGATATATGCGCCCGACATTCCAAAGCAGAGGTATCGATGCCGAAATTTGGGCAGGAACATTCCGAAGTGCCGCTGTGCTCGACATGATTGAGTTTGCATCTAACCCCGAATGGATGGCATCAGTAGATGGTATTGGCATGCAATATACATCACTCAATACATTAAAGATCTTCAACTCCTAGCACCGTCAAAGCCGATGATGCACACTGAGGGTGTATGTTTTAATAGCCAAAACACTATCAAACAAGCCTACTCTAGATTTGAAGAGGTTGCAAACTATATTATAGGATTAGGCGCATAGAGCGCACTATATTTTAAGGCTTATAGCTTGGTAATGTGACACATGAATATTTGAACTTATAGACAAACCGCATTAAGCCCAGTACTTTGCATCGTAAATAATGGCAAAATCAAGAATAGAGGGTGTTGTAACGAGTGCGCTCTATGCGCCTAATCCTACTATATTAATAGTGGTGTACAAAACTATTGTTATTGGAATATGATTCTCGACCAAACGAAATCGAGTGGTTGGGGTTGGCCTCAAAACTCACTTGTTGTGATTGATATGAAGAGTGGAGAGGTGACCTACACCCCTGACTACGCCGTAATGTCGCTATTCGGTCGATTTATCACCCCAGGATCGGTTCGCATTGCATCAAAAATCAAAAGCAAAGATGTGGTTATGACCCTAGCCAACGAGGAGTGTGTGAAAATTTTCATGAAAAACGAAAGTGACGAGGATATGATTATAGCTTGTCACGAAGGCAATGATTTAATTTCAAGAGCAGTTGTTCCAGCAAGGTCTATATCTGTTATTACGTATAAGCTAAGATAATAGATTCTCTATTATTTCAAATAACATAGCTACTTGAACCCCAACCCGAAGTTTACCGTATCGTTACCCCGCGGTTACCCTCGATTTGGGATAAAACACCAAAGGTGTTTTACAAAATTAGATAATCGATATTTTGGTCGAATTTATTCGAAACCAAAATATCGATTATCTAATTTTTAGAGCCAAAGGCTCGTATCCCAAAGCGCAATACAAAACTGCCCTTGCGGCTCGCACCGCCCGCTGGCGTTAGGCAGTCTAGCCTTGTCCCAAACTATTGCGCACTATAATGTCAAAGCATCCACCTCGTCGAATTTCATTTTGCGAACTTCGCACTCGCCGATTGCGCGTGGCAATACCATATATATAACACCCTCTTCAGCCTTTTTGTCGTGGCTAATAGCTTTGAGGAGCTTGCGGAGCTCTACGGGAGGTGTTGTGTCAAACCCCATTTTGGTGTGTAGAGCTTTAATTCTATCTGCGACATTAGGATCTATGATACCTAACTTAAGCGAAAAATCTGTTACGATGATTATACCCACCGCCACAGCTTCGCCATGATTCATAACATTGGTGCTCTTCTCGATTGCATGAGCAAATGTGTGACCTAAATTTAGCTTACGTCTTTCGCCTGCCTCGCGCTCATCCATCTCGACAATTTTAGCCTTTACTGTCACAGATGCCATAATCGCTTTGCAAAGCAGTTCGCGATCTTTGCGTATCTCCTCCAAAGATGTCTGCTCCAACAGCTCAAAAAGTTCGGGATCTGCAATAATTGCCGATTTGATAACCTCGGCTAGTCCCGTGCGGAACTCTCTGTCGCTAAGAGATTTTAACATATCTACATCACAAATCACAAATTCGGGTTGGTTGAATGTACCGATCATATTTTTGTAACCTCCCAAATTCACACCATTCTTGCCGCCCACGCCAGCATCTACTTGGCTAAGGAGCGTTGTCGATATAAAACCGAACCTCACACCACGCATATATGTCGATGCGACGAAACCAGTTATGTCGGTGACAATACCGCCTCCGATTCCGAGTATGAAAGTTTTGCGATCCGCCCCCATCTCGACCAATTTGGTGTAGATCATCTCCATGGTGTTGAGAGTCTTAATAGTTTCGCCCGACCCGATTAAAATCGACTCAAAACGGCTAATAAGTGGATGATATAGACGATCCATATTTACATCCGAAATCACAATAACTCGACCCTTAGGCAGAAATTGATCCAACAATTCCATGCTATTACCAATGCAAACTTGGCTTTGATCCTTGATATTAAGTGTATAATTGTCGCTCATATGTTATATTCTTACTTTATTTTAGGGGCAAAGATAGTTATTTAGCGCCAAAATAACTACCTTTGTGCAAAATTATAGATATACTACATGCAAAAATTACGCAACATTGCCATCATCGCCCACGTCGACCATGGCAAAACAACACTTGTCGACAAGATGATCTTGGCAGGAAACATCCTACGCGAGAACAGTACACAGGGTCAAGGAGAGCTAATCCTCGACAACAACGACCTAGAGAGAGAGAGAGGTATCACAATCCTATCGAAGAATGTATCGGTAATATATAAAGACTACAAAATCAACATCATAGATACCCCTGGTCACGCCGACTTTGGTGGCGAGGTGGAGCGCGTTCTCAACCTATGTGATGGTGTTTTGTTGTTGGTTGATGCCTTTGAGGGTACTATGCCACAAACTCGTTTTGTGTTGCAAAAGGCGTTGGCATTGGGCAAAAAGCCAATTGTTGTGATAAATAAAGTCGACAAACCTAATTGTCGTCCCGAATATGTCAATGAGCAAGTTTTCGACTTGATGTTTACTTTGGAGGCTACCGAAGAGCAACTAGAGTATAAAACGATCTATGGATCGGCTAAGCAAGGTTGGATGTCGCATGTTGCCGACGAGCCAACAAACTCTATCGAGCCACTTTTGGATACCATCATCGACGAGATCCCAGATCCAGAGATCGCTGAGGGTACACCCCAAATGCTTATCACATCGTTGGAGTATTCATCATATATCGGTCGTATTGCTGTGGGTAAAGTTACTCGCGGATCTATCAAAGCTGGACAGAGTGTCACTTTGGCGAAGCGCGACGGATCGAAGATGGTAAAGAGTCGCATCAAGGAGCTTATGATATTTGAGGGACTTGGCAAAAAGCGTGTCGATGAGGTTAAGTGTGGCGAGATTTGCGCTGTTGTCGGAATCGAAGGTTTCGATATTGGTGATACAATATGCGACTACGAAAACCCAGAGGCACTTCCACCAATCGCTATCGACGAACCTACAATGTCGATGACATTTACTATTAATAACTCTCCTTTCTTTGGTCGAGATGGTAAATTCGTTACATCGCGCCACATCAAGGATCGCCTCGACAAGGAGTTGGAGAAGAACCTCGCTTTGCGTGTCGAGCCAGGGCAAACAGCAGATAGCTTCCTAGTTTTCGGACGTGGTGTGTTGCACCTATCGGTTTTGATCGAGACTATGCGTCGCGAAGGTTATGAGCTACAGGTAGGTCAACCAAAAGTTATCATCAAAGAGATTGATGGCAAGAAGTGTGAGCCAATCGAGGAGTTAACTGTCGATTGTCCAGAGGGTTGCTCGGGTACTGTGATTGACCTTGTGACTAAGCGCAAGGGTACACTTACCAATATGGTTACATCCGACGAGCGTACACGCCTAGAGTTCTCGATCCCATCACGCGGTATCATTGGACTTAGATCAAATATGCTTACTGCAACAGCTGGCGAGGCGATTATGACTCACCGATTGTTAGGTTTCGAGCCTTGGGTTGGCGACATCGAGATGCGTAGTAATGGTTCGATTATATCGGGCGAAACGGGTACAGCTTTTGCTTACTCGATTGATAAACTTCAAGATCGCGGTCGCTTCTTTATCTCACCAATGGATGAGGTATATTGCGGACAAGTTATCGGCGAGCACTCACGTAGCAACGACATCACGGTGAATGTAACCAAGGCAAAGCAGCTCACCAATATGCGTGCTTCGGGAAATGACGATAAAGTAACCATCGCACCTCCACGCCTATTTACCCTAGAGGAGGGATTGGAGTATATCCAAGAGGATGAGTATGTAGAGGTTACACCAAACTCAATGCGCCTTCGCAAAATCCTTCTCAACGAGAACGATCGCAAAAGAGCCGCGAAATAGATCTGCTACCATCAACTTGCCATCACATCAATGAATGGCATAATAATTATATAATTTGAGTCCGACTAACATCAAGCGGTCAGGTGGTTTTTTGAAATATACAGCAGCTCATACTGTATAGCGTTATAACATAGCACATTAGTAAAATTTATATATACTGATTATGGGAGAAAAAAGGGGGTTTTTCTATAAGTTAACCCCTTTTTGGCGAAAAGCACTACTCTTTATGTAGTGAATTATGTAGTCCGTTTTTCGAGGCTCATTCGCTCAAAAACAAGTATAACGAATTAAAGCTAATGTGCTATGTTTACAATTAACATTAAGGGTAAAGAGAACCCTAAATCTCTGGAGCAGGTAAAGTTAGAACTTGTATTTTTTAAGACGGGGTATCCTAGTGTCAGCAAAGTAATCAATATTGCTGGGCCAATTACGGATTGGGATGCGAAACGCCAACAATTCAACGCTAAGGGTATCGAGGCGACCGAAAGGAATAAACGCCTTTTGGAACTTAAAGCAAAATACTCAAGTTTCGCAAGTAATCAAACGCCCCGACCAAAGATATAAAAAAGCAACATAGAGATTTCCGTATCTCACGGAAAATGAGTATATTAGGGATCAATCTGAAATTCCAGTGGAGAAAAATAATAAATATTTTTTAGCTTTGTGCCATGAAAGAGAATTTAGATCCCATAAGCATCCTTCTACCCGAAGGAATTTTAGAGCATTTT
>JBCQUZ010000076.1:0-9584 GCA_047173645.1 Rikenellaceae bacterium
ATTGAAAACAAGCTAAATAATCGTCCTCGTAAAAGACTCGGATACCTCACACCAAATGAAAAATTTAAACAAATTATTAATATGAATTCAGTTGCATTTGCAGGTTGAATTCAGCATATTTTACATTTATACCTACAACAACTAATAATTTATCAATTTTAAAAAATACGATTTATGAGTAAAAATTATGAAGCACCTCAAATTGAGGTTATCGAAATTGAGATCGAGGATGTTTTATGCACTAGTGGTTCTACCACCACTACTACTGAAAGCGCTGCCACCGTTACAAGTTTCAGCAGTAATGGTAGAGGCTGGTAATCCAAAAACACTATTGATTATGGAAAAAATCTTAAAAAATCTAATGCTCATGGTGGCAATTGCCATGAGCATTGTGTCATGTACTAAAGTTGACGTTGACACCCCAACCATCGAAACAGCAGGAGGAACAACACTCACAGCAATTGCTCCAGGCGCTGCTGAGACCAAAATTAGTTTCTCTGAAGGTGGAACCACAGATGATGATGGAGTTTACACATCAGCTATCGACCTTACTTGGGACGATGGTACCGAGGATCCTGACACCTTTACGGTATACGACGCATCAGGTGATATTGTTGGTGACTTCACATGTACTAATGCTGGTGCAGGCACATTTACCTCAACAACAGCCAATCTAACTGATGGCAAAACATACACCGCAGTCTACCCAGCATCGACCGAAAGCACCCTTGTAGAGGCACAAGCAAGAGATCTAACATCTGAACAAAATGGCGATGAAATCAGTAGCCTCAATAATGCGTGTATGATGGAGGTAGAGTTCGAATACAGTAGTAGTAGTAGCAATACGATAGCATTCGAACACCTAAAGGCTGTTATGACCTTTACGTTCGAGATTGAAAGTGGAAGAGAATTTTACCCTACGAAACTAGTCTTCGATAATGGCGATGGTGAATCAGATTTAACCTACGTTGTGAATTTCGAAGATTCGTTATCTAACGGCTACTACACTTCATACATCATGATCGAACCATGTACTGATACGACTCGTACTCTCACCTTCTCGCTCTTCGATGGTGACACAGCCTATGATGTCCGCACCGTAGAAAGCTCAGTAGCCTACGTAGCAGGTTATCGCTACACCTCGCCAGTTTCAACTCTTCCAATAGATATAGTTTACAACGACGGCATCTACGAAATCTACACAGATATGGGACTCTTAGCGTTCGCCAATATTGTGAATGGACAAGGTAATCCAGGTGCTAACTGGATTGATAACACCGCTACTAAAAGCACAGATAGCAACAACACAAACTTTGCTTTTGACTATATAAATTCTAGCATGGTAAGCCATGAAGCAGCGAAAATTAATGGTAAGTTAATGAACGATATTGACCTTAGTGATATATGTAATGAAACAGATGGTACCAGCTGGCTCCCAATTGGAACTCCTGCTGGTGGACTAGGCTCTCTTGTATATTACGGTGGTACATTTGATGGTAATGGTCACAAGGTTACGGGACTATACATCAAAGAAGATCTCGCCCAACGAGGACTCTTTGGTTTTATTTCTGAGGATGCCGTTATACGCAACCTTGGTGTTGCAGGAGAAGTTATAGTAAACAGCAATAATTCTTCTTTATTCGAAGCCGCTGGAATTGTGGCTTTTAACTATGGTACAGTAATCAACTGTTATAACTTAGTAAATGTTTCGGGTTATGCAAATATTGGTGGTGTGGTAGGTCATAATGATGGTTATGTTATAAACTGCTACAACCAGGGTGAAATATCTGGAACAAAGAATGTTGGAGGTGTAGTAGGACAAATGGGTGAAAAAGACACTACAGCAACGTATACAAATGACGGAAATATAGGATATATGACTGCCTGCTACAACATAGGAAAAGCTGAAGGAACATCGCACGTAGGTGGTGTACTAGGATGGCTTAATACCGAAGGTGAAAACGCTCTTACTAGTTGTTACTGTATAGACAATGTTACTTATTCTATTGGTTCTACAAGCCAAACAGCGAACATAATGACTTCTGATAATATGAAAAAAGATGATTTTGTTACCACTCTAAATACTGCTACAGCTAAATATAACGCATATGAAGGTGTAACAGCCAAAGCGTGCGCATGGGTGACAGGTGATGATGGTTATCCAACCTTTGACTTCAGTGGAACTCCTACATATACAGTAACAGTAAGTTGTATTGATTATCCTATTTCTGGAGAAACGAACTCTTACGAACTCAGAGAAGCTGACCAATTGATAGACCTAGCAACAAAAGTTAATGCAGGAGAGACCTATTCGGGCTATACTTTCAAGATGACAAATGACATCGACTTGAATCATATAACATTCGCAGGAATTGGAATAATCCTATATCAATTCCAAGGTACATTTGATGGTGGAGGTTTCGAGGTGCAGAATTTGGTTATGAACGAAAATTCAAATAGTAAACTTGGTTTCTTTGGATACGTTGGAGATTCGGGTGTAGTGTGCAATTTAAACCTAGGAGCCAATGGAAAAATTATAGGAACTTCTACACAGTGGGAAATAGGTGGTATCGTATCTTATAACTATGGTACAATTATTAATTGTCATAATTTAGCAACAGTCAACGGTGGCTACAATGTTGGTGGTATCGCTGCATATAACGAAGGTAATATAGTAAACTGCTATAACCTTGGCACAATATATGGTTATGCAAATAACACTGGTGGTATATGCGGACAAAACAAAGGGTCTATTACCGCATGCTACAACGCATACTACAGCAATGAAAACATAACAGGATCATCGCAGGTGGGAGAGATAGTAGGATACAATAATTCAGGAACAGTTTCATATTGTTATTATATAGATGGCAACACTGCAATTGGAACAGGTACTAGTGGTGTGTCTATTGATGGTGAGTCTACTATTGTCGGATGGTCTACAACCGACATGGGAGGTCAAAGTTTTGTTACTACCCTAAATATAGCTGCATATAACTACAACGCAGAAAATACAACATCATATCAAGCATGCGCATGGAAGATAGATAGCAGTAGCGATAGCTATCCTTACCCTACTCTTGATTTCTACGAAGAGGTTACAAGTTATATTGCATCAGGTTCGGGTACGGATGGTGACCCATATCTAATCGAAGATGCCGATCAGTTGATAGCCCTATCAACACGAGTTGAAAATGGCGCTACTTATTCGGGTGTATATTTTGAGTTGAAGAATGACATCAACTTGAGTGATAGTGTATTCTCGTCAATTGGATTTTATGATGAAGGTGATGATGGAAACCATGTATCATTCCAAGGTACATTCAACGGTGGTGGTCACATGATAACACTAAGTATCAGTAAATCTAATAGCAATTGTCAAGGATTGTTTGGATACATTAAAGGAGCAACTATCGAAAACCTCGGCGTGAAGGGAAGTGTAGCAGGAAAAAAATATGTTGGAGGTATTGTAGGATTCTCTTCTGATGATTCTAAGATAAGCAATTGTTATAGTAACGTAACGGTGGATGCTTCAAGTGGATATGCTGGTGGTATTATAGGACATGCTACATCTGCTACGATAAGTTGTTGTTATAGTAGAGGAACAGTTACTGGAGGTTCAGATATTGGTGGTGTTGTAGGAGAGAAAGGTGATAAAAGTACGATTACGTACTGTTATTACGATTCAACTTTAGCTGATAGTATTGGCGCTGTAAATGGCGCTAATGATGGCACTAACTATTGCGGTCTTACAACAACTGAGATGACTGATGGAACATTATTAAACTACCTAAACACAAGCGGCGAAAACTGGAAAGCTGGCAGTAGTGATTATTATCCAATCTTAAAGTAAGCACTTATAGGCTACAAGGGTTTGATCGCCCTTGTGGTCGCAAAAAAAATTATAGAGATGAAGATTATAGAGGGTTTTACATTGCGCAGTGTCGCAGGCGAGATGATAGTTAGTGGTGAGTCGATAGCTCAGATAAACTTCAACAAGCTCATTGCTCTGAATGAGTCGGCGGCTTATTTGTGGGGCAAAGTTGTGGGGAGTGATTTCACGGTCGAGATGCTTGCGGAGCTTTTGGTGGCGGAGTATGAGATTGACCCTGAGGTTGCTTTGGCGGATGCGACAGCGGTAGCTAAGAGTTGGGCTGATGTAGGGCTAATTGAATAGAGGAGGGGGTGTCCATGAAGAGGTCAAGAGAACAGCTTTTGGAGCTGACGCGTTGTGCCTTATGGGGTGGTGATCCCGATGTGGCACTTTTTGAAGAGGGGGTTAATTGGGTCGAGGTGCTTCGGCTAGCTAAGGAGCAGACTTTGCTTGGGTTGATTTCAACGGCGATCGAGAGGTTGCCGTTGTTGTTGTGTCCATCTCGAAGTGACACATTGCGACTTCATCAGATGGTGTCTCTCAACAGAACATATAGAGGGCATCAAGTGGAGGTGTTGGCGAAGTTGGTCGAGTTGGTCGAGCGCGCAGGGGTCAAAAGAGCTGTGTTGCTTAAGGGGCTTGGTGTGGGGTTGAATTATCCCGATCCTAGCTTGAGGCAGTGTGGAGACATTGATCTTTATGTGGGTGAGGGTCACTACTTTAGGGTGTGGGATTTTGTTTGTCGTGAATTGGGGATCGAGAAGGAGGAGAGTCATTCGGATCATCACTTTGAGTTTGAATTTATGGGCATCTCTATCGAGATACATCGTTATCCTACAGCACCAGACAGTGTTGCTTTTCGTAGTCGCGAATTTATGGCGTGGTGTGTGGAGCAGTTGGAGGGGGATGAGTTGCGTGAGGTTTCGATTGATGGGGTTTGGGTCTATTTACCACCCTATAATTTTGACTTTATATTTATATTTTATCACACTTGGAGACATTTTTTGATGGGTGGCGTAGGGTTACGACAGGTGTGTGATTGGGCGTGTTATGTCTCGGCATTTGCAGATCGGGTTGATCGTTCGGAGATTAAGCGGTTGGTTGCTCTCTTTAGGTTAGAGAGACCGATTTCGTTGTTTGCGACGATTGCCGTAAGGGCGTTGGGTGTTGTGCCCGAAAAGTTTTTGGGGTATGCCGATATAGATAATAAACTCTATGAGAGTGCTCTTGAGAGGGTGTGGAGTAGGGGTAATTTTGGATACTACAATGTTGATTCGCAGAGGCGTAGCAGAGGATTTGTGGCTCGTAAGTTTTTGGGGTCAATTGCTATGGTGCGCGATATGTGGTATCTTATGACTATTGATTGGCGTTATGCGCTTAGGTTTTATAGATTGAGTTTTATTCGTAGCATTCGCATGGCACTAAAAGGGATATGAGGTTAAAAGAGAATATATTGTGGGTCGGAAATCTTTCGCGAGGCTATCGTGTGAAGATTGTTTTGAACATTGTGCTTGGCGGAGTGTCGGTGGGGTTATCGTTACTTTTTATATTTTTGTGCAAATCGTTGATTGACAGTGCAATTGGTGGGTTTGATGGGGGTCTTTTTGTTCCTGCTTTGCAGATTGGGGCTGTTTTGGTTATTCAGCAGGTATGTAATTTTTTCAGGGGATGGATCGAGAGTTCATCGTCGGTGAGGATGATGAACAAATTGCGGGAGAGGCTCTTTTTTAGGGTGATGTTGAGCCGTTGGAGTGGACGAGAGAAGTTTCACACGGGGGATGTGACAACTCGATTGGAGGGGGATGTGCGCAGGGTGTGTGAATCGTTATGTGTGACATTTCCTGCTATGGCAATTACGGGGGTGGAGTTTCTGTTTTCGTTTTTGTTTATGCTCACTATGGATAGTCGCTTAGCGTGGCTCTTGTTCGCGATTATGCCTATTGCACTATTGCTTAGCAAGCGGTATATGCTTCGAATGCGTAGACTTACACATTCGATTCGCGAGATGGATAGCTCTGTGCAGTCTCATATTCAGGAGCAGATACAGCATCGGACGGTTATCAACTCTATGGGGAGCACTACGGGCTCATTCTCTTCGTTGCGTACGCTTTCGGGGGAGTTATTCGAAAAAACTATGAGGCGGACGAACTATGCGCTATATTCGCGAACTATAGTTCGGCTTGGATTTGCGGGGGGTTACTTGACTGCATTTTTGTGGGGTGTCGAGGGGATTAGCAGTGGAGCGATTTCGTTTGGTGTGATGACTGCATTTTTGCAACTTGTCGCACGGGTGCAAGCTCCAATTGTTGAGATTAGTTCATACATATCGACCATTGCTCAAACTACAACATCTATTGATAGGCTCGGAGAGTTAGATGATTTGGAGATTGAGGAGCAAGGCAAACCTCGAATATTATCGGGAGCGGTTGGAGTGAGGTTTCGAGAGGTATCGTTTGATTACGGTGGGGGCGAGATTCTTTCTGATTTTGAGTGTGATTTTGGGGCTAATGCTCTGCATGTTGTGGTTGGTGAGACAGGTAGCGGAAAGAGTACTATGTTGAGATTGATGTTGGGTTTCTTGTCGCCTCTAAAGGGGGCTGTGGAGTTGTATAATAGCGATGAAAGCGCAAAATGTTCATCACTAACTCGTGCTAATTTTGTCTATGTGCCACAGGGGAATACGCTTATTAGTGGAACTATTAAAGAGAATATTTTGTTGGGAGATCCTTTGGCGACCGACGAAGAGATTGAGGCGGTGTTGCACACTGCGGTAGCTGATTTTGTCTATAGTTTGCCTGATGGTATCGACACCGTTTGTGGTGAGCGAGGGGCTGGACTTAGCGAGGGTGAAGCACAACGTATTGCCATAGCTCGTGGATTGCTACGCAAAGGTGGGGTGATGTTGCTCGATGAGCCGACATCTGCACTCGATAGTGCGACAGAGGAGTTACTCTTGGGGCGACTTATGGAGTATGCTAAGAGTCGAACAATGATAATGGTGACACATCGTGAGCGGACAAGCGAGATTTGTAGCTCGGTGGTAAAGCTCACAAGATAACAGATATTCAGAGATAAAATTTATAAGAGAACTACTCACATGAAGATGAATTTTAAGATTGCAGGACATATATTTAGCCTTTTGATCCCCGAAAGATATAGCGACATGCTCGATGCTTACCGCCCCTTTGAGTGTGCAGTGTGCAGTGAGGAGCCTCTGTATAGTGTCGAGGTTGTGGATAATCTTTCGTATGAGGTTACGAAAACATTGCTCGAAGATGTTGATTTGAGCGATGAGGGTATGGTGCGAGTTAATATCTATGAGACGACCGAAGGGCTGTTGTACAATATTATTATGCCACGAAGTAGTGTCATAAATGCGCAATTGCATATTGCGACGTCTGTAGCGATGATTGCTATAAATGATGAATGTGATTTTTTCTGCGCTTCATCAGCGTTTACCAACGCTATGATCCTAAGCTATATAACATATACACTTCCATATAGCACCCTGTTGCTTCACGCCTCAGCAATTCTTAAGGATGGCAATACACATCTCTTTATAGGCAAAAGTGGCACAGGTAAAAGTACCCATTCTCGAATGTGGCAAGAGTCATTTCCCGATGCTGAGCTACTCAACGATGACCACCCCGTAATACGTTGTCACGAGAGTGGCGAGGTTATAGCTTATGGTTCGCCTTGGAGTGGCAAGACACCTTGCTACCGCAATCTATCTGCACCTTTGAGGGGTATTATTAGAATTAAACGTGCTAAATATAACAAAATTACTCGACTAAAGCCTATTCGAGGTTACGCCTCTGTGATGTCGAGTTGTTCGGGTGCGCAGTGGAGCCAAGAGCTTAGAGAGGCAAAGGTGGCGAGCTTAGAGAGTATAATCATACGAGTTGGGTGCTACGAGATGGAGTGTTTACC
This sequence comes from Rikenellaceae bacterium, assembly GCA_047173645.1. Lineage (GTDB taxonomy): Bacteria > Bacteroidota > Bacteroidia > Bacteroidales > Rikenellaceae > Alistipes. The sequence continues at coordinate 7,805 of JBCQUZ010000076.1, forward strand.
GAATAATGAGGCGGCAAAATGTTGCTACGAAGGTCTATGCGCAGAAAAGTTGTAGTTGCCAATAACGAACTATTAGAAGATGTAGCGTCGATGATAGCCTCTGGCGAGCGTGTAGTTCTGCTTACCAAGGGGCAAAGCATGTTGCCTTTTATTATCGGAGGGAGAGATAGTGTGGAGCTCGCGAAGGTAGAGGATGGGATATATGTAGGCGATATTCTTTTAGCTAAAATCAACTTACCGACACCTCGCTACGTCATACATAGAGTTGTGAAAATCGAGACAGACAATCTAACTCTTATGGGTGATGGTAACCTAACAGGGCAAGAGGAGTGCCGCAAAAGCGATGTTGTAGCTCGCATAACAGCCATAATTAAACCTCACAAAACAATTAACCCCAACACAAAAAAATCGCGTCTTTATGCCAAAATTTGGCTATTACTCACCCCTATCAGACGCTATCTATTAGCTATATTGCGACGAACTGTCTATTGATCTTAGTAATGCCCTCTGCGCCGAGGATTTGATGCGACTACCCTATTATTTAGTATAAACTCTACACAAGACAAGAAATAATTACTATATTGCGTAACCTAGACTAAATATATCAATATGAGAACTATCAAAAGTAGATATTCACCGAGCGCCTTCTTTGGCATTGTCACTATGTCATTCATCATGGTTGGAATACTTATAATGATTATATCATTTATAAAGGATGATTTAGACAAAGGTAAATCGCTTGATCCCACACTTGTTTTGGTGGCAGTTGTAACTTTAGCTTTGGCGATATTTATTGCCTACACACTCTCCAAATCACTACAACAAATTATCATTAGCGATAATGGGATCGTGGTCACCTCGTCAATTGGAGATAAACAAACCCTCAAATGGTCAGAATTATGCGAAATAGAGACAACAGGCAAGAGATTATGGACAAATGAATTGCATGAGACGATAAAGTTTGTCCCAAACAGCGGAGCAAGAGTTATAATTCCACACGATTCACTAGGCAATATTTCGGAGCTATGTCAAGCAATAGAGCATATTAAATCTCAAATCGAGCAAGGTGACTCTCCATCACTCGCCGCATTCAAATATGAAACAGAGAAAGAGGAGAACAAAAAATCATTCGATGATCGACGAGCTGTGCGATATGGCAAGAAGCATATCTTCTCTATAAATGGTTTGTTCCTATTATTTTGCGTTGGGTGTGCGATGAAATTTATATCTCTATTTTTCAAATTCTATGTAACAGCATCTTTTACGTATCTTTTCTCCGTGGGGTTGTTTGTGCCATTACTTTTGATGGTAGCCACTACGATGGCGTGGCAGATGTTCTACTTCGAGGTGAACGACACACACATAGTTGTACGCAATCCAATGTTGCCACTCTACCAAAAAACATATCCGTTGGCGGAGATTTTGGCGGTAGACTCGGAACACCACTACCGACAAAATCGTAGCCTGCGCATCATAACCAATAAATATGGCTCCTCTCTCTACCATGCAGGTTCGTTGAGTGGCGAGGAGTGGCGCGAGATGTTTTATTTTTTGAGGAGACACGATGTCGATACTCGCACAAATTAAAACTTCGGTCTCTATGAAAATATTTCGTAAAAAATCAATTTGGAGAGCACTTAACACCTATCTAAGTAGCGCAAAAAAATTATTGCGATATTTTTCGTATTTTCTTTGGATAATTGGCAAATATTTCGTATATTTACTTCATAATAAGAAGTTTATATGAGATACATTATACTTTCGGAAAACGAGAAGAAAC
>JBCQUZ010000077.1:0-9506 GCA_047173645.1 Rikenellaceae bacterium
AAAGTAGGAAATTTAATCTTTATCTCCTCTCTATTTTCTAATATTTTATCAATATTATGTTGTCTGTACTCTCTTAAGTAGGGTAAAACAATTATTGGTGTATTTTTAAAAGTGCTATTGGAGATGAGATTTTTTGCTATTGAATTGAAAATATAGTGGTTCTATACTGAAATTTAATAGTGAAAAATGTCGCTCCAAAAGTGCTTTTAAAAATATGGCAATAATTGTTTTACACTACTTAGGAGGGTCTATACTATCTGCGAAATCAAAAAATTACTTTTTCAACCTCTCCATAGTATATATGAATCGTCCATTCTTATCGACAAAGTGGATAAGCAACGACTTCGCATCCAACGAAAAGAGCGAAAATCCCTCTTCGGGCGAACAAAATATACTCCCCTCAATCTTCGATACAGGGCGCGCCAACGATGCCGCGCTATTTTGTACGTAATCTATATCGCTACCCTGCTTGCGGATATGTTGAAAGTTGTGAATATGTCCACTCACATAGGCATCCACACCATATTTGCGCATGATAGGATCTACACGCTCCTGCATATTGATACGCTCCGATTCACTTTTTGGGGTGTAGGCATATATAGGGTGGTGACCTACGACAATCTTCCAATCTGCCTTAGACTCCTTGAGCGATTGTTCGATCCATTTGAGTTGAGCCTCCATATCCTCTTGTGCAGCATCGGGATATTTTTCGCTATCTTTGCGATATTTGTCGATGAGAGGAGGTGTGTCGATAAACAATACAAGGAGTGATGTGCCCTTATCTTCGAAATATTTTGAGTAATATTTCGATGGCATTTGCCATCTACGACTAATTGCCGAATAATCGATGTTGGCTTGGGTGTTGCCTCGATATTCGTGGTTGCCACACACGGCATACCATGGAATCATAAGTTCGGGGTGCGAATATATGGTCTCGAAGTTGGTCATCCACAGCGGATCTGTTGTGCTCTCGACCCCCATAAAGTGGTGGGTGTCGCCTGCTGCCGCCACAAATTCGGGGTTATAGCTCTCCGCCATTGCGCCCATCGTCTCGGCACATGATTTTTGTTCGTAATATCCGTTGCGCCCCGAATCTGAAATCACATAGAAGTTAAAGCGGTTTTCGGCATAATCATACAGCGTGGGGTGAACTGTTTGTTGGGCTGCAATATTTTGCACAGCAAGAGCCGAAAGAGCCACAAAAGTTACGAGGGATAAAAAGAATCTTTTCATGAAATAGAAATTTGTTGAATTAAAAAACGCACAAAAGCTCGACCTCCAATATGGAGATCGAAGCTTTGATATTAGTTGTTGTGTAACCTACTCACACATTAGAAGTTAACCTTGAAACCTACATTGAAACGTTGACCATAATACTCCGATTGATATGTACGATCCGAGCTACCTTGATAGTAACGAAGAGGGTTGTTCAAAAGGTTGGTAACATCGGCATAAACGCTATAGTTTGTCTTGAATGTGTAGTTAAGATTCAAATCCATATAGTTTACGCGGTCGTAGTAGATGTCGTCGAATGCTGTCTCGCCAACCTCGTCGATAAATGCCGAGGCGTAGTTGTATGAAAGGCGCGCTGTGAGTCCCCATTTTTGGAAATATATCGACGCATTAGCTGTGTGTGCAGGGCTTCCTGGAAGGCTCAAATCGTCATTCTCGCGACCTTCGATATTGAAATCCGTCACCTTAGAGTATGTGTATGTATATGTTCCGCTCACTCCCATGCACTTCAACGCTGGCGCAATGAATGCAAGGTCGCGGCTAAGGCTCATCTCGGCACCCAACAAGTTTGCATTACCTCCGTTGATTGGCTTGGTGTAGTTGTAGCCACTATATCCGTTGTACTGGTAATCATCCTTGCGCTCATCGACAATAAAATCCTTGATTGTCTTGGCGAATACTCCTGTGCGGATCAAACCCAACGATTTGAAGTAGTAGTCGGCACTAAGATCATAGTTGTATGATGTTGTCGCCTTAAGATCGGGGTTACCAAATGTGATGGCATCCTTCTTTGTGGTGCTCACGTTGTTTACCAAATCCGAATAGTCGGGGCGAGCAAGTGCGCTAGTGAACGATGCACGAACCATAAGATCCTTTGATGGGTTCCACTTAAACATCACCGATGGAAGAACATTTAGATAGTTGCTCGACACCTTGTCTGTGCGTGTTAGCTCATCGTCGGCATAAATATACTCAAATCCGCTATTCTCGGTTGCGGTATGCTCCACACGCACTCCAACCATCATATCCCACTTAGCACCCAACTTTTGGTCGTAACGAACATAACCAGCCGAAACAGTCTCTGTAGCCTCGAAGTTTCCAGCCTCCTCCGACTTGTCGCGCTCGCCACCCAACGATGCTAGGTCGTAGTTGCCTAGAAATTCGCGAGCTACGAATTTGCGTCCGAAGTTATATTTGTCGCCCTGCATAAATCCTTTACGATCTTGGAGGGTTGCAGCCGATAGAGCCTCGGTGATGAATGTTGAGTTGTCGGCATCGTCGGTGTAATCGATCATTGTGATGTCGACGCTCTTCTTCTTGGCTGTAACCTTTGCTCCAAATTGAAGAGTTGCAGCGTGGTCGCCTTGCGAAATTGCATATTGGAAATTTACCTTACCCTTCAAGTCGCGCTCCGAGATCTCTTGTTGCGACTCTGTAACCTCATCCAACTCGGGCGAGATATTTTCGAGCAAAAGAGAGTTTGTGTTTGACGATGATGTCACGAATGGCTGGCGAGGGTCGGTGGTAATATCCATCTCGATACCATCCACATCGTCGCCATTAACAAATGCAATATAACGCTCGTTTGGACGATCCTCCGAAGCACGCGCATAAGTTGCGCCCCAATCCATCTTCAATTTGCCGAACAAGTGCTCGCCACCCAACGACAAATCGAAGGTTTGTTGTTGCTCCAAACGGCTATATTTTTGATCCTTAGCTCCACCTTTAGTCTCGTATGCCACCTCATCGACTGCAATATCGTCTGTGTCGTCATCATTTTCAAACGCGAGGGTAAATTTGTAGCGATTCTCCCAATCGTTGCGACGATTGTAGAGCCCCTTGAAGTCGAGTTTATGATTCTCGTTGATTTGGTAATTCATCGACGCAGAGTAGCTTTGGCGCTCACGAGTCAAGTAGTATTGACGCACCTGCATCTCCTTCACGTATAGATTGCCCGAAAGATCTGTTTCGCCCCACTCGAACTCCGTATTGTCGGAACCCATAGAGTTATTTTGGTATGATGCCGAGACCATAAATCCAAATTTGTCGCCAACCATATCGCCATATGTAACACCTAGGTTTAGTTGTGGATCGCCCGACACCATGCTATAACCTGTTCCAGCAGTTGCCGACACAACACGCTTAGTAGGTGAGTTTTTGGTGATAAGGTTGATAGATCCACCAATCGCATCGCCATCCATATCGGGAGTGACAACCTTGTTCACCTCGATAGTTTGGATCATGTCGGTAGGAATCAAATCCAACTGCACGGCACGCGTCTCGCCCTCTGCCGAAGGTACACGGTTGCCATTCACAGTCACCGAGCTCATATCGGCTGGAGTACCGCGCACTTGACCAAATCGTGCTTCGCCTTGGTCATATTGAACATTAATTCCCGAGATACGCTTTAGGGCATCTCCGATATTTGAATCTGGGTATTTACCTGCTTGATCCGACGACACAACATCTACCATTTGAAGTGCATTCTTTTGGGTGTTGATCGCGCGGTGTTGACCCTGCATAACGCTTGTCACCTCTACAGCTCCCAACGCTACGCCCCCTTTCATTGTAATATCTTGAACCGATGTGCGGCGAGCTACAGATGTTACATTGGTCGAAAAATCTTCATATCCCACATAAGTTACAATCATCTTATGATCTCCAGGAGCTACATCCGTAAGGATATAATAACCATCCAAATCACTCACTGCACCTACCTTCAAATCTTCGATATATACAACAGCTCCAGCCAACACATTCTTCTCCTCGTCTACAACACGACCACGAATAATGCTAACAGATGCTTCTGCTTGAGCCTCTGCTCCAGCTTGAGCTTCGGCAGCAAAAACTGAGATAGGTGTGGCACTTAGTGCCACAAACGCCATTACGGCAAATTGTAAAAATTTACGTCTCATAAAATTATTAAATTGTGTTTTTTTCACGATGACAAAAGTAGAGTACCCAAATTACAAAGAGGTGTAAGAACTATTACAACACCATTAAAAAAAACTAAACAAAGTATTAATTTAAAAAAATCGACTATATCGGGGTTAATTTTTATTAAAAATTAGGAAATAAAGATATATTTGTATTATATTTGCTAGTAACGGATATTTTTAAAAATTAAAACTATGTCAAAATTTACCGCTTCTATCGCCTCACAAGAGGGATTTCGCATTGATACCATAACTGCCAAGAGTGGCGAGCAGATTGATTTTATATTTTTTGGTCACGCATCATTTGCAATTTCAACATCACGCTATATTATATATGTCGATCCTGTAATGGCATACGCGCCATATGGATCGTTGCCCAAAGCAGATTTGATTGTGGTGACCCATTCGCACTACGACCATCTCGACGCAGAGGCAATCGATGCGGTGAAGAGTGTCGACATGCCTATCGTGTGCGACAAAACTTCGGCAGACATATTGGCTCGCGAAGTGTTGATGATGTCGCACGGATCGGAAGTGGAGCCCATCGAAGGGGTCAAAATCGAAGGTGTGGCGGCATATAATATGACACCCGACCGCACGCAGTTTCATCCACATTCGAGGGAGGATTGTGGATATATATTTACAATAGAGGGGACTAAGATCTATGTGGCAGGAGATTCGGAGAACACCCCCGAGATGAAGAGCGTCAAGGGTGTGGATATTGCTTTTTTGCCCGTAAATCAACCCTACACGATGACCGTAGATCAAGCCATAGATGCCGTAAAAGCAATACGCCCCACAATTTTTTATCCATACCACTATGGTGGAGTAGACGAAGTAACCAATGTCGACGCATTAGCCCAAGGTCTAACCGATATTTGCGAGGTTCGACTCAGGGGAATGGAGTAGATTTGATGCACTTTAAATAGATACAGAGCAAGAGGCTGGACTGACTCCGTCGGGCGGAGTGCTCTCCGCGGAGCTGATTTTATATAGCGGATGGGGTATAGAGCTTTCAGCTCTAAAATTTTGAGGGATAGAGGATTATTACCAAATAAATTTGGATAATCCTCTATCCCTCAAAATTCTTCAAATGGCACAGCCATTTGAACCCCACCGAGGTTACACGTATCGTAAATTACGAAATTAACAAATTATTCAGAAAGGTAACAAAAGTATATCCACAGCAAAGTTACCCCATGGTTGCCCTCGATTTGGGATTAAACACCGAAGGTGTTTAATAAAATAAGGTATTCAATATTTTGGTCGAATTTATTCGAAACCAAAATATTGAATACCTTATTTTTAGAGCCACAGGCTCGCATCCCAAAGCGCTATATAAAACTGCCCGTGCGGCTCGCACCGCCCGCCGGCGTTAGGCAGTCCAGCCGCGACTCCGACCAAGTTATACCAACGACTTTATATATGTGTCAATAGCAGAGGCAGCGGTGCGTCCTGCTCCCATTGCGAGGATTACTGTTGCGGCACCTGTCACTACGTCGCCTCCTGCGAAGATTCCTGGGCGCGATGTAGCACCTTCGTCATTGGCTACGACACATCCCCAGCGGTTGGTGTCGAGACCCTCTGTTGTTGTGGGAATCAATGGGTTGGGCGATGTTCCTAGCGCCATGATGACTACGTCGCACTCAATATCATACTCCGAACCTACCTTCTCGACAGGTGAACGGCGACCACTAGCATCGGGCTCGCCAAGCTCCATCTCGACGCAACGGATATGTTTCACCCACCCCTCGGGTGTTCCAACAATCTCTTTTGGGTTTGTGAGCATAGCAAAATCAATACCCTCTTGCTTAGCGTGGTGCACCTCCTCCTTACGCGCTGGAAGCTCCGCTTCGCCACGTCGATAAACAATTGTCGATATGGCACCTAGACGCTTCGCTGTGCGCACAGCATCCATCGCAACGTTTCCGCCACCAACGACAACTACTCTCTTGCCTACATATATAGGTGTGTCATACTCAGCATCATACGCCTTCATAAGGTTGGCACGTGTGAGAAACTCATTTGCCGATACTACGCCATTTAGATTCTCGCCAGGGATACCCATAAATCGTGGAAGTCCAGCTCCCGAACCGATAAATACCGCCTCGTAGCCCTCATCATCCATGAGTGAGTCGATAGTCACCGTGCGACCTACAATCACGCTTGTCTCGATCTCGACACCGAGAGCCTTCACCGCCTCGATCTCGCGCGCAACGATCTTATCTTTAGGCAGACGGAACTCAGGGATTCCATACACCAATACGCCACCAACTTTGTGCAACGCCTCGAAGATCTTCACCTCATATCCCATCTTCGCAAGGTCGCTAGCGCAAGCTAAACCCGCAGGGCCCGAACCCACGACCGCCACTTTGTGACCATTGCGTGTGATCTTAACATCCGAAGTATCAACATTTTCGATCTTCCAATCGCCCACAAATCTTTCTAGCTGACCGATAGATACACTCTCGCCCTTGATTCCCAACACGCACTTACCTTCGCATTGAGTCTCTTGTGGACATACGCGTCCGCAAATACTTGGCAATGAGCTATCTTCGCCAATAATACGTGCCGATTCGGCAAGGTCTCCATCTTGGATCGCCTTGATAAATCCAGGGATATTGATATTTACAGGGCAAGCTGCCACACAACGTGGATTCTTGCAATTTATACATCTCGAAGCCTCTGTTTGAGCCTCTTCGAGGTTGTAGCCGAAGCACACCTCTTCGAAATTCGTAGCACGCACTTGTGGGTCTTGCTCCCTAGCTGCTACGCGTGGTATTTTGTTTGCCATTATATTATTTAGATCTGCTTATTTTATTATTTATCGAGTCCAATGCGACATTTGTGTCCCTCTTCGCGTTGACGAGCCACCTCCGCGGCGCGTTGTTCTTCGGTGCGATACATTCCCAATCGACGCATTGCCTCGTCGAAATCCACTGCATGACCATCAAACTCTGGGCCATCGACACACGTAAACTTCGTCTTGCCCCCAACACTCACTCTACATGCTCCGCACATTCCCGTGCCATCGACCATAAGGGTGTTGAGCGATACGATTGTTGGCAACTCATATGCTTTGGTGGTGAGAGTCACGAACTTCATCATAATCATAGGACCTATCGCCACACAAAGATCATACATCACGCCATCCTCCTCGATGAGGCGCTTGATCTTCTCGGTCACTAGACCCTTGTCGCCAGCGCTACCATCGTCGGTTGTGATATATAGGTTTGATGCAACCTTATCCATCTCGTCGGTGAAGATAAGCAACTCCTTGTTCTTAGCTCCGATGATAACATCTGCCTCTACTCCATTCTCGTGTAACCATTTAACTTGTGGATATACAGGCGCTGCACCGACTCCACCTGCTACAAAGAGTATGCGTTTTGTGCGAAGCTCCGCCAAATCCTCGTCGACAAACTCCGAAGGGTGACCTAGAGGTCCTGCAAAATCGGCAAGCATATCGCCCGCATCGAGCGCACAGATCTTCTTCGTCGACACGCCAAGCGTCTGAATCACAATTGTTACCCATCCCTCAGCGCTATCAAAATCGGCAATGGTGAGTGGTATGCGCTCGCTACACTCGTCGGCACGAACGATTACGAATTGCCCAGGCTTTGCCGACTTAGCGACACGAGGTGCCTCGACACGCATTAGGAAGATATTTTGGGCTATCTCCCTCTTCTCTATAACTTTAAACATATATTTATTCGTTTGTTTATTTTTAAGTAGTTTAATCTCTTGTTCTTATTTGCTCACCTCTCCCACAATTTTGAGTCGCACAACAGGCGATTCAGGGTCGTTGAGAATTATCGTCGCATACTTCACAAAAGAGCCAACCTCAAGCTCCTCGCGTCGAAGAGTCACTCGCACGGTGATAATATCTGCCGACGCTATCGAAGTACCCTCCAACGAACGCCCTTGCGAGCTAATCTCCACCCCCTGAGGCAGATCAATAGAGCGTATATATAGAGGTTCTGTGCCACTATTCTCTATCGTAAATTCGCGTACAAGATCACTTGTCGAAATATTAAGCAACGCAAAGTTAATAAAATTTTCACTAAATTGCCCCCTCGCAACCCCTTTTTTTGAATTATAATCCAAATCCTCGATTGCATAGGCTCGTGTGCGTAGTGTCATATTCGATTTTTTGCCTCCAATGTATATATCTACCAGGTCGTTAAGTTCGCCAAATTTAGATGCGTTAGATGATATTTCATAACTTAAATTAACCTTTGCACTCTCGCCAGCCGATATGCTTTTCGGGGCATCAATATTCAAAAATCCAGAGCTCTCAACAACACTAAATTTAATGGTTTGCTCGACATTAGAGTCATTAAAAAGCTCTATTTGCGATTGACGCGGAGAGTTTGGCGACACATTTTGCATAAACGAATAGAGCGAGGTTATGCGCACTCCACCCCCTAGTAGATATGGGTATTGCTCCGAAACAGATAACTTTCGAGGTGTAACATCACCTGTTATGGTCACCACAACAGCCTCCGTCGATGCCGATGTAAAGATCGAGATATTGCGTGCAAAGGCTCCAGGGCGATACATCGGATCGTAGACCACCTCGAATGTCGACTTTTCGCCCACACCAATTGGTCGGCGCGAATATTGGGTCGTTGTACATCCACACGAAGTTTTGACCGAAGTTATCACCACAGGCAACGACGAACTGTTCACAAATTCGAAAGTGTGAGCAACCTCGCCACCATCTTCGGCAATGGTTCCGAAATTCCACGATGGCTCCAAAAATTTTAGACCCCGTGCGAAAGTTCCGTTAGCGGATAGTAAAAGGCATATAATCAATAAAATAGATCTCATAGTAAGGTGTTGTTTGATTTTAACACGACGCAAAAATAATACTTTTTTTCAAAAAAAGCATCAAAATATTTTGCAGATTAAAATTTTCGCCTTATATTTGCACCACCAAGCGAGAGAAACACCTCTCAAAGGTTCTGCCTGAATAGCTCAGTTGGTTAGAGCACATGACTGTTAATCATGGGGTCCTAGGTTCAAGTCCTTGTTCAGGCGCTACATTAAGTTACAAAGCGGGAGTTTAGCTCAGCTGGTTCAGAGCATCTGCCTTACAAGCAGAGGGTCGGGGGTTCGAATCCCTCAACTCCCACTAAAATTCACCACTCTATTTCGGGTGGTTTTTTTATCCTTAGATTCTTATCATTGGGGGATCGAGAATATTTATTGAGGCTTTGTTTTGCCTCGCACACACATACAATCGGGAGTTTAGCTCAGCTGGTTCAGAGCATCTGCCTTACAAGCAGAGGGTCGGGGGTTCGAATCCCTCAACTCCCACCAAATTTCTTAAGT
>JBCQUZ010000078.1:0-9482 GCA_047173645.1 Rikenellaceae bacterium
AAATTCTGCCTACAATAATCGCTCAATTTATCTATACTAAATTTAGATTTATCAATTACACAGGCTTCTGTTTCTCCACTATATGACGCTGCTTCTGCAAATAATATATTTGCTCGCACTGTTGCAGCATCAAAAACCTTAAACTCCGAGAAATCAATCAGTTTAGTAACATTGCATTTCTCAATAAGAAACTTGCGTAGCGCAGAACCATAACCTGCTCTTAGCCAAGTATTCGACGTAATATATGCCAAGAGTCCATCTTTACGTAATAAATGTATACCAAGCTCATAGAACAAGCAAAATATATCACCTGTCTTTGCAAATGTTTCATAATCCATTTGCTCCAAAGTAAGAGCATCATTACCCATCTTCTGGAGTTGTATATAAGGCGGATTGCCTATAACACAGTCAAATCCTATAAAGTCACCCTCATTATTTAGTACTTCAGGGAACTCTAATCGCCACTCAAAAGCATTGAGATACATCTTATTTGTCTCGATCTCTTTAAAATACGCCTCCAACTTTGAAATATCCGAATCTAATTGCGCAACCTCTTTTGCTCTAATCTTTTGTTCCTTTTTACTTAGCTCAAATAATTCACCTTGCTGTGTTAGTGACACACGTTTTGCTCTCTTGTTGTTAAGAGTGGTGTATTTGCTGTCGTGTCGGCTTATCTCTGTTTTTAGGGTAGATTTGATGGTCTTAATCATCTCACCCAACTCTCTTTTGCGGTCTTTGTTTGGTGCATTTTTGTAACCAGCAACAGCATCTCTATACTCTGATATTTTGATACCTGACTGTTTTAGAACTTGTTTGATATTGTCTTTAATATCAAATTTGTGTAAAAGCGAGTTGCCACACTTGATATTAATATCAATGTTTGGCAGCGTCTCTAAATATTTATATTCACTATCGTGAGTATAATACGCACTCTTTAAAAGCTCAATCCAAAGACGCAATCGACATATTTTTACAGAGTTAGGGTTTATATCAACTCCAAATAGGCAATTCTCAATTATAGTCTGCTTTTCTTTAAACAAAGTCTCTTGCACACGCTGACTCTCTGGGCTGTGTGGATTGTACGCAAACGAAAGACCCTCATCATCAGTGATTAGCAGCTCATCGTTAGCAATCTCAATATTGTAGTCTCTAATACGCTTACCCGAAGCATCAACCAAAATTCCGAGTTCATATTTTATGCGAATAACCTCATTAAGTGCAGATACCAAAAAGTGACCAGAGCCAACCGATGGATCACAGATTCGCAGTGAATTTATAATCGAGTTTGCCTCCGAAATATTATCTATTTTGTTATAGAGCGTCTTTATTGAATCGCAGTTCCAATCATAATATGTGTTAAATTTATCAATGATGCACTTCTCGATAGCCTCACGACACATATACATCGTAATAAATCCAGGTGTAAAGACAGATCCATCCTTGTGACCATTGATCTTTTCAAATATCAAACCTAAGACAGAGGCATTTATCAAGGCTTTGGCATCATCCTTAACACCTTCATTACCATCACTTGAAAAATCATAAGCATCTAAGAACTTAAACAGATAGTCAAGCGTACCTAATGCTGTATATTTGGGTTTACCCTTTTTATCTTTGAGCACAGTTGTCCCAAGAACAGCTATCTTTAAGTTTGGGTCAAGATTACTTATACAAATCGTATCAGCCTCAATATCACTCATATCAAATAAGGAGCTATTTAGATATGGCACATACGCATATTTCTCAAGAATGGAAGCTTTACGATCATTATATCCTCGTGCAAGCACCTGAAAAAATAGGCGGTTCAACTCATCATAATCATTGACCTTATTGCTATTCAAGAAGCTATATTTATCATCACCATTATGATAACGAACCATCTGAGCTTCTAATAACTTTAAGAATAGAACCCTATTAGTCCAAGTTATGGTTAGTTCAAGTGCTACATTGAATAACTGCTCTTCATAGGTGTTGCCATAAGACATCTTATTTGACATACGATCTAAGCGACCTTCGCTGTCGAGAATGTCGATAGTATTCTCTATAATTGATGCTTCTTTTCTATTTTTAATAGATGCTCTTGTTATTATTTTCTTTCCGCCATCTGCGACCTCTTCAAGACCAAGTATATATAGGAGCTCGTTGTAAAAGTTTTTATCTAACGAGTTACTATCATTTTGAAGCGTTTGTTTTAATAAATGTGCAGGGCTTAGAATCTTATATAACTCCAATAGCTTTCTTTTTCCGCTATTGTCGTTGCGATCTATAAATTTTGTATAATTTCGCAAACTGAAATATGTAAACTCGATGGAGTCCTTAACAGCCTCGATATATTTTGCTGCTATCTCTTTGTAAAACAGATCTGTATTTTGGCTTACAAGTTTACCTTTTGAGAAGTCATCATACTCTTTTAGTAATTTCTTATTAGAGTAGAAAGCTCTCTCAAACTCCTGTGCGTCAAATATATAATAATCATAGACATTTGTTATCACAAGATAGCGAAGCTCAATATTTTTAGCATCTACTCTTTCTCGTAGGTAATATAACAATATCTCTTGCATAGCCTTTTTGTTGAGATCCGCAGAAGACACCATCTCGGAGGTGTTGTTTATCTTCTTGACCTCAAACAGCACAGCAACTGGTGATGTAGCCTGCTTTGAAGAATGTATAACAAAATCAATGCGCCCCTTCTGAGCAACAAGATAATTAGGATGATAATAGGTATTCTTGAAGAAATCCATAAGGTGAGTCTTTGTATTCTCCTCGCTCTCCGTGTCGGATACATTCTGCAAGAAACTCTTCAAGTTCTCAGTAAACCTATTAAAACTATCCGTTGTAATTTTAACTTGTTTGTAAACTTTATTTATAGATTGATAGGGCGTTAGCATATTTATAATCGTTTAAGTTTAACAAAGATACGCAAAATATCATAATTCCTCCATCTATTGCACAAAAAAGTAAGGCTACCCAAAATTGAAGTGTGCAACTTTGGATAGCCTTGCGATTAGAGGGTTATGAGCCATCTGTACGACTCGTGGATTGTTTTACGCCACCAACATATCATCGTTTTATCAGTAGGCTGCGAAGCGTATGACCGTAGATGCACCCATCTTGCATTACTGGTATTTGTGGTCGCTTGAACATCGGATTCTTGTAGTATTCCTCCTCCGCTTCACGTACTAGATCGCTCATATTGATCTTGCGGAGTGGCTCTGGTTTTGGCTCTTTGCTGATCGAGGTGAGTTTGACGTCGGATAGTGATGCTAACTTTCTCTTTGGGTGGTTCTGCTGCGCTTGCTGCGCATTTTGGAACTCTTGTGTTCCTGCTTTAATTTTTCTCATTTTTATAAATTTAAAATTCTACTATTAAGACTGTTATTGCTGCTACCAACTGTACGAGTAATACAAATAAGACTATACAGAGGTCTCTGGTGAGCTTGAAACTTATGGTGAAGGTGTGACGATTCTTCTCTGCTTCGCCCTTCTTGAACTGCTCGCTGCCCTTTTCTAGCCTATCTATTGATACGATTATCGCCTTTAAGTGCGAATTCATCTGTTGGAGGGCTACATATACCGACTTTGCAAATGGAACATATTTCATAGTATAAGCTCTATCTGCGATAAGAATTGTGTGTTTTAAATTAGCCTTAAGTTTGTCGCCATCCATAACCCTATTATTCAGCCCCTCCAGCCTCTCTTTCAGATCCTTGTTCGAGGCTTTCATCTCCTCATACATCATCTCGTAAGATGATTTCTCTTGCTGTTTCATCTACCTTCTTCTCCTTTTTAATTCGTTATTAACGCCTCCGCCAAGTGCTTCGGTGTTGTCGCTGCTCATTATTGCATCGATCAGAGCATCTTTCAAATCATACTGATCTCGACTTTCGGATTGCAGTTGAGTATAATCAATCCTCTCTTCGCAACTCTCATCGAGACGATTTGCAAACAGAGCATTAATCTTCGAGTAGCTGTACTCCCTGCCGATCTTCGAACCGCTATACGTTCGGTCATTTATGGTGAACTTCACGCCCTCGACCTGCTCAGTTGACCCCTTATACTTAAATTCGAGATCCACGCCCTTTGTATTTAGTAGCTTTGCAAGCGAGACCCAATCGTATAATTGAGGCAACACCTCACGCAGCGTGTCACATATCATAAGCCTATTGCGATCAGCCTCTTTCAAGCGGTCGTAGTTCTCGCCACCGCCACGTGAGAAGTGCAGCCCATACATCTCGGTTATCTGCTTGCACACCCTCTCGTTGCGCTCATAATCCTTGGTGTCTCGTATCACCTTGCCATCGTTGTCGATTCTGTTGATGCAGAGGTGAACGTGAGGGTGTTTCTTATCGTGATGCCTCACCGCAACATATTGAGTATTCCCAAATCCCATCTGCTTGATGTAGAACTCGGCAATCTCCGCCATCAACTCATCGGTAATCTTATCGCTATCTTTGGGCGAGAAACTCAGCGGAATGTGATATACTGGCTTGACGATTTCGGGCTTCATCGACCGCTGCATCTCGAAGCACCGAATGAGGTTGTCGAGATAGTCGCACCGTACACCCTCGGCTGCTACAATCATCGCCTCTTTCCGCTCATCTAAGATGTAAGTGAGGGTCGATTTGAAACTATTACTTTTTATAATTTTGCCCACCATTTTGCATCATATTTACAGCGTCATTCAATCCTCTTTGTATATTGCGATGCACCTGTGCCACGAAGCCATATCCAGCCTCATTTGCTCGCTTGGCGATCTGATTTAGGTTGTTGCCCATATTGCAGATATTGCGAATGTAGCCCATCTCTTCGGGCGACAATCGAGGTGTAATCACCGACTGCGTAGCGCACAATCTCAGGTAGCTCGACAGTCGCATATTTGCTGTGCGAGCCTTAGCTTTGAGTTCGAAATAATCACCAGTCTTGAAGCGTGTGACAACTCTATATTTTAGTTTTTCACTCTCCATCTTATGAGGGCGAGTTTTCCTTGATTTTATGTTTTCCATAACTTGATTTTTATAGTTAGACCATCGGGATTTCAGCGTAATTTGGCACAAATTGCATAAACTCGCTATTCCCACTTTTTAATTTTTTACTCTACACCCACCAGCTCCAAATCGAAGGTGTCGATGAGGGTTTGGAGTAGTGGATTTTTAGCGATCATCTTCTCTAAGAGTACCTGCGGAGAGTTACCATCGAGTAGGAAGTCGGCTATGTCGTAGCCCTCTTTTTGCTGCTCTGAGGTTGCCATCTTTTCGAGGTGATCGAGGATTGATGCGTCAACTCCTTTCGCGGTGAATAGTGGTAATTTCGATTGCCAATACTCCGTAGCTCCGAGGTCGGGGACGAGCAATACTTTGCGACCCTTTAGTACCTCTAAGTTCTCACTTTTTAAACATCCATTCTTCCCTCCCGTTGCTATCCACGTGAACATCGGCAGGTAGTGAGCTGCTATCAAAGCTGTCTTTTCACTCTCTACTATGGCGATGGTTTTCGACTCGTCACAGCTTAACAGATGCTCTCCGAAGAAACACTGTTTGAGGTTGAAATCTGAGACTCCTAACCTTGTGTGCACCCACGATATTAAACTTTGCTCACGCTTCACCCTGCGACCACTCTTGGGGTCATACAACATTATTTTACCAGTGCGAGTGCGATCCCGAATATCCATCTGCCAGAATAGTGTTGCACCCTCCCAAACGTTGGATTGGGTTACTCGGTAGTTGCCCATTAGTTTATAGGTTGCCTCTGTTCCGATCTGTGAGGATAGGAATGTGAAGAGGTGATGCCCACGATGGCGCATAAGGGTTTTGCCGACCATCTCCGAGGGGATGTAGCTTGTTGGCTTGGGTGGCGGAGGTGTATAATCTCTACGCTCCAATTGCCGAGGGTTGCGCTCAAGATATTGCTTAGATGAAAAATGATAACCGCACTTATCCTCACGGTTGCAACGACCCACATAATCGGGAAATGCGACCTCGCCATCACGATCTACATATCTCACAAAACATCGCTTATGTCCGCACTCTGGGCAGGTGTGACGACTTGCCACCCCTGCATATTTTTCTAAATTAAATCTGTACATTTTTAGCATACTTAGTTGGCATTTCTGGCATTAGTGGCATTTTCTCAACTCGAAAGTGCCAATAATGCCACTTGTGCCAAGTGCATTACACAACTTTGATATAATATCCCTGCTTCTCCCTGCGAAATAATGAGCTGTTCATAATGAACCGTTTGAATGTCCGCTCGGCAACACCACACCGCAAAGCTATCGCTGCACCTTCGGCTGTGGTGAAACTCTCAGGTAGTGCAGAGATAAGTGTTTTCTGCTGGTCGCTAAGTTTGTCAAATTCACTTCCATAGATGAAGTCAAGCACCTTTTGGGCGGTACTTCGGAAATATTCAGTGAGAGCAATAGCAGCTTCGAGACTTTGAAGATCAATCGCCTCACGCCCTGCATCTCGATAGACCCAACGAATGAGTTGCATAAGCAGGCTAAATCTCGAAACATAGATCTCCAACTTGCTGTAAATGCCCACTAAACGCTCATCAAATTCACCATTGCAGAGGTCTGTGTTGTGACGTTGCCACTCATATAGCCGAGCCTTGGCTTCGCTCGTGTAGGCGAGTATCGTGGGTGTAGGGTTGCCATTCTCATCCATCGGACACTCGATGTTGATTAGCTCCGTGATGATTGCCGACCACTGCGAACTGAT
Source organism: Rikenellaceae bacterium (assembly GCA_047173645.1). GTDB lineage: Bacteria > Bacteroidota > Bacteroidia > Bacteroidales > Rikenellaceae > Alistipes. The sequence continues at coordinate 6,717 of JBCQUZ010000078.1, forward strand.
TAGTGGCGACACCTCTTCGATATTCCAATACTCCTTTTGCAACCTGCGAGGAAGCAAGAAGAGTATGCGATCCAAGAATCCATTACAACCTTTATCACCCTTTGCAAGATCTCGAAGTTGCAATAACTGAATACTACCAATGACACCAATTAGAGACCTGCGCACCGAGATTGAAGCCTCTGCGCTACGTCGATCAATAATAATTGGTTTGCCCGAAAAGTTCGACAACCAAAACTGCTCCTCTGAACCCTTGGAGTAGCGGTTGAAATTGTTAATCCAACTCTTTAGCTCATCGGAGTAGAGGCATATCCCGCGCTTGTTCTGCTCGTGAATGTATGCCAACCCTTCGGGCGTTACGTCCGACACGACAAACTTAGTGAGCTTAGGAGGGTGCAATGGCTCTGTGCCTCCCTGCTCATCTCGCTCTTTCTTGTTCATTGATAGCATTTGCAGATACTCTGCATATTGCTCCTTGTAGATACGATTTTGGACTGCATCAAAGTCAAAGAGTGGCGACATCGCAAAGCTCATAGGGTGCGACTTATTGGTTCCAGCCTTGCCAACGATAGCGAGGTAGAAGATCAGACTCTCCGTCCAACCCTCCTTAACTTTGATATTGAAAGTAGCCCCAATCGCTACGGCAGAGGCAAACATCATCGAGCCAGCGATGAAATCGAGAGGATATCCAAGCGAGAAGCTTGACTCACGAGCAATATCTTGGAACCGCTTCGGAAATAGATGCAGCGGAAAATCCGACCCATTCATCTGGTCGTGCTTCGCCATCACGGAGTTTATTACGCTCTCGTGTGTGATTTTATTTTCTGCCATCGTTAGATACTTTTGTTGTGTAAAATTCGATCTACGTCCGACTTCAAATAGCGAACCTTATTACCAGTCTTGACCACCTTCAAGTAGCCCCTCTTATTCCAATGCCAAAGGGTGGTGTCGCAGACATCGAAGATACCTTTCACCTCATCTTTTGTGAGGTGTCGCTCAGCTCGTGCCTCCTCCACTTTTGCTGCAAGTTCATCCTTTGCTCTATTTATTAGATCCTCAGAAAACGTCAAAAGATCCTCACCACTAATCTCCAGTTTTACATTCGCATTGCCATCTTCAAGTAGCATTAATAATTTACTCATAAAATATACAATCCGCCCACTTATTAGATGCTTGTTTGTGGGCAGAATATACAAAAAAGCACCGCCAATTCATTTAGAAATGGCGATGCAATTATAGTTAATTTACAGCAATTTAAGGGGGTTTCGAAGGTTGTCATTAGTTGTCAACAACTAATGACAACTAATAACAACCAATCTATGTTGATTACAGTTGAAATATCTTCATCGTAGTCTCCAATTCCTCAGCTGAAAATGAATATTTTCCCACATTTAGATGCTTTCCGACACTTTCATTACTGCCTATATTATGTTTGAATCGGCTCCTAATTAAATCGTAATGAAGCCTGTTGGAATGAGCGGTTGTAAGCTGGCTATTGGCTCTAAGGGCGAGAATCATTAAAGCGATTCCTCGACCACGAACATTAGGTTTTATATAGGCATCAATCTTATTGCATAGAGCCTCTTTTTCATCCTCGGCTACTAAAAGAAGATCTTCAAAAGTGATTTCATTCTCCGTTGGAACTTCTTCCGAAAGTACCTCTTCAGATGAGATCTCTTCCGACAAGCTCTCTTCCTTTGAATCCTCATTTATGACCTCGAAATTATCAATCTCTACCATCATCTCAGCATACTCCTTTTTGTATTGGAATTTGTCCTGTTGGAGATATTTTTCAATAACAGATCCATACATTGATAACATCTCCTCGAGCTCCTCTCTTTCGGATATTTTCTGATTCAACTCCTCCTCACTCTTTCCAATACATTGGCTGTGTCGACGCTGATAATACAAGATAAATCTATCCCACGAACAATCACCCCTTGTCTCTTTTTGGAAAGTTTTATACTGCGAATGTGTGTAACTCCAAATGCGATAATTTTTATTTAGATACCCAAAACTATAAAGGATGGCGAAAATGGTTACTGCGAAAAGAATTAAGATAATGTTTAAAGTAAAATGTGACATAAAAATTTGTTAATTAAAATGAACGCAAATATACTCAATTAAATTCATATTTCTATGCAGCGGTGATGATGGGGTGATTCACAGATTTATATTTATGAACGGCAGGCGTTTGTGTTGCGCTTGATGGGTGATGTAGCTGAGCTGTGAGCAGTTTTTCTCGTAGTAGATTATTAGGGCTGAGGATTTAGCGAGAAGGTTTTCTACTTGGTTGGGTAGCGTCTCAATATCATATTCCCTTTGGTTGTAGATTATCTCGTCAGCGTGTTGGGTGTAGGCTTTTAGTCGCTCAGCAGGGGTTACGGAGAAGCACTCCTCGATCTCGTAGGGGAGCATTATTGTTAGGCGGATATTGAGGTTGTGTGACTTCTCGGCTATGATTGCATCTATGAAGCTCGTGGGCAGTGGGCTGCGCTCGTCGAGTGGGAGGATGAAGTTTATAAACCCATCTTCCACCATATCTTCTATGGCTCGCTGTAGTCTGCGTTGGAGTTTCTGGCGGTTGCGGATCACCTTTTCGGATAGGCGGTCGCAGTGGTATATTACGGCTACTGTGTTCTCTTTTGTCATTGGTCTTGTGGGGTTTTAGTTGCCGAGAACCAGACACAAGAATGGCATAGAACTCGACAAGCTCCCACCTATAGGTTCGGCAAAGACCCCACACAGAGAACAAGCGAGAGTCTATGC
>JBCQUZ010000079.1:0-9319 GCA_047173645.1 Rikenellaceae bacterium
TTTTATTGGTTCATTGTCGCCAAAAACTCCTCGTTCGTATCCGTAAGGCTCATCTGCTTTTGGAGGAACTCCATAGCCTCAACGGTATTCATATCTGCTAAGAATTTGCGAAGGATCCATGAGCGACTCAACACCTCGCGAGGCAACAACAGATCATCGCGACGAGTACCCGACGAGATAACATCTACCGCAGGATATACTCGTTTGTTCGATAGTTTTCTATCCAACTGCAACTCCATATTACCTGTTCCCTTGAACTCTTCGAAGATCACCTCATCCATCTTAGAACCTGTATCGATAAGTGCTGTGGCGATGATCGTAAGCGACCCCTTCTCTTCGGTGTTACGTGCCGCACCAAAAAATCTCTTTGGTTTGTGCAGAGCATTGGCATCTACTCCTCCCGACAAAACCTTACCCGATGCTGGTTGTACGGAGTTGTAGGCTCTCGCCAAACGGGTTATAGAGTCCAAGAAGATCACCACATCGTGACCACACTCCACCATTCTCTTCGCCTTTTCCAACACCATTTCGGCAACCTTCACATGGCGCGATGCTTGTTCGTCAAATGTCGAAGCAACAACCTCCGCTTTTACGTTGCGTGCCATTTCGGTAACCTCTTCGGGACGCTCATCTATCAATAGCACAATCATATATGCTTCGGGATGGTTATCTGCAATAGCGTTGGCTATCGACTGCAACAACATTGTTTTACCCGTCTTTGGTTGCGCTACAATCAGCGCACGTTGACCCTTTCCGATTGGCGAAAAGAGATCTATAATTCTATTCGAGATGCTATTGTGGCTACTCCCCGTGAGTTTAAATTTTTCGCTCGGAAATAGCGGTGTGAGATACTCAAATTGCACTCTATCGCGGATATATTGAGGCTCCAGACCATTTATCTGCTCAACCTTAACAAGCGGAAAATATTTCTCTCCCTCCTTAGGCGGGCGAATAAAACCGCTCACAGTATCACCTGCCTTAAGGGCGAACATCTTGATTTGGCTCGGCGACACATAAACATCATCGGGCGAATTAAGGTAGTTATAATCTGCCGAGCGGAGGAATCCATATCCATCGGGCATAACCTCCAACACTCCTTCGCCTGCAATCACTCCTGTGTAATCATCCTTGGTGATAATCTCCGCTTGGGTCTCTGATTGTTGATTTTGGTTGTGATGGTGGTGATTATTGTTACTGTTATTATTATTGCTATGATTATTTTGTTGTTGACCCTTTTGCTGACGATTTTTACCACGTTGTTGGCGGTTTTGATTATCATATTGTGGTCTATTTGAGCTAACTTGAACCTCCTGCGTTGATGCGGTTGATTGCTCAACGGGTTGTTCAGATGATGACTCTGATATAATCGTTTGGGGTAAACTCTCCGATGCCGATGATTGCTCAGATGTTTGCTCTATTACGCTTGTTTGTTCTGTTGCCCCAACTATCGCTGTTGATTCCACAGACTCCGCAGATTTAGCGACACGAGGACGACGACCACGCTGTGGTTTCTCCTTAACTTTCGATTGTTGAGCATCTTGAGGTGTATCAAATTGTAGCTCCTGCACAGTTGTTACCTCCTCTTTTGAGGGTTGCACACTCTTATCTGCTTTAGGTTTTCGCCCGCGACGTGGCTTTTGCGACATCTCACCATCACTACTTTCTTGCGATTGAGGAGCCGATGCTACCTCTTTAATCTTCGTCAAAAGCTCTCCTTTACGTATATTCACGTTTTTGATACCTAGGTTCTTACCTATGGTCTTTAGTTCGGCTAGGCTTTTGCCCTCCAATGCCGCTACATCTTGCATATAAAATGGATTATTCTTTTTATTTAGGGCGGTGACCTCGAACAAGTTCACCTCTGTATTGCATTGCAAAGATAGTGCATAAAATATATAAAACAAAAAAAAGAGCGATTTTCTCGCTCTTTTACTACTCTCAAATAGATAGGTATCTTATTTATTGTTATTTCTCACTCAGCTAGTTTGCCATTGTCGCCACAGCCCACGAAGTTTCGACCCATTCATCTGTAAATTTCGTACTTGGTTCAGTTGTCGACACCCCCGAAAAGGTAGTATCATCTATATCTACCCAATAGGTTCTACCGCTCTCCCACACCGAATCAGAGTATGACAGCCCCGTATAAAATTGATCTGTATGATACTTCACTGGAAATGCCAAATCCATTGCGCTATTAAACTCCGACAAAAGCGACGAATCCACACACGCTTCATTTACGTAGTGCCACAAATCGCAAAAAACATTACTCGCCAAATTTTCGTAACACTGCAAATCGTTTATATCGACACTATTTACCCCCGATTCATTTATTCGTTTCAAAACCGAGGCTAACCTCTCCAAATTTGCCGTTTGACACAGAGCCACCGCTCCCGATGGATAGTTGCTTAAGTTATCGTAAAATTCATAAAAAGCCAAACAAGCCCCCTCCAAATCATAATTCTTTCCGTCGTCGGTAAACAACTGAGGCAAGATAGTTTGGTACGGATAACCATAACCCATAACCTCACAAGGCGAAGCGACAACATTGTCGCACAAATCCTTCAACTCATAAATAGTCTCGATATTCGACATAAAACACATATCGAACAATATATATCCAAACTTCGTGGAGATCTGCTCCAGAGCCTCTCTAAACTCCGTAACCTCCATATAACCATCTGTAGATCCTCCAAAAAAACGAGTCTCCACATCTACATTATCTCTCTTCTCCCAACTAAAGAGCTCCGTATCAATAGATCTCAAACTTGGATGGCTCTGCAAAACCCATCCTGTACCATGTCCGCTCAAAATCAAATTATATCTCTTGGCTGGTGCATACTCCTGCGATTTTTCGATCACATCGACCAAATTCGCTGGAGTTGTCGAGAAGCTCTTATAGTTGTACCCATCCTCAAATGTCGCAATCGTTTCGGTTGCATAGCCACCCGATGTTTGGTATATTTCGTACAATGTAGCATTCGATATATTAGGCATAAATATCAACAACCTTCCATTGCTTCCCAAAGCCCCACTGGCAACTGCCGATTGAGTATCGGGGATATTATACCTATCGAAATAGTTACTCTTCAACGATGTACCCATAAAGTACATTATTGTTGTTTGCTCCACAATATCATCATCATGGTCATTTACCTGCTCATCGCTATCATCCGTATCCGTCTGTTGTTGCTGCTCTTCGCCACTTCCACCCTCTTCATAAAACTCTCCATCTTTGTCGCTACACGACACAAACAACAACGCCATAGCCATTATTATATATAGGTATCTACGCATAGTTATTTATACTCCTTAGGTTTGAGATTATTAAATTGCCATGTACGTGCTTTGGTAAAGACAACACCCTCTGGCTTATTTTTGTATATTCGACTATAATCGAAGTAATAACCCTTGAACTTTTTGCCATCCACCTTTATGGGCACCGTAATTGGCACAAATTGCACATCGCGACTTATGACCATCGCTCGTGCGGTACGCATATTTTGCGATGCCATGAAATCCAGGGCATGGTCTAACATCAAGATATGTTTGGGGCTCTTCTCCTTGAGTCCATCACCCGACGCATCTATCGTCTGCAAAATCTTATTAACCCTATCATACGCCTCTCTCTCCTTGATGTTGTCGCCCAAGGCACCATAGGCATATGCCAAGATATTCCATACTTTGGGGTTGAAAGGGTCACGCACTAGGATTTGATCCGCAATGCTCACAATCGACTCCAACGATTCAACCGTCGGTTTGTCGGGATCTATCTCCGCCGCCAAAACAATCAAATTATCCAGCTGCGGATTAGACTCCATAGGTTTATATTCATCTATAAATTGAAAACCATAATATAGATAGTGATACTCCTCCGCGGTGAGGGCAATATCCCCCATCTCGAATCTCAACATCAAATCGGGATAGTAAAATCCACTATTGACATCGGTAATTTTATCGAGAACATCATCCTCATTTGGCACCTTTGCCCACAACATCGTGGGCAACAGAAGCGCTATGGTTAACAATTTTTTAATCATACATCACACCTCTGCAATTTTAATGCAGATTATACTTTGAAATTAGAGTTTTAAACTTCGCCGACAACTCCTCGGTTCCCGAAACCAGGGGCAATCGCATGCGATCACCAATAATTCCCATCGCCGCCAATGCACACTTCACTCCCGTGGGGTTACCCTCCGCAAAGAGTGCATCTACAGCCTCTGCCATTTCGGTGTATAGCTCCTCCGCTTCGGTGTATTTACCCTCCTTTGCCAAGTTCATGCACTTCATAAACTTCGTTGGGAATGTATTTGCCGCAACCGAGATCACACCATCGCCACCTCTACGCATAATATCTACCGCAATGCCGTCGTCACCCGCCAAGACCAAGAATCCCTCTGGTCTTTGGTCAATAACGCTTTGGATCTGCTCAATATTGCCCGATGCCTCCTTCACTCCGATCACATTGTCGAAATCGCGCGCAATACGCAATGTTGTCTCGACTGTCATATTGACTCCCGTACGTCCAGCGATATTGTACAAGATAATCGGAAGAGGTGAATTTTCCGACACCACCTTGAAGTGTTGATACAAACCCTCCTGCGAAGGTTTATTGTAGTATGGCGTAACGCTCAAAATTGCATCGGCACCTCTCAAATCAAACTCTCTGAGTTGATCCAACACCTCCGATGTAGAGTTACCACCCACACCCATAACGAGAGGCACTCGCCCTGCCACATGGTTGGTGATAAACATCGCGATCACTGCACGCTCTGGCATATAGAGTGTTGGGGTCTCGGCTGTGGTACCTAGTGCCACGATATAATCTACACCGCCCTCAATCACATAGTCGATCATTCTCGCTAATCCCTCATAATCTACTCGCCCATCGGGCGTAAATGGAGTTACCATTGCTACTCCTACTCCGCTCAAATTCTTCATTTATGCTCTTTTGTTATATTTTGTTTTATCTTCTCTTTAAAATAGTGTTCCTTGGATAGGTGGTAGAGTCTCCTCTTGAGGCTTTTCGGTTTCAACAGACGGTTGTTGCGATTGTGTTTGAGGTTGAGATTGCTCCTCACGATCAATCATCGACAACAGCTCCATCTCCGAAATTATCTGCACACCTAGCTTTTGTGCCTTTTGTAGTTTGGCTGCCCCCATCTTCTCGCCTGCAACCAAAAATGTTACATTCGACGAAACGGCTGCCAACATCTTACCTCCGTGACTCTCGATCATCGCCTTCAATTCATCGCGACTATATTGCGTAAATTTTCCAGAGATCACAAAGTTTTGACCCTCCAAATTCGACGAAGCCCTTTGACTCTGTTGAATCTCCATCTGCACACCCGCCTCGCGCAACCTCTCAACTATCGCTTGGTTATCTTGGTCGGCAAAATAATCCAACACAGAATCGGCAATCTTTTCGCCAACCTCCTGCGCCTCAATTAGCTCATCTCTCGATGCAGTCATCACCCGATCCATAGTCTCAAAGTGCGAAGCGATATATTTGGCTGTCGTCTCGCCCACAAATCTAATACCCATTCCAAACAACACCCTCGCGAATGGAACCTCCACCGCCGAATTACGGATGCTCGAAATTATATTCTCCGCCGACTTTTCGCCCAAACGAGGCAATCCAACAAGCTGTTCCGCACGCAAAGAGTAGAGATCCGCAATATTATTCAACAATCCATTCTCGAATAACAACTCCACCGTCTCATCACCCAGACCATCAATATTCATCGCCTTGCGACGTATAAAGTGGATTATTCGCCCCAAAATCTGCGGACGGCAATGACTTTGATTAGGGCAATAGTGTTTCGCCTCGCCTTCATACTTCACAAGCTCTACCCCACATTCGGGACACTTTGTGATATACTCAAATGGCACACTATCCGCACCTCTAGCCGACAGCTCTACTCCCGTAATTTTGGGGATAATTTCGCCTCCCTTCTCGACATATACCATATCTTTCAGTCGAATATCGAGCGATGCGATCTGCTCCGCATTGTGCAACGATGCTCGCTTGACGGTTGTTCCAGCCAAAGGTACAGGATCAAGGTTTGCAACTGGAGTTATAGCTCCCGTTCGCCCCACCTGAAAATCGACACTCTCCAATCGGGTGAGCGCCTGCTCCGCTTTAAATTTATATGCCACCGCCCATTTAGGCGCTTTGGCTGTAAATCCCAACTCGCGTTGCGATTTATAATCATTTACCTTTATTACAACGCCATCCGTCGCAAATGGCAAATTAGCACGCTCCACATCCCAATAGGCGATAAATTCATCTATATCCCCCATCGTGCGACACAACTTGCGACACTCCGACACTCTAAAACCATACTCCACCGCCGACTCCAAGCTACTCCAATGTGAATCGAAAGGCAACCCCTCGCCCACAATTTGGTACAACATACAATCCAACCCCCTCCTTGCCACCACAGCCGACGACTGTTGCTTTAGGCTTCCAGCCGCTGCATTACGAGGGTTCGCAAAGGGTTGCTCCCCCACCGCTTCGCGTTCGCCATTCAACCTATCGAACGAAGCGTAGGGCATCACAATCTCGCCACGGATCTCGAAAAACGGAGGGTAATCACCCATAAGTTGCAGAGGTATAGAGCGAATGGTTCGCACATTGCGCGTTACATCATCGCCCTTGGCGCCATCGCCTCGTGTCACGGCTCTTGCCAACGCGCCATCTTCGTATGTCAAAGATATTGCTGTGCCATCGAATTTTAATTCGCACACAAACTCGACATCGCCCACCTCCGATGTTACTTTTTCTACAAAATCATGCAACTCATCGAAAGTATAGGTGTTACCCAACGACAACATCGGAAATCTATGCTCTGCGGCAAAAAACTCACTCGTCAAATCACTTCCCACACGTTGAGTCGGAGAGTTTGGATCGAAAAATTCGGGGTGTGCCGACTCCAAATCTTGAAGCTCACGAAGGAGTGTATCGAAGTGAAAATCGGAGATCTCGGGAGAGTTCTCAACGTAGTATTTATGAGAGTGGAAATTGAGCAAAGCACGCAACTCCTCTATTTTTTTTTGCATAATATATCTGTATAACGTTCGTAAAGGTAGCTATTTTCGCCGAAAGTGAGAAATTATCGCAATTTTTTTTTCACAAATTTTATCAATATTCAAATTTTGCTTATACTTGCAGAAAATTTAGAAACACTCAAGAGGTAAAATTATAAAATGGCAATAAAGAGAGCACCCAAAAAGCGACTTGTTACGAGTCTAAACAACCTATCATCTGAGCTTCAAGCGATGGTCAAGGAGGCATATCCACTTGGATACACAGATGCGATGATGAGAATCGATAAACCAAACGGAGATTTTTTCTACGCTGTACCCTTCGCGACAGAAGAGATCGACTATTTGGTGAAGATTAATGTCAAGGTAGATACCATTACCAACAACGACGAAAAAGATATATTCGACGATGACATCAAAGGTGCGGATGACCTTCCGACAGATGATGAAGATGAAGATGAGCCACGCCCACGTCGCAGATCCACAACAAGTGAATTTGACGACAACGACGACGATATGTAGGGAAGTTCTATTTTCTCCCCTATAATATTTTCATCCAACAAACACCCAATAAAAGAGGTTTCTAACAGCGTTAGAGATCTCTTTTGTTGCATCATTTTGTGTAGCAAAAAGCAAAAAATCACAAAACTTTAATTTAATTAATACTTTTTCACTATTTTTTTATATCTTTGAGGGCAAATCGCTTTGCACACCAAATCGCTTTGCATAATTTAAGCATAATTTTATATAAAAATAAAACATGAAAAAAGTAGATGTGATTCTTGGATTGCAATGGGGCGACGAAGGCAAAGGTAAAGTAGTAGATGTTTTGACACCAAACTACAAAGTCGTGGCTCGTTTTCAGGGTGGTCCAAATGCTGGACATACACTCGAATTTAATGGCGAAAAGTATATCCTCCGCTCAATCCCATCGGGCATATTCCAAGGCGACAAGGTCAATATCATCGGTAATGGCGTTGTACTAGATCCTATCTTGTTTAGAGAGGAGGCTGAGGCACTCGCAAAGAGCGGTCACGACCTCACTAAGCGCCTCTATATCTCGAAGAAGGCACACCTTATTCTCCCAACTCACCGCTCACTAGATGCTGCATATGAAGCAGCAAAGGGCTCGGGCAAGATCGGAACTACAGGCAAGGGTATAGGTCCCACTTATACCGATAAAATTAGCCGTAATGGTGTACGTGTAGGAGATATTTTCTTGAACTTCGACCAAATATATGGAGCAGCTAAATCTCACCACGAGCAGATACTAAAATCACTAAACTACGATTTCGACATCACAGCTCTTGAGGCTCAATGGATGGAGGCTATCGAATATCTTAAGAGCTTCACTATCATCGATTCAGAGCACGAGATCAATGCGATACTTAAGCGCGACGAGGCGATCTTGGCAGAGGGAGCACAAGGTACGCTCTTGGATGTTGACTTCGGATCATATCCATTCGTAACATCGTCAAACACGGTGTGCGCAGGAGCATGTACAGGTCTAGGTATTGCACCTAATAAGATTGGCGAGGTTTTCGGAATCTTCAAAGCATATTGCACACGCGTAGGTAGTGGTCCATTCCCTACAGAGTTATTCGATGAGGATGGCAAAAACATGCGCGATATTGGTCGCGAGTATGGCGCTGTGACTGGTCGCGAACGTCGTTGCGGATGGCTAGATATGGTTGCTCTAAACTATGCGATTATGGTCGATGGAGCGACTCAACTTATCATGATGAAGTCTGACGTACTTAACGACTTCGATACGATCAAAATAGCTGTGGCTTACGAGATTGACGGCGTACGTACAGAAAATTTCCCATACACTGTCGAGGGAGAGATCAAACCTATATATAAGGAGTTTAAGGGTTGGAAATGCGATATTTGCAACGTTCGCAAATATGAGGATTTCCCTGTTGAATTTAAAGAGTATGTAGAGTTTATCGAGGAGCAAACGGGCGTACCTATCAAGGTTATTTCGGTGGGTCCAGACCGCGACGAGACTATCGTTAGATAAAAAAATATTACAAAAAGGGCGTAAAAAGCTGTTTCCTTTCGGGGGAACAGCTTTTTTTACGCCCTTTTTGTATGTTATTTTACCACAAAATAAAATCCAATAAAAACACATAAAATAATAACAAAATCAACCTACAATCAAACAACCACAATTAGCAACTTTTTATTTCACAAAACAGAGAGCATCAACACCAAAAATTTGATTATTCGAAACTTTTTTACTATTTTTGTAGTTGATAATGTACATACA
>JBCQUZ010000080.1:0-9309 GCA_047173645.1 Rikenellaceae bacterium
AAAAGGAACACTTCACTTACAAAAGTAATAAAAATATCGCAATGCTTTTAATAGAATAGCAAAAAAAGTTGCTCTTTTAACCCTTTGATAACGACGTGCTTCGGCAAAGTGCTATTTTTGAGCGTAATTATTTTTTGAGAATCTAATATGGGACAATTTTTGTAGGGCTATTTTAAAAATAAAATTGACTTATATGAAAAAGTTTATCATTGCTGCGCTCTCTTTCTTTGTGTTAAGCGGCTGCGTATCGAATAAAATCAAAATCACTCAAGAGGTTGAAAAAAGAATCCTTCGATCATCGGAGCTCGAGAATTTGACCCCCGATTCGGTCTTGTTGCTGCTGAGCCGAGGAAACCAAAACTTCGTCAATAAAACCCCTCGAGTGCGTGACCCTCAAGCGCAATTGGCTCTTTCGGCCGAGGTTGGTCAAGCTCCTAAGGCTATCATCATCTCTTGTATCGACTCGCGTGTTCCTGTAGAGACCATTTTCGATATGGGCATAGGTGATATCTTCGTGGCTCGTGTTGCTGGCAATGTGGTGAGTGACGATATGCTAGCTAGCGCAGAGTACGCCTGTAAATATATCGGTAGCAAGGTGGTTCTGGTCTTGGGACACGAATCGTGCGGTGCGGTCAATGCAGCTTGCGCAGGATTAAAGGATGGCAACCTCACGGAGCTAATGCGCAAGATTCAGCCAGCGGTAGAACTCACCTCGGCTCAGGGAGGCGATCCATCCTCTAAAGAGTTTCAGAGTCGTGCGGTGGCCTTTAACGTCGATGTGATGGTCGAAAATGTGAGACGGGGTAGTGAGATATTAGCCTCTTTGGAGCGTGAGGGAAAGATTAAAATCATCGGCGGCGTGTTTGATATTCACACGGGAGTTGTCGATTTTGCGCGTTAATTTATAAAACTTTTCTTATCTTTGCCTTGGAGAGACTTTTTGCTAGAAAGTAAACTTTAATATAAATTAACCACAATTATGAAAAAAAGAACCCTATTATCGCTCGTGGCCGCCCTCTGTGTAGCCTTTAGCCTATCGGCTCAAAATTATGAAAATGCCACTTTGAAGAGCATCCACCAGAGAACGAGCGTTAGAAGCTATACCGCTGAGTCGGTGAGCAAATCGCTATTAATTGAGCTAGTTAAGGCGGGTATGGCAGCCCCCTCGGGATCGAACAGACAGCCTTGGGAGTTTGTTATTATCCAAGACGAAGAGATCCTCTCGAAGTTAGGCGGTGTGAAGCCACCAGTTGGAAAAGCTCCTGCGGCTATCGTGGTTCTTGGAGATACTAACCTTAGCGGATCGTGGGTTTTGGATTGCTCGGCAGCTACTGAGAATATTTTGATTGCTGCGACATCGTTGGGGCTTGGTACGGTTTGGACTGGCGCTTATGGAAATGAGAAATTTGAGGCTTTGCTCAAGGAGACTCTTTCGCTTCCTGATGGCGTTATGCCTCTTTCGGTTATTGCCGTAGGGTATCCTGATGGGACTCCGACACCTAAGAATAAGTATATTGAGTCGAAGGTTCACTTCGATAAATACTAAGAGAATTCGAAGCAAATTAATGAGAAAAAGGGCAGCTAACAAGTTTTTTAGACTTTTTAGCTGCCCTAATTTTATTTTAAGCCTTTTGATAGGCAATCTCGCTACCTCTCGATAATGGCAACGTAACCGCCTCCTGAGGCCAATTTCATCGTAACGCTCGAGCCATTATCAACCTGGCGGATATACTTTGCGTGGTCTTGAGCCTGGCGCTTAACATTCTTACCATCCTCCCACGAGGTGATTTTGTAGCCACCCTCATCGAGGAAATTGAGCGACACTTTGAATTCGCGCTCAGTCCAATTGGTCATACCTCCCAAATACCACTTATCGCCTTTGCGACGAGCGATAACGATATATTCACCCAACTCAGCCTCTATCACACGAGTCTCATCCCACGTAACAGGCACTTGGCTAAGGAACTCCATTGTGAGGGGCTCACGGTCTAGGTTGCTAGGGTTATCGGCCAACATTTGAAGCGGACTCTCGAAAACAACGTATAGAGCCATCTGGTGAGCACGAGTACCCAATACCGATGGGCGTTCGTAGTTGATTAAATACTCCTCGCGGTAGAGGTTTGTCATGCCTCCTGGGGTATAATCCATCGGACCTGCGACCATGCGCAAGAAAGGAAGGTAGAGGTTGTGTTGAGGATCTGGCAGAGCCGACCATTTCAAATTCTCGAGACCTTTGACACCCTCGAACGAGATCACATTAGGATATGTGTGTTGAAGTCCAGTAGGCTTGTAGCATCCGTGATAATCGACAAGGAGCTTGTGATCGGCAGCCTTTTGAGCAATTCGATAGTAAAAATCGACCATCTCTTGGTCGTCTCGCTGCATAAAGTCGATCTTGATACCTTTAATGCCCCACTCCTCGAACTTAGCCAAAGCCTCATCCTCCTTGTCTTGAAGCGCCTTCCATGTGCCCCAAAGGATAATATCTACGCACTTTTGCTTGCCATAGGCGATAAGTTCAGCCATGTCGATCTCGGGAACTACCGAAAGGATATCCTTGTTGATATCATACCAACCCTCATCTAAGATAATATATTTGAGATTGTATTTCGAAGCGACGTCAATAAAATATTTGTAGGTTTGAGTGTTGATGCCAGCCTCAAAATCTACACCATATATATTGTTGGCGTTCCACCAATCCCACGCCACCTTACCTGGAGTGATCCACGATGTATCCTCTAGTCGATTTGGCGAAGCAAGACGTGCCACCATTGTCGAGGTGATCAAGTCGCCATCATTGTCGGTGATGATCGCAACGCGCCATGGATAGGTGCGTGTGCCTTCGACTTTAGCCAAATAGTCAGCATATTTTGTAACCTTTACATCTCTATCCGAAGTCTGCTCGCACTCGAGTGCATAAGGTGAAAATTTACCCTTCAACTGCTTCTCTTCAGCGACTTCAATAAACATTCCTGCGTAGCTCTCAAGGTCGACCTCGGTGATAAGAGTGCGAACACCCTTAGAGTTTGTGGTGACCATCGGCATACTTGCAAAATCGCCCGTTTGGAATCCTGAAAGAGGACCAGTGATGTAGACGCGCTCTTGGTGCGAATACAACGACTCCTCTTGGCCGAAGTAGGCCATGCCATCTTCGGCGATGCTATAAACCACCTGCTCTGACTCGACAATAGTTGGCTCTTTGAAGCGAGTCTCAAAGCGATATGCAACACCGTCGTCGAAAGCTCTAAAGACAATGTCATATGCCCCTGCCGAGAGCGTAAGTTGGTTATACTGATTCTCAATTAGATCGAATTTCGTAGGTAGTGTTGGAGTGATCAATTCGCTAACCGATTTCACGCTGCCTCGAGCCTTCATCTTTACTCCAGCCTCTGTGCCATTGGCAAAGGTCATTGAGAGTGGTGAAGTTGAGATAATCTCCTCGCCTTTGTAGGCAACCGAGTATGTTGTCTCGACTTGAACCGATACTGTGACAACGATCTCTTTATTAGGAGATGTTAGAGTGTAATTTTTAGCGACCGCCATCCCAAAAAGCGAGAGTAGCAAAAGCGTTAGAAGTCCCTTTTTCATAAATTTGTAAAGTTTGGTTTGTTTATATTTGTTGCAGTTAGTCTCTCCAAATTTGACCCTTTGTTGAGATATTGCAGCTAGGTTCTGTGCACTGCTTACCAACAATAACACTCATCTGTGTGCTGTTCTCGAGTGTCAGATTCTCGCAAGCGCTCTCGGTGAAAGGAGACATCGCCTCACCATGCTCTGGTTGCACGTAACCCAACATAATTGGAAGGTTGATCGCTTGATCTTTTCCTTTGTATGGGCTGATCTTGATCTTGTTGTTTTTGCCATGAATTGTCGCCAAGGCATTAACGATATATTTAGATTCACTTGCGATAAGTTTGATGTCAACATCGCAGTTGCCTCCCTCGACATACAAAAGTGGACCGTAACAAGCGTCACCCTTGCAATTTTTAGCGATAGCGCCTTCGCCAAGCCAATAAGCACGCTCAGTGCCGATAGCTGTACAATTTTCTAGATACATACTCTCATCCCACGAACGTAACTCAAATCCACCGCGAGTATTTTTGGCAGTGCAGTTGATAAAGCGAAGATTCTTACAAGCTCCATACGTGCGGAATCCCTCCTCGCAAAGAGCCTTAACGTAACCCGTTGTTACCACATACTCGCCGTCGCGATTAGGGCTCAACGTTCTAAAATTAACGTCGAAAGCTGGTCCGTCGGTCTCGGTAAGCATATCTTCGGTTGTGCGGATCTCACCCTCTACGTAGCAATCAATAAGAGTTACATCCTCGGGGTTTTGTTGGATAAAGTATCCGTGACCGAACGATCTAATATATAGGTTACAACCAATAACAGTTGTTTTGTCGCCAGTGATCAAAAAACCGCTATGCTTTTGGTGCTTGATAACATGATCCTTGCCCTTGCCAAATAGATCTCCATATCCATAAGGAGCTGAGCCTTGAACGCGAAGAGTGAAACCTTCGATTGTGTTGCCAGCGCCTTTGACCGTAAAAGCACAACCGCCAGGAGATGTGGTGAAGCCTTTGTGCTTTATCTCGAGACCTTTGAGGTGGTTGTTGTTGCCAGTTACCATAATTTCGTCGGTGTGGATAGGGTGTTTGAGAAGTTCTCTAAGTTCGGTGTCTACTTCGAGAATTACCCCCTTCATGTCGATTGTGTTGCCGCTACCCGAGAATTTAAGGTATTGGTAATCTTTGCGTGCTACGCGACTGCTGATCGAGTCGGCGTTTAGATAGTCGCGTAAAGAGTAAGTTCCAGCCACCAATTTGATCTCTTGGTTGTCTTGGGCGATGAGCGTAGCGAATTGGCTAAGCGATGCAACTTTGATGCTCTTTGCCATCAAAGTTGGTGCGGCCATGAGGAAGGCCACAGTCAGAATTAAAAGATTCTTTTTCATGAGTTTTGAAGTTTTAGATTGTTTTAGCCTTTTGGTTAGAAAGGATACGTAAAGATAATATTAATTTTTGGAAAAATCAATAGTAAATTAACTTTGGTAGAATAAATTATGCATTTGGCAGAATAGATATTGCAGAAAGGTTACAAATTGTAATCTTTGTCGTGCAAAGTAAAACATTAATCTTAAGTACAGCTGATGCAATTAAGTAATATTATCACCAAATTCTCACCAATTTCACTCTCAGAGATGGATGCTGTAAAGTTGATGAATCGAACCGATCGCAAATATTGGTTTGCCGCCTCACTTTTGCCAGAACTCTTGGCCGATATTCAAGACAACTACTATCTTTTGGAGGTCGATGGAGAGCGTAACTTGCCATACGCCACAACCTATTACGATACTCCCGAAGATCAGATGTACAACAACCATCATCGAGGCAAGAAGAACCGCTACAAGATCCGCAGACGAAACTATATCTCAACCGATAGCAGCTTCCTAGAGATCAAATTCAAAAGCAACAAGGGCAGAACGGTAAAGGTTCGCAAAGCCTCAAAGTATGGCGGTGATGGTTTTGATGAGGTCGATCGCAAATTTATTAGCGAAAAGTCACCCTACCAAACCGACGAGTTGCAAAGAGTACTCGAGAATGGATTCAACCGCCTAATGCTTGTTAGCAAAGCGATGAACGAGCGCTGCACAATTGATAGCTCGCTGAAGTTCGCGGGAAATGAATCTTCGGCGCAACTCGATGATTTAGTAATCGTTGAGGTGAAAACCGATGGGCGGAGTCACAGCGCTATAATCGACGCTCTGAATGCTCGGCGATTAAAACCTTCGGGCTTTAGTAAATATTGTATCGGACGAAGCCTAACCGATAGTTCAGTTAAGATAAATAATTTTAAGGTGAAACATCGAGTGATTGATAAAGTGTTAAATAAAATATAATAAGGATTTAAGTTATGATTGAATGGATTGAAAGTTTAAATTTTTTGGGTATAAAGTTGGTTGATGTCGACGACTTTGTGGAGCTACTTTTCAGATTCCTGCTCAACTCGGCAGTGTTGCTAATGATAGTGCGTTTCCCCTATCTTAAACATAGTACGCGACGTACATACACCTTTAGCTTCTTGGCCGTAGGTTCGACCGTTTTCTTGCTCTGCTTCCTGCTCAATAGCGTTAAATTGGAGCTTGGTTTTGCCTTGGGTCTCTTCGCGATTTTTGGAATTATCCGCTATCGAACCGATGCGATTCCTTTCAAGCAGATGACCTATCTGTTTGTGGTGATCGGCCTCTCGGTGATGAATGCCTTGGCTAATAAAAAGGTTAGCTATGTCGAGCTGCTCTTTACCAATGCAGCTGTCGTCGTTGGATTATGGGTACTGGAGAAATTCTTGAACCGTGCTCACGAGGGTTCAATGAAGATCGTATATGAAAATATCTCGAATATAAACATTGCTCGATATGGTATTCTGCTCGAGGATCTAAAAGCGCGTACAGGATTCGATATCCGCCACTTCGAGATCCAAAAGATCGACTATCTAAAGGATGTAGCCACGATTGTGATCTACTTCAATCCCGAGGATAACAACTACTCGATAGAGTCAAATTAAAATTAGCAAACAAGATGAATATTAAAAAGATAATTCTGCTTCCGCTTCTCTTTATCGCCTCTCTGTCTTCGGCCTTTGCTGAGGGTGAAAAGGGTGATCCAGAGCAGCTATACAAATATCAATTCGGACTCGATTTCGATATTAAATTGGCCAAAGGTCTAAAATTGGAAGTTGGTCCAGAGCTCCGTTACTGTGAAGGTTTCGATAAATTCCTGCTTAATGGAGGACTTAGCTATAAGGTGATTGACAACCTATACATCGGTGCTTCGTATCGCTTAATTGTCGATCGAGGTGAAAGCACATCGACTAGCTCGTTTAACTCATTCGGAGGCTATAGTAGCGGTAGTAATTACGACTATGACACCTACCACCGTTTCGCTTTTGATGCCACCTATAAAGATAAATTTGGTCGCTTCACCCCATCATTTAGAGTGCGATGCAACAACTACTCGGATGACGACGCAGGTAGCGAGGCCTACTTACGTTATCGTGCCAAGGTGGAGTACGACATTCGCAAATGTGTAATAACTCCATTCCTCTACGCCGAAGCGTTTCAACAGCTAGAAGATAGTGCGCTTTATAAGATGCGCTACTCGACAGGCTTCGATCTGAAAACTGGTGACAATTCAGCCCTTGAGTTTGGCTATAAATTCGATTACTTCCTGCTAAAGTATAAAAATGCTCATATCTTTAGCATCGGTTTTAAACAAAAATTCTAAAAAGCTATGTCAAAATTTTATACTCTTTTTTCTCTTGCCATCTCACTTTTGATAGTTGTGGGATGTCGCAATATTGACTATATCGAGGAGTCTACCATTGATAACGATGATGAGTTGTACGACCCAACGCTCTCCGATACCGACACATTCCCCGATTGGAGTGAGGCCACTCACAGCAACTCGGTCGAGCCAAACTATGATATTGTATTTGCCCAAGGCGAGGTGCTTAGAATGGATATTACACTTAGCTCAACTGCGTGGAGTACAATGAAATCGGATTTGAGTAGCAACCTTAGCAAAGTCAACAACTCGAACTACGACTACACCCCTATATGGCAACCCTGCACCGTGAATTTCAATGGCACGGATTGGTACAAAGTGGGTATACGTTTCAAGGGTAACTCAAGTTTGAGTAGCGCTTATAGCTCAGGGGTTATGAAACTCTCGTTTAAA
The DNA here is from genome assembly GCA_047173645.1 of Rikenellaceae bacterium. Lineage (GTDB taxonomy): Bacteria > Bacteroidota > Bacteroidia > Bacteroidales > Rikenellaceae > Alistipes. Next base: position 7,737 of record JBCQUZ010000080.1, read on the forward strand.
TTGGATTTCGATCAATATGAGTCGGACTATCCAGCCTTGACAAACCAACGTATGTATGGTTTTAAGCAGCTAAATCTTGGAAATAACTACAAAGATTTGTCGCTAATGCGCGAGAAGGTCGGAGCCGATCTATTTAGAGCCTTTGGCTTGGCTGCCGCTCAAACGGCATTCTGCGAATTGTATGTCGACACTGGTTCAGGTTCTCAATATTTTGGCCTCTACACACTTGTCGAGGAGGTTGACGACACGGTGATCAAGACCCAATTTAGCGATGGGTCGGGTAACTTGTACAAGCCAGATGGCGATGCTGCGCAATTCAACTCAGGGTCGTACGACACAAGCGAGTTGTATCTTAAAACCAACACCTCGTCACCAGATTATAGCGACGTAAGGGCGCTTTATGATGCCGTGAACAGCTCGTCGCGCACATCTGACAACGCAGCTTGGCGCGATGAGTTAGAGAGCGTATTCGATGTCGATACCTTCCTAAAGTGGCTTGCAGCCAATGCCGTGATCCAAAACTGGGATACCTACGGGCGAATGTCGCACAACTACTACCTCTATAACGACCCATCAACCTCGCTGCTAACGTGGATTCCATGGGATAATAACGAGGCGTTCCAATCTACATCGAGCAACTCTGTGGGTATGTCGAGCAGTTCGATGAGCGCGATTGCGATTAGCTCGATGGGAAGCGTTAGCTCGTCTTGGCCTTTGATTAGCTACCTCTATGCTGTGGATGAGTATGCGGCTACCTATAAAAGCTATCTGCGAGAGTTTGTCGATGAGGTGTTTGTAACCTCCGAGATGCAAGCTCTTTACACGGAGTATTACAACTTGCTTAAGGATTCAGCCGAGTCCGAGGTATAATACTCCCCCGACTTTAGACAGCATTCTCTTAACTAATAAGATATATCCCTCTCTTCGTGTCGGTTAATATTATTTTTATTTCGCTGGTTTTCTTCTCTCTTTTTGCGCATTTCGGCTCATCAAGCGGCAGCCATATATACAGCCTTAGGTGTTTTGTGCCCAAGTGATTGATGTAATCTCACGCTATTATAATTGGCAAAATACGCCTCCAATCCATCGTATAGTTCACGACCTGTACTGGGTTTGCTGAGGTAAATGTACTCATATTTTACCGAACGCCAAAGCCTCTCGATGAAAATATTATCCAATGCTCGACCTTTGCCGTCCATACTAATCTGAATATCATTCACTTGCAGTATCTCAACAAACTTAGCACACGTAAATTCACTGCCCTGATCAGTGTTGAAAATCTCAGGTTTACCATATCTCTCAATAGCCTCTTTTAGAAGCTCTTGACAGAATTCACTATCGTGCGTATTTGAGATACCCCACGCAAGTACATACCTTGAGTGCCAGTCGATTATGGCGCACAGATACATATAGCCACCATCCATCGGAATGTAGGTAATATCGGTGCTCCATACCTGATTACACCGCTCTATCTTCAGCCCACGCAACAGGTAAGGGAAAACCTTATGCTCCTTATTGGGCTGTGTGGTGTGAGGCTTGGGGTAAATTGCCGAGATGCACATCTCTTTGAAGT
>JBCQUZ010000081.1:0-9233 GCA_047173645.1 Rikenellaceae bacterium
ACTTGCGCACATAGCGATCCACGGTCTTGCGATCGATGCCTAATTGGCGGGCGATGCCGCGCTTACTTACACCGCTGCTATGCAGGTGTAAAATTGAATTCTTTTCCATTATCGATAACACCCAAGTCTAAATCCTCAAAAGAGGAGAAAGAGAAGACTATCAAAGTGCGTATGAAGGTCAATGCCTACTACGGCAAGACTCTCGTTACTGCCCACGCTACTATCGGCGTGGAACTCCCATTGAGTGTATGGGAAAATAAGATCTACATCAAGAAAAGCTATCTCAATGAAGAGAAGTACGGAACGAAGTACAAGAAGCTAAAGAAGACCATTGATGAGATATATGAATATGTAAGCAATCGCATCAATGCTACAATTTCCAAGTCTAATAACGCAACCCAAACGCCATCTATTTTAATTACGTCAGAGTGGTTACAGGCATTGATTCAAAACTACTGGGCTGATGTCGAGGAGAAAATCATCAAAGCAGCTAAGGAGCGTGAAGCCAAGAAGAAAAAAGAGACATTGAGCCGTTATATAACTCGGTACGTCTCGGAGATTAGTTGCGGTAAAAGAATCAATCCCGACACAGGTTTGATGTATAGTAAGAATACTATAAAGTCGGTCAAGAACTCTATGACTTACTTTGAGAAATTCCAAGACCTTGAATTATTGGGGCATAGGTATAACTTCGAGGATATAGACCTCAACGTGTATAATAAGTATGTCAGTTGGCTCACTTCGTCTTGTCAGCTCAATACTAACACAGTTGGTAAGACTATCAAGGATCTAAAGAGCATTATGAACAAGTCTCTTGACGAGGGGTTGCACGATAATATCAAACATAAGGCAAAGGCATTTAAGGTATCTAAAATCGAGGTCGATAACATCTACCTTACACAAGACGAATTAAACACTATATATAGTCTCGATTTAAGCGACAAGGCAAAAGGCTATGAGCTGGCAAGAGATGTGTTCTTATTGGGCTGTTGTATCGCTCAACGTGTTAGTGATTACACTCGTATAAAAGAGAGTGATATTAGTACTGATATTGTTGAGGTGACACGTCCCGATGGTAGTATTCTACAACGTGAGACAACAAGGATTAGGATAACACAGGAAAAAGGCAGTAAGAGGGTTATTGTCCCACTAAACGAGATGGCAAGACAAATATTAGCCAAGTATAATAATGATATACCATACATTTGGCAACAGAACCTAAACGAGAATATCAAGGTCGTTTGTCGATGGGCAGGTATCACAGAGCCAACATCTATTGAGTATAACAAGGGTGGTAGGAAGATTACGGAAACAAGTGACAAATGCGACCTTGTAAGCTCTCATACTGCGAGGCGCACTGGTGCAACTTTGATGTATCTAAGCGGTATGGATGCTTATGATATATGTAAGATTACAGGACACACAAGCATTAAGATGTTACGCAAGTATATCAAGGCAGACGAGTTGGATGTGGCTGTAAAGATGGTGAAGTATAATTATTTTATGTAGGAGGGTGAAGTTATGACACAAGACAAAACAATGTTCGATAGCGCAAAGTGGAAAACTGAGCCACAGATAATTACGATAAACTACAACTTCTCTGAAAAGAGAGTGAATGACTATTTTAGAGCATTAGCACGCTTATTGAAAAAGTTGCACGATGATTTGGCGTTGTGTAGATTCGGAGGTTCAATGCCTAAGGACAGTAAATTCAAGGCACAAATAACAGCCATCAAGGAGCAAACACCTTGTATTTGCGAGCGTATCTATAATGAGGACAAAGAGTTGATGGTAGAAACCTATGACAAGATTCGTAGAATGAAAAACAATGTGTTAGACATATTAAACGATGCACCTAATTACCTTATATGCAAAGGGGGTAGCCTTAATCAATCATTGGATAACATAGAGCAGAATAGTAAGGTCTACGCAGAGATAACACCTAAAAGTCCACTAAATACACATTCTATAATAAAGACAATAGATTATGTCTTTAATTTATTGGACGCAAAAGTCAATGAACTTGACAAAGGACGATATGAGACTATTGCGCCTAAGACTAAGACCACAGCAGCTAAGAAATTCCACAAGCTCGATAGAGAAAAATTAGAGGGAGTCTTAAACTTTGCGAAATACAGGTCTTTCGAGCAAGCGTTGTTTGCAGATTTAGAGTTGATTTCAAATTCGAGCTTATATGATATAGCTATTGTGGCGATGCTCATTTATGAGGCACCGAGCAACAAGAATATAATTAAGGCTCGCCCTAAGACATTTAGTGTTTGGTGTAAAATATTTGCGGAAGGTCTCGGTATCGACAAGCCTATCTCATATAATCAAGCAAAATTAATAGAAAAACATTCTTTAAATATAAAAGAATTGGAGGGTAGATTCTACTATTTAAAGTAAATCCGCTGTAAATCTATTGTAAAAATCCGCTGTTTGTCCCTCAATCTGCTTATGCTCAATAGAATAGCCACGCAGAAAAATCCGCAAATCACTGGTTCTTAATACATTAGATACCTTTGTAGTACAGAATTTAATAATTAAAATGTACTACGATGAACAAACAAACTACACAAATCAGCGATGCCACACCAGTGGCGATGCTAACAGTGGGACAGCTCAAGGAGTTGTTCACACTTAATCGAGAGGTCTCACCGATTGAGACCCAGCCACCCAAGAGATATATATATGGTCTTGGAGGCATTAGAAAACTATGCGACTGCTCACACGGCACAGCGCAAAAGCTAAAAGACACCATTCTTCAACCTGCCGTTAGTCAAGTAGGGCGTAAGATCATCGTTGATGTCGATATGGCGATGGAGCTTCTAAAGGGGAGGGGTAAGGTATGGTAGTCGAAGGTCTGCAAAAAGCCCCCGAACTCTCGGAACAAGAGTCAGGGGACAAAATTATGAACTATGAGTGTTGCAACTCTCACAAAGATAACCATAATTTCAACCAAAGTCAAGTTCTGATTCCGAAAGATGATGCCGACCCTAATAAATATATGTGTGTTGGTGGTAAGTACTTTGCAGAGGTCGTAAACTACGATGTTAGCGGTCGTGCGTTCTACGATAATGTGCCGATCAATAAAGAGGCGATAGTAGATAGATTTGGTCGTAAGCTCCTCACTGATATACCATACTACGAAACTATGTGTATCGTGCCGAGCCATACCAATTACAAACCGATTATCGGGCGTTGCTTCAATAGGTACTACCCTCTACCATACGCACCAAATAAAGGAGATCATCCAACTTGGGATATATTATTGACACGGGTGTTTGGAGAGCAGTTTGAATTAGGATTGGATTACCTCACAATCGCTTATCGCTACCCAACCCAAGTGTTACCAGTACTATGTTTGGTCTCAGTCGAGAATGGTACAGGTAAGAGTAGTTATGGTAACGCTTTAGCAAGTATATTTGGTCGCAATGTTGGATTTTGCAGTCAAGAGGATTTGTCATCCAAGTTTAATACGTGGATAAAGCACTTAATCACCGTGTTTGAGGAGATCAGCGAGACAAAAACTACGGTCAATAAGATTAAGAATATGAGTACGGCAAAGTCGGCAACTCTCGATGAAAAGTACCTGCCTCAGATAACTTTTCAGCCATTTGTGAAGATCATTATCTTGTCGAATAACGACCGAACATTCATCAAGGCAAATGAGCAAGATATACGCTACTGGGTGCGCAAGTTAGAACCGATTCCATCGGAGGAATTTATCCCGAATTTTGACAACCTATTGGAAGCCGAAGCACCTGCAATGTTGCACACGCTTGCCACGAGGAATATTTCTACACCGAAAAAATCCCGTATGTGGTTCGACCCTGCAATTATTGCAACTAAGGCTCTGAATAGAGTTCGCAAGGAGTCAAGGAGCGAGATAGTCCGTGACTTGGAGATTCTACTTGATGAATTACTTCAAAACCGCTACGAAATCCATACGACCCCGACCGAATTGGCGGAACTTCTCCGTCCTAAAGTCTACTCATTCGCACAGGTTGCTTCGGCACTCAAAGACGAGATGGGATTGAAGCCTTTGAAGCAGACGAGATTTAACAACATCAAGGGTGAGTCGAAAAATGGGACACCATACTACTTCACTTCGGAGAAGATTGAGCCTTTAGAGGGCGAAGATCTAATGCCCTTCTGATGTTTACAGCTTTTGCAATGTTTACAGCCTTAAACAAACCATAAACAACGCAACCACTTGATAATATGTATTTTATATCTATTTGTTTATTGTTTATAATAATATATGATTTAAGAGTATTTAGCGTAGAAAAGTTTTGGATTTTAACCACAAACAATAAACGATAAACATTTTAGATGTAAAGTATTACAAGTCAAATGATTGCAGTATTTGTGAAAAACCTAACCTATAAACAAGATGAAAAATGAAAGAAGACTCCCAACGCCTCTTGGGTAGTATTATTATAAACTGCGTGTGAGGTGGCACGCTACCAAAAAAATTAGATTATGAACAGAAATGTAAAATTCGACCTTAGAAATTATAGGGTTAGTGTGTTTGAATGTGTCTGGAATAGCGGAGAACATTTAGGCATTATGACGTTAGATGAGATTTTCCGCTCGCAGAGATACAAGGAGTTGATAGAGTATTATCGAACATTCGAGGACAAAAAAGTCTCCGATGCGGTTCAAATCAAGATGGCTCGTGTTCCTGCTTATACTCCAAATGGTGTGTTCCCCGTGAGGTGTAAAGATGGATTGGAAGAGCATAATGGGTTACTCTGCTTAGACTTTGATAACGTGGCAGACCCCGAAGCCCTAAAGCGTTCGTTTGAAGATACGTTATTTGTTGCTTATGCTGCACTATCAATTAGTGGCGATGGTGTGTTTGCCCTCATCCCCATAGCCGACCCGACAAAGCACGAGGAATATTTTCAGGCTCTCAAAGAGTACTTCGCTGGTCGAGGCGTGGAGGTCGATAAACAATGTAGTGATGTATCTCGTTTGAGGTGTGCGAGCTATGACCCTGCACCCTATATAAATGAAAATGTTATTGTTTGGGATAGGCTCCCCCAAGCAAAACCAAAACCAAGCCCTAAACAGGTAAGATATAATCCGTGTGATGGATGCAATGTTGCCGAGAAGTTGTTTTTTGTTGGATTGGAATTTATCGAAAAGTACGGCAAAGATATTACCGATGGTCGAACTAATTGGTTAGCTATTGGGTCGTTCATTAAATCCGAGTTTGGAGAGCGTGGCAGAGATTATTTCCATCGAGTGAGTTGTTTTTACCCCGATTATAAGCCCCAAGAGTGCGATAAATTATACAATGGATGCGCTCAAAGTGGGTATGGCGTAGAGGTGTTTTTGAACGCTTGTAGTCGTGCAGGGATGCCGAGAATGACCGAGTTGCTTATGGATAAACGAAAGGGTTACGAACTATGATAGATGTAATTTTTCACGACAGGTCAGAGCATTATATCCTTGACAAGCGACATAGTTGTCGAGAGTGTCAGGACTTCGAGTACTGTGCAAGTCGTTTGGGGTGGGGTCAGTCGGTTCATTTGGATTGCGGACGCTGTAATGCTCACTGCTTCGTCTGCGATGATGCGGAGTTGATGAATGAGAGATTGGCGAAACGGAAGAAACGCAAGTAATATGGAGGATCTATTTATTGCAGACCGATTGGCACGCTCAGGAGCGAATGAAAATTGCGGTTTAACTTTGGAGGAGGTGCGGGCGAGAAGTCCCGACCTCACCAAGTTATCAAGCGTGAGAGTCGATAGAAACACGGTTATATTTTTCGACCCAACCAAAACGACAGCCGAAAAAATTAAAAATAAATATAGTATGTATCAAAAACGAATTAAAAATTACGATGAAACGAAAGAAATATATTAGAGGTGATGATTCATTTCTCCCCAACCAAATATCCGCAGTATTGAGCGAAGAAGATAGACTCTTTGCTCTACTTGTCGCAAATGGAGTTCCAGCCAACCAAGCGTACCACTACACGCACCGCAATAGCAAAGCAAGTTTAGTATCGTGCGCCTCAACAGCATCGAGGCTATTATCCTCTGAGGCTATACAAAGCTATTTAAGGACTTTGTATTCTTATTGGAGCGATGGGCGATTAATCTGCAATGAGCGAGCTTTAAGGGGTATATAATCAATAGAATAACAAAAACAAATCAATATTTAACAATTAAAATTACAACAATTATGACAAAAGAGGATTTATTAGAGGTGATGGAGTTGGCAAAGAAAGTATCTGCCGAGCCAAAACCCAAAAAAGAGGAGCGAGGCGTACTTGATATTTATGTGGACTCACTCAAAGCCAAAGAAGAAAAAGAGGCTCAAGACCGCAAGGCATTGCGAGAATTTTACGGACTGAACGATAATTTGTAAGACTATGGACAAGATAACATTTTTACCCGATGGAGCGGAGGCTGGTATCTCAGCTATCACCCGAAAGGCAACATTTTCGATGCAGAACCTTATGGCGGTACTTGGGAAACACAACCTACCTACTACCATAGAACAAGCTACTAAGGTTTTGGCTCGACCTACCTATTTGCGAGATGATAAGGTTGCCGAAGCTGAGGCATACGCAAAGCGAACCAAAGCACCCGACACTATGAGCGAAAACATCATCCGAGACGCTTATAACTCCATCGACCCTGCAATAGTGGCAGACTTGCAACGAGTGGCAGATGATTGGAATGATACTTTTGAACCTACCGACTTTGAATTGAATGAGTTTGGGGCGTGGGTATTGTCCGCAGAAGTTGTGGAGAAGATAACCGACAGCCACAGGGTTAGCATCGAGGGCGATGAGTTGGCATTAGCTCACAGACTTCAAGCGTTTCTCATTGAGTACCTTGATATTTGCAAGGTGTTTGATGTTCACTCACTGGGTTACTTTAAGAATGAGTTTGAGACTGCTCCAACGCTTGAAAGTATTTGCGATAGCGTTGTATCTGCACGACAACATCGTGAGGCTGAACAGATGCACGCACGTAAGATGCTTGAACGTGAGGAGCGCAGACGAATGAAGATTAAAGAGGCTGAGGGTAACTAAACACGCAACTTTATTCGTATTATCAATTCGGAGCAGAGGTAATTTATCTTCTGTTCCGTTTTTTATGAGATAATTTGCCGTTAATAGAAATATTATTTATATCTTTGTGTTACGTTTAATGTGTATCGTACAGGGTCATAACCAAATACAACCACATTGAACAACATATAATATAAAGGCATTAGCTTTTATTCGGCATACTGGAACTTAGACACTTTCGATAGCCGTTTCACCGAGATTAGAATCTCTTGTCCACGTATTTATTTTACGTGGGCTAACTCGGTATTCGGTGAAACAGGTAGTCTAAGACCTCAGTTGCGATAGCGAGCGTCCACGTTTTTTGTGCGCTTATGTTAGGTGAATAGAGCTAACCACCGAAAGGAATGTAAAACTTAACTAAAGATATATGTGATGAAATCTACTTTTACAATATTTATTCTCAGTATTGCGCTAATAATGACTGGTTGCGCAAAGGACTCTATCGAAGAACTTAATACATACATAGTGACATTTGAAACAAATGATGGCAGCTATATTGAATCATTAGAAGTCAAACACGGCTCAACAGTTGATAAACCAACTGACCCGACAAAATATGGGGAAACTTTTACTGGTTGGTGTGTAGATTCTCAACTTATAGAGGAGTATAATTTCCAAACTGCTGTAACGTCAGATGTGACACTTTATGCGAAATGGTCTACAACTCAATATGCAGTTAAATTTGATAGTAACGGAGGTGATGATGTTGCAACTCAATATGTCAATCACGATTCAACAGCAACAGAACCAACAGAACCAACTAAAACTGGTCATACATTTGTAGGGTGGTATTCTGATTCATCGCTTTCAACTACATACAATTTTACAACAAGTATTATAGAAGATGTTACACTATATGCGAAATGGAGTGCTAACACCTATAAAATTACATTTAATAGTAATGGTGGGTCGAGTGTTGATGACCTATATGCAGAATATGGTACTGCTATAACCGAACCTATTGAACCTGCAAAATATGGCTATACCTTTGTCGAGTGGCATTCTAATTCAGACTTAACAAGTGCTTGGAACTTTGACGATAATATTACTGGAGATATGACCCTATACGCAAAATGGGGTAATATCCCAGATGGCTATACTCCAATTTATTCGGCAGAGGATATGTATAATATTAGGAATGATTTGAGTGGAAATTATTTTTTGGCTAATGGTATAGACCTATCTGAATATGATAATTGGACTCCGATAGGTGCAAGTGATTCAGGTGCATTTGAGGGTATATTTGATGGCAACAATAAAACTATATTAGGGTTAAATATCAATTCAACATCAAGTATGCAAGGTCTCTTTGGATACACCAATAAAGCAACAATAAAAGATGTGAAAATTTATCAACCATCTGTAAAAAGTACAAGTTCTTACATTGGGGCTGTTGTGGGTAAAATTGGAGATGAATCAATCATTGAGAATTGTTCTGTTGAGGGCGGTTCTATTGGTGGTAGTAGTTATATTGGGGGCATTGGCGGAAGTTCTTCAGCTACAATTACATCTTGCAACAATTCGGGAACGGTATATGGTAGTGGTAATTACATTGGAGGTATTGTTGGTTATTCCGAATCATCATCCGTTATAGATTTGTGTTATAATACAGGCTCGGTGAGTGGGGCGGGGAGTAGTTCTACTTATACAGGAGGTGTAGTTGGAAATCTGTATAATGCTTCTATCTCCTATTGCTATAATACTGGTTATGTTAAAAGTAATAAGAATTATGTAGGTGGAGTAGTTGGACGCTCTTATACTTCTACTGTTACATATTGTTACAATGAAAGCTCAGTTAGTGGTGGGCAATATGTTGGAGGTGTTGTAGGGGAGTCTACTAATGGCTCTTATACAACATACTGCTACAATACAGGCGAACTAATTGTCGGGTCTTATTATATCGGAGGTGTAGTTGGAAATCTGTATAACGCTTCATTTGTCAAAACTTGTTATAACACAGGGCAGGTTGCTGGATATTATGCAGGTGGAGTAGTTGGCTATGTTAAACCAAATTCATATTACTCAAGTTTCGCAAGTACCTCAAGCAGCTTTAGAATCGTAAGCGAGCAGCATATTTAGGTCGAATGATACAGTTGCAGATAATCGCTCGAATACCTCCTCGTCGATCAGTCCAAAC
>JBCQUZ010000082.1:0-9155 GCA_047173645.1 Rikenellaceae bacterium
ATTACTGAGATGCAGCGCCATCGCAAACTAAAACGCACCCAAGAGCGTGTGAGTAAGGTATTGGAGAAGGTGCGCAAAATCATCAAGCACAAGGATAAAATTACGTGGTACTCAGCTCGTGGTACGTTTATCTCTGAGATGATCGCCTCGGATATTCACCCTGTTGATGTTGCAGGTATGGCTGGTAATAGTCCTAATACTATCTATAAGCACTACTACAAGATTATGGATCAGAAGCAGGTTGACCGAAAAATGGAGCGAGCTTTGGGGTGTTGATTTAATCATAAAAGCGACTTCACTCACACTGTTTGTGGGTGGAGTCGCTTATATAAGACCATATTTTATTGTTCAAAGAAATATATTACAATAGCGTCGGATCAACCCTGCGGCAATTAATCGTCATTCCATCCTCTAAATTCCACGCTCTCTCGCCCACTTGCCATCTGTAATATTTTAGGTAATCTATCGTGCTGGCAAAGTCAGTGTGTAGGTGCTTTGGAAGAGGTGTACTTTCAAAATATGTAGTATCGTCGTCACTGCAGAAATTCAAAACATAGATGAAATCATCCACCTTTGGGAACTCCTCATACCTCCACTCAGTCTCAATATAGTAATCAAGCTCTTCAATCATAATTCTTAGAATCTTCTTCATTGTTATATTATTTTTATGCACTATTTTCTAAAAATAGCTCCCTCCCATAAAAGAGGGAGCGTAAACAATCGAGCTTCGTTCGCATAAAGGAACCTCAAAACCAAAATTATTTCAATCCACACGTTTAAGGTACGTGACACCTATATCTTTTCGATTAACTTCACCCCTTTGGGTAGTGCCTCTCGGTTTATTGTTACTTCGTAATCTTTGAAGTTGCGAGCGACATTCATCGGATCTTTTGGTGCAATCTCTACCAAATCGAATAGCCTACTTGCAGGAGCGTTGCCCAATTTGCTACTGTGCTTGAAGATTATTAACTTTCGTACTGCCATCTGACCTCGCAAAGAGGATCTATCATCTTCAAACATATTCTCCAAACCTTGCCAGAACAACTCTAAATCCTCTTCGGTGAAGTTGCTTTGAGCAGCTAAATTGGCTGAGATGTAACCATAGCCAACATATAAGGCGTAGGGAATGGTATATTTACGACCCATTGTGCGGTTTTCTCCTTTTTGCTTCTCCGACTCCTTCTCTGTGGCAACAGCTTGGCGTACAACGCAATTATCGACAGGGATTATTGGCTCAACACTCCTTGCAAATGTCATTTGCACTGGGCCTCTAACTGCTCCTGCGTTCTTGCCACTTGTCATCAAAGCTCCGAATGTTCTAATATCCCAATATTGTGCGCACATCCACTCTCGTGCTTGATGTACCTTGTCGTAGCCCTCGACCTCCTCCACTTCGGGTTGTTCGTAGGCTTCGTCGATGAGTTTGTTTAGGATTGCTCGTTCCTTAACATATATTCGTTTGCCTGCCTCATCGCCGCATACCATCTGAACGTAGTTGCGCATCTTTCGCTTTAGGCAGACATCTGTTACTATTCCCTCGCCAGTTTGAGGATCTGTGCGTGGTGCATTATCATTATCAGGGTCGCCATTTGGGTTGCCATCCTTGACATCGAAGAGCAATACGAACTCATATCTATTTTTAATTATCTCGCTCATCTTCGCTCTCTCGTTTAGTGTAGAATGATTGGAATTGGTGCTGGTAGCCGAGCGCAAATCGTCCTTGATCCTCTAAAGATAAGCGCATTGGCACACCATCAATAGAAATTTTATCGGCAACTTCTGATAGTAGATTTTTGAGATATACCTGCGTACCTTGTCGTGGTATTCTTCTAAAGTAGTTGACCGAAAGGGAGAAGACTCTGTTGTAAAGCGCAGCAGGAGTTACTGACATTGTAGCATAGGTCTGATCCTTGATTGTGTAGTTGACCCCCGGTTGTGAGGCGGTCTGCGCACGCTCCACGATGGCGAGCATACGCCCCAAGAGGTAGCCCGTGTTTGTGTTCTGAGTGTTTAGTGCCATATCATTTATATTTAGGTATTTGCGCAATAGTTCTATGTGTGTTGGGTGGAATCCCTTATATTTCAGTAGTAGGTTAAGAGTCTGTTTAGGTAGAGGTTTGTCCGTTACAAATGCCTCTACAAAGTCGACTATGAATTGCGATGATAAGCGTTTCATATCACCATAAGGTGCAAGTATCATTAGCTGCGATAGAAGCTCTTTGTCGGATAGCTTTGAGGTGTCGCAGTCTCGAAGATGTAGCCTCACCGATATACGAGCAGCATTAGGTGCTAAAACGATAATCTCGTTGTCGAAATAGAGAAATGTTACATCACCAATCACCTTGTTGCCCACGCCATTCATCTGTCTTAAAGCGGTGATTGCAGAGGCATAACCCTCGGCTACGGCTGTCGGGATAGAGGCGTTTTCGCCACCTTTTAATCCGTAAGATTCATAACCTAAATTTTTGCCATACGAGACTAACTTAGCCCCTGTACCTGCTGCTCCGTTGATGTAAATTTTGGGGTGAGTTAGGGCGATCTGTTTATTTATGGGTTTTATTAGTTCGCTCTGCTGGGCGGCTGTTTTTACTTCACCTGCCAATCTGAATGTTAGTGTGTGACCATTCTTTGAGACTATTTTGCGCCAAAGAGGGTGCAACTCTAATTGCTCAACACCTCGATAGTAAAAGTTGCGCACAGCCTTAAATGTTGGATTGTCTGGGTGTGTGCTATATACTTCACGCACCATCTCCGCAAAAGGTTTTTTAACAATGTAGCCCAACGAGTCCCACATATAGTTGGGGAAGTTACAAGCATCTTTACCACCACGCTGACGAGAGCGAATAACCTGCATTAGACCATTACGCTCCTCGATGTCGACCAAAACCCCATCATCAGAAATCACCACCACAAAGTGTATGCGCTTGAGTTCCATCCCTTGTGGGGGATAGAGTGGATTGCCTTTGGCGACCTCTGCACAATAGTGGTTATGTAGCGACTCGATTATCATAGTGTTATTACTCCGTTTATCATTTCGGCTCTAAAGAATATCGGTTTTTGGTTCTCGAAATCCACATCGTAGAGCATCGTTCCCAAATCTTTGGTTTTGGCTATCGGTGGTTGTAGTTCTTCGCCTTCTGCAATCAATCTCCAATCGCAAGCAAACTCTCTACAACCTAAGTATGGCTGTGTGAAACATTGCCCTTTCATAGCTCTACGCTTGAACATTGCGTTGTGCTTATCCTGCTTACCATCGTAGGCTATGAGCTCTGCGCTAATTCTATATTTAACATCACGAAGCACTACCGAACTACGGAGCTGTCGTGTGCGATCAGCAACTATTTCGGTTTTGGCAGGGTGCGCCACAGCAGCAGTCTCGCACCGCTTGAAATGGGTAAAAGAGATAGGGTTCAATACCGCTATCTCTTTAATCTCCCACCGCATTTGAGGTCGCCAATATATCGCCTCGAATATTGCACGAGCCGCCGAAGGGGTTATCACCTCATAGCTCATTCGCTCCACCTTAAATTCTGGGCGAGTGAAGAGGGCTAACTCTCCACTCACCTCAATAATATAAATATTATAGAGAATCATCTTCACGACGTATTCTTAATCGCAAATACACCAGCTCATTAGCATCATTTGTAAGACGAAGATCGAAGTATGCTTGCATTTTATTGTCATTCTCTGATGAAAGATTATTAACAATAGCTTCGAAATAATATTCAGTTGCATTGGGGTCGTCAGATGGATTTGCCTCAACCCTAACACCTGCGCTTACTGCTGATAATCCTGATGAATCACCAGTGTATCCGTCTTCGTCAGGAGCTTCAGCCCAACTCCAATCAGAATCTGGCCAAGGGTCGTTACCTCCCTGATAATGGGCATTATAAACGGTTGGTGTTTTACCTATTGTTTCACCTCTATTATTACCTTCAAAGCCAAACCTGCCGGCATAGCAGTCTGCAACAGTATGGCAGTTGTATTGATATATTCCATCTACTAACTCAAGGCCTTCGATAAATGGCGCGGCATATTGATCGAGATTAAAATTATAGGTTTTTGTTTGACCTGCAATATTAGTTAACGTTAGCACTGCGCTATTCGAAATTTGTGATCTACTTGCATCATAAGTAGAACCTATCTGGTTATTACCAATATCATTTGCATTTAGATTTACCACTGAACCATTTGTTATATTTGACCACGTGTCCGAAGTAAATGTAGATGATATTGATCCTGTAAACAAGCTCGTAAATTCACCATTTGCAGTAAACGCTATATTTGCATCGCCAATCCACCAATTTGTCATAATTAAAGATTCGTCAAGAGTTCCCTGATTGATACTATTTATTTGATAAACTTTACCTGTCGATTGATAGTTAATCCTTGCATTATACTCACTACTCATTGTGCTTGTAGATTCTGGCGAAAATATATTATTACTACCTGTATTTCCACCATTACCAGCGGCGGTATTATCGTAGTATGTGTTCAGATCGAAGTTGCTCGCCTGTTTTACATATACTTTACGGATGCCCTGCGACATATCTGTTGGATATGCTTTGCCTCTAAACTCACGGTTTTGATAACTTGTGTTTTCTGCTATAGAGCCGTCAGAATCTATCATTGCAACATCATTGGCATCAGCATCACTATCTGCAGCAAATGAACTTACGGCACTAAGTGATGCACCTCCGATAGTTGCACCACTGCCGTAGATGTGTGGAGTTTCAGTGTAATAGACAGGAATCTCTTTAAGCATATCACCACAACGCAAAGTAATTGTTCCGCTCTTAGTAGCTGTAAACCCAATTGTTCCTACAAAATTATCATCTGAAATTGTTGCATTGTTAGTGATCGTAATACCATCTGTCGCAGTGATATAAAGAGTAGGTATATCATATCCATCTGGGAACTCTGAACTGCTATTGCGTGTCAATGATAGTCCAAAATTACCTGCTACACCATCTGAGCCATACCCTTGGGCATAGACTTCACTTCCCACCAACTCAATATAGAAAAAACCATTGTGAGAGACTATTGTCTCGGCACGAGAGTCTGTAAATGTATCATCGATGCTACTATTACCTCCATCAATCTCAATATCATAAGCAATATTATTAGCTGGACCAGCCAACGCCTCCGCAAACGAAGCATAACCGGGATTATCAACCTTATTTAGGCTAACTTTGTAGTGGTTGTTACGAACTATATCGTATGTAAAATCGGCTTCCTCAGAAGTGCTGCCATCTGCTCCTAAAATTACAGGTTTATAGACAATAGCAATCTTATAGTAACCATCGACACTATAGCCCGTAGCACGCCCCTTAACGATTAGATATGTAGGGTTCTCTCCTTTGACTACATCGGAAAGCTCGGTGCCATTGGCAGGATACTCATTCTCTGGATCAGCAGGAGCATCAAATGGTCCATCACCCTCATTTGGAAAGAAGTATATCGGAGTGGATGCTGTTGTGTTACCAATTGCCGAAACGGGTACGAATTGAGTTATACCACCCAAATTTATAGGTAGAGGTAATTCGTAGATGTGTGTTATTCCATCATCTTCCAAAACCGTACTGCGCATACGACCCTTTTTAGCACCATTGATTAGAGTAACTTCATCGAGAGTAAAATCACACCCAGTTTCGACAGATACATCAACTTTAGATGCTGCGGGAATCATATAAATGACTTTATTTACATTCTCTATTCCCGTTGCATCTAATTTATCCAAAGATATACCTGGCGAAGCCAACGGAAATGCTTGGTTAGATGTCAGATTGTTTGGGTCAGGATTCTCAGCATCTTGGTAGTACCCCAACAGCGTAACACTGATATGCTTGTAATCTTCAAAAGTCGTTAAATCCGCCTTGTCGGCTTCTCCTGCATCAATCTGTTTTTGTGACACAAAGCCCTCGATCTGATCTCTAACAGGCTGCGTCATTGATGTCAACAATCGAATAAAACAAGGTTCAGTCTGCTCATCGAATGTTACATAGATTGTCGGTTCACCATCATTTTGTACTACTGATTTAAATGCCACTTTTTGGAGCAGAGGAGAACCGTCGCCATATGTATCTTCCTCATCAGGGTCATTACCAAAGACAAAGGCATAACCAGTAATCTTTGTTACATTCTCCTTCTCTGCCCAATTAGTTCCAGTTGTAGCACGAGTAGCTACCGACTGAATATCGGCCCCCTTCAACTTTAAATTTAGTGCTAACGTCACTTTTCCATCACCAGGGATATCTAAACCGTCACCCGAAGAGGCTGAGTCTATATCGCCCTTAGCACAGCCTGCAAATAACATTGCCACTGCTGCGATTAAATATATATATCTTTTCATAACTCGAATTATTTTACCGTAATACTAAATGTTTTTGTTATGGTTGTTTCGTGCGAATTTTCGATCTTAACAGTGATTGAGCCCTCGCCTGTACCAGAAGTTGTCAGGGTGATTGGATAGTAACCATTACCATCTGCAGAACCCAATGTCGCACCTGTGATGATTGTTCCATCTGTAGTTACCTCTGTTGCTACTCCATTAGTATATAGGGTAACTGTTGTGTTGCCCGAAATCTCCTCGTGACTTAGAAATGCGTATATATTTGCATCAACCTCCTTATCTACATCTTGCTCGACCCAATCAAGTAGTTTCGCTTCGAGGGTCATATCAATAACCAGATTGTCGTCGTTTACATCGAACACAAATTGCAAGTTCACATGGTCTCCTGCTTCCCAGCCCGATTTGCCTGTTGGTGCTGGAAGGGTTAACCTATCGGTTCGATAAGTAAGATCGCTATCTGGATCTGTATCATAGATTGTGATCTGAATCGTTGCCTTACCATCGATTTCTTGCGGAATCATAAAGAGTGTATGTCCGTTACTCATAATAGACTTGTCCTCCTTTGTGAGTTTGACTTGTGTCTCGCCCTCGATTGTTGGATCAGGCAACATTGCCGACACAATAAAGTCACCCCCTGCTGTTGGTGTCCAATCACCTATTCCGCTATCTACACTATAATCCATAGTTGCCCCAGTGGTTATATCGTGAAACGTAAAACGTGTTATGACATATCTATTTTCTGGTGTTACATTACCCACACTTGCACTCATAGATAGCTGAGTAAGGGCGTGCTCAAATTGCAGATTATCAAGTGGTGACGTACTACTCTTTTCAACTTCAGGTGTAGCCAACATCAAATCGGGGTGGTTGCGACCTACTATTGGTGTGACATAACTAAACTTAACCGATTTGTTTTCAAAATCAAGTGTTTGTGTGATGCCATTATTATCACCTCCAGATGTTGCGTTTGCCGCAGGGGTATATGCCAAAAAGTCGAGCGTACTACCATCTCCAGGGTAGTATTCTGGAATTTCGAAGCTCCAGTAGTTGTCGTCTCCTTTTTCAGCCGCCTTATGGTTGATGTATGGCGATGTTACATACTCTTCGGGGTTTGTAAGAAATGAGTATATCATAATTGATGATACACTATTTACATCATCTACTGCCACACCACGAGTAGAACTCTTACTCCCCCAGTCGGCTGTTAGCTCTTCTGTGGTAAATGAGATTGCGGTGTCGCCATTTGGTGTGTCATTGGCGAGTTCACTCTTATCGCAACCTGCAGCTAAGAGTGGCAGAAGCATTAGTGCATAGATTCTCTTTATCATATTCTTTCTCTTTTAGTTTCTTTTTTTTGTGGCTTATTGTTTGTTAAGCCTTAGTGACCATAGGGGCGATCAAACCCCTATGATCTATGGTAAATTCTGTTGGAATAGAATTAATCTACTACAGTCTGAGTTACAGGAACATCAGTAGAATCAGCCCATTCTCCATTATCTGCTGTACACTTAATCTCTATAAGATCAGTAGCATCAGCACTAACTGTTACTGTTAGGATGTAGTGATTACCTGCAACAAAAGTTTCACCTGTTGATTGAAGCTCTGTACCAGTTAATGTTATCACATCAAGATCGCCAGTAAACATTTGTTTGTGAGTGTTTGAATTACGAATTGTAATTCCATTGATTTGTAGTTTGCAGTCCTTAAATGCCTGTGGTGCAATGTAGTACATCTGCTTGTCAGCGTATGCAAGTGCTGTAGAGGCATTAGTAGTTGTTTCAGCAGGTAGTGCAGCTACTGCATCTTGGGCATCAACACTCAATGCGTTCTTAAGAGCGGTGAATGTTGCTGTGAATGGAGCATCGGCAGCATCTGTAAAAGAAGTTGAGATATAGTTGTTTTTACCATAATCGACATCCAACTTAACCTGAACTGTAACCTTAGCCAACATATGTTTGAAGGTGAAATCAACTGACTCTGGATAAGCCTCTTCACCACCAGCACATGTTACTGGAGTAGCAACAGTAAAGTCCTCCTGTGCATCAGCTGGAACAACATAAGAGAGAGTTGTAGCATCCATACCTGTACCCTCTGTAACATTATTAGTAGCATCAGAGAAATAAGGAGCATAAGCGTAAAATGCCATTGCTGATTTATCTGTTGGCCAGTAATGTGGCCCATTAGCTGGAGCGGTTGCGTCAGTAGCACCACCTGTTACATAGTCATTGATGTACCAAGCTGTTGCACCTGCGCCATTTGCTGCGAAGACCTTAAAGGCTACTGCATCAACGCCTGTAAGATCATTCGCCGCTTTAGACGTTACTCGGTCATTAAGGCTTGAAAAACCGATCTGATTTGATTGAGGCATCTCATTAACCTCGTTTTTTGAGCAACTTGCAAACGCTGCAAGAACTGCTACTGAAAGAAGTAATCTTTTCATTTTTTTTGTTTTTTGAATTTAATTAGAATTTGGGAAATATTATATTTGTTGTTTACCATATAGTTTGATTATTGTTGCAGTGGAACATCTACATCATTCCAATCTTCAGAGTCTGTAGTAAATCCAGAATCTCCATCCGAACCATCAGGCTCTACTGCTGGTAACTTTTCATCGAATGACACATTCATCTCTAATAAGTAAGAGCCGTCGTTTTGTTTGCTATGAGTAATAAAACTTGTTACATCGTAACTTCTCAGCAAAGTACACCTGTCGCATAAACAACTATCAGTCAGCAATATATGATTGTTGCTAAAATTTTATTTAAAAATATTACTACAAAAAGTTGTAGTAATACCTTAATTT
>JBCQUZ010000083.1:0-9035 GCA_047173645.1 Rikenellaceae bacterium
TTTGTTGGGTAATTCTTTGCCATTCTTTATAGTGTAGTGACCATAAAGATACAAAATATTCCGCAATTAAACAACTGATAACCAGTATTTTAAATTATTAAAACTTAAACAAATTCTTAACCTCGAATACAAAGATTCCAGCCTTTGTAGGAACAACCATATCAATCTGCGCATAGCCTTTGTGCTGCTTTTTAATATACAAGTCGTGAAATACTACCCTTGAATCGAAATTAGACTTCAACATTTTTAGCACAAGTTTACGCTCTGTGCGTGTTCCTCGATGCTTACTTGTTACCGTTGAGAGAAGTTTATCATCTTGAATCTTGCGGAATACGGCAATAGCAACAGCGCTCAGAATAGAGACTATTACTACAATGGTAAAACATATTGGCAAAATTTCTCTTGACATATTCTTTACTCCCCTAAATAAAACAATGATGGCTCTTTGCGAGGCTCTGCATAAGCACCAACGAATTTTCGTTCTGCCATTTTGTAGAGCAGACCACCCCACTCACGGGCATCGTAAGGACACACCGCAATGCAGTGGGCGCACTTGATACACTTGTCGCTATCGGTCGAGGGTTTGGGTGAGCCAATTGCTCCGACGGGGCAGACAGCGGCACAGATTCCGCACAGATCTTTATCTTTTTTCACCGCCTTGATGCACTTGCTTTTGTTGGTGCGTGGGATTAATGGATTGCCACCTTTCGGGATTTTATAGGGGTTATTACCCGGCACTTGCAGAGGCTCGCAGGTCGGCATAATAAGAGCCGCCTTAGCTCCAAATTCCTTAGCCTTCTGCACATCACTCTCGTCGGGACGTCGAAAAGCCACCTTCGGAAATATCGAGTGCTCAGCAACAAAAGCCCCTGCTGCAACGGGCACGAAACCGCACCGAGTAACAATATCACTCAGCTCCAAAAGAGCATCATCATACTCACGATTGCCATAGACTGCCACGAGAATCGCCCTCGCCCCCTCGCTCTTGAACCTACGAATCTGCTCCGCAGCAATGGCAGGCACACGCCCCGCATAGACAGGAATCGCAAAGATTGCCAGATCCTCTTTAGCAATCGTAGCCCCCTCACAATTCATCTTAATGAGCGGAAAATCCACCGTCTCAACATTAGCCACAATCGAAGCAACCCCCTCAGCAATAGCCTCAACAACTCGCTTAGTAGTGCCCGCAGCACTGAAATATATTTTGTTTAGTTTCATATCTTATAGTTTTTATATCACCATCAACTTATTACTCTTCTTATAGAACTTCGCAGGTATTGCACGGCTGAGTATGGTTGTTACACCATCTCGACATTGTTGCAACATCGACTTCAATCTTCTCTGAGAGCCATTTGGCTGTTCTGCCTTCGCTCTTTAAAACCTCTTTTATCCTGTTGATCTTCTTTATTTTCATTATCAATTAAACTTGATGTCTCCTACAAAGATAACAAAAATACCTTATCGTTGTACATATATTAACCTATACTTATATGAACAAAACACACTTTAAAAATGAAAAGAGAATTAACCACCGACGAGATCCAACTATTTGCACGCATCAAGAAGTTGGATTTTGACCTAATCACAAAGCTAAAGGAGTTCCTTGGCGCCACCAAAGTCCGCAACACAAACATTCGCTACGAGTACCGAGTGCGCACCAAGGAGTGCGTAATGTGTGGCAGAATGACCAGCTACTACCTTTGGAGCAAGTATGATGGACGGTGTAAACGATGTGCATAATAACATCAGTAATCCAGTATGAAACACTATACCGACAACCTCACCCCAACTACCCAGATGGCACACACTTTATGGATTCCCACCACGATTTAGGCGAGTTATACATCACCGCGAACGACATCTACCCCTACAATCCCGATGCAGGGCGCACCTATCGCTATTGGGGTTGCGATGCTAAAACGAAAACCGATGAGCGACACACCCACATCACAAAATGGGACAGAGAACGAGCCACAAACAGAAAATAATGATTAACTTTGCAACAAAGGAGATGTGACAACAGCCAAGAACAGATTAAATTTATGCCAAAGAAAAAGATTGAGGTCGAAATGACGAGCTACGGGATTTACACGCAGTGGGAGCGTGACTCGAAGCAGCTGCCGAAGATTCGCAAACATACCAAGGAGATACCCTCCGAGCTCGATATTGAGTTCGGCTACATACTCCGCATCCTGAGGGCTAAGGGGTCGAAGATCACCTTTGTGATGAAGCACCCTCCATTCTGTGACGTGCAGGGGCGTGTTCGTCCCGACTTTGTGGGTCAGGAGATGGTGAACTCCAACGAGTGGCACTTCTTCTTGGGCGACACCGTGTGGGCACCGATAGAGGATAAATGTGGCGAGTGGGAGCTTATCACAATGCTCGATGGCCGGGAAATTGCGAGGATGAAGTTTAATCTTTTTAATCCGAATGTATAGAGCTTAACTTTTTTTATAAAATTAGATCCTTGTATAGAAAAGAATATTTCTACAATCCCAACTCCCGCTCGATAATCTCCAACAACTCAACCCTCAAAGCCTTCGGTGTAACACTCTTACGAACCACTAAAAGATAGGCGTTCAAGATCTGCTGGCGCATAAAATCATCGTCCAAACCTTGCTCGACATAGATGTCGTTCCAGTGCTTCTTGTTGAGGTGAAAGGCAGGCGTAATGGCTGAATATCGCTCACGAAGTTCTATCGCCTCGTCGGGGTCACACTTCACAGCAAAGTGGTCGAACCCCTCCATAGTTGCGAGCGTAAAGACCTTACCCCCAATCTTGTAGACCAAGGTAATATCGTCAAACGGTAACGTCTCCTCCACTTTAGGCAGCGACAAGCAATACTCTCTATACTCTTCGATATTCATACGGGCAAATTACACCCCAAGAATTATCGAGGCATCAATCGAAAGTTTACGGTTAATCTCTCGTGCTATCGGCAAAGTCGGTTCGCTACGACCATTTAAGTAGTCGCTAACTCGTGAAGGACTTACGCACAACATCTCAGCTATCTTCTTCTGTGTTAGCCCCATTTCATACATTCTCAACTTCAACATATCGGCTAAAGTTGGCGAACTAATTGGATAATGTACCTCATCGTAGTCTGCGACAAGATTCGACAATAATACTAATTCAATAGAGTTCCGATCACTCTCAGGAGTCTGATCGTTTACTATCAACAACAACTCCTCTATACGCTCCATTGCAGCGTTGTACTCGATTTCGTTTTTAATGTGTGTCATAACTTCTAAATTTTTGAACAGTCTTGTTTTTCATACTCTTTATGCGTGCCAACAAAACGGATATATACCATCTTAATTTTGAACTGCACCAGAGCAACTAACCTGTAATCATTTCCTTTTATATTGAATACAAACCGCTGATTGCCGACACTATCCACAGAGTTGAAATCTCTCTTAATATCTGCAAACATCTCCCACGATGCTTTCGATGTCTTTTTATACCACTCCTCGATGGCACTCTTTGCATCAGCGTGTTTTTCGTAAAATTCGACCAATGTTCTATGCGCAATAACTCTCATTGTTTTTATCTTTATAACGCAAAGATAATACAAATATTCCAAATTGCAAAATTATATTTTGAAAAATAGAATTTGCAAGTGTTGAAATAGAGATAACGAGTTATAAGATTTGTAGTAAATGATACTGTATCTCTACAATTTGCACTACCTTTGCAGTATAAAATAGACAAAACAAAAACAATGAAAAAAATCGCAATTTTAGCCACTGTGCTATTAGCAACAATATCATGTACAGACAAAATAGAGGGTGAAGGAGTGATAACAACACTGCAATCAGATGTAAAGAGCTCTGCAAATGAGATCTCTGTTAGTAACGCAATAACATTGAAACTCTCGGATCAGATGCAGATAGGAGAGATCTCAATATCAGCATACGAGAATATTCACCAATATATCGTAATTTCCAATGAAGGTGATGCGCTTACAATAGAACTCGAAAGCGGAAACTACAAAGATCTCTACGTCGAGGTGGTAGCATCGTCAATGCAGTACAACGACATCGAGGCATCAGGAGCCAGCAATGTTACTATTGTTGGCGAGGCTGCATCCTTTGATAACTACGCTCTTGAACTCAGCGGAGCATCTGAGTTTAGTGGCGATTTAGCTATCACCGACCTGCTAAGTATAGATTTGTCAGGTGCATCAAATGTTAATATTTCGGGTAGTGCTGCTCGTTGTGAGGCTGAATTATCGGGAGCAAGCGGGCTTTACGACACCTCATTTTCGTGTAATACACTCGATGTAGATATGTCGGGATCGAGCAAAATTCAGATGAGCGTTAGCGAAAGTATTTCGGGCGAGATGAGAGGAGCATCATCGCTAAAATACAAAGGCACACCAACGGTATCAGTTGAGACGAGTGGTGCATCGACAATTGGGTCGATATAAAAATGAGAGAATTTTAAACAGATTCTTAGCGACAAAGCTAATGTTCGAGTACAACAAGGGTCTATACAACTACGATGAAAATATGCAAATCTACGTCTCGCAAGGCACAGGCACCTTTGGCCCTCCGATGCGCCTTGGCACTCACGGTGAGCTGACAATTATATATTTGAGATAATTGGAGATATTACGCTAAAATCAGGAAATATTACTCCTTCAGACAGCCAATAGGAACTATATATATTCCATCACTTCTGCGATAAGCATAGTCTCCCGTTGCTATAAGTATCATCTTGAAGCTCGGCTCTTTCATCTTTGAGGTGTCGATTTTTTCGGCAAAGGCGTTAAGTGTCTTTACACCCTCCTCAATTGCTTTATCTCCTCCTAACTTTATCTCAATGAGACCATAACTACCATTGCGCAGATGCACGACAGCATCGCACTCTAAACCATTCTTATCTCTATAATGATAGACGTTTCCACCCAAGTATTCGGCATAGACTCTTAAATCTCTCACGCACAAAGTCTCGAATAGAAACCCAAAGCTCTCAAGATCATTAATCAAGTCTTGAGGTCCAAGACCAAGTGCAGCACAAGCGATTGAAGGGTCTACAAAATATCTCGTATCAGAAGTTCTTACCGCAGTCTTAGAACGCAAGTTAGGACTCCAAGCCTTCATATCCTCAATCACAAATATTTTCTTTAGCGCTTGAATATACGAAGATATGGTCTGCTCGCTGATAACATCTACCTCATTGGCACTAATATCTGCTCCTATTACAGCAATGGCAACTTGACTTCCTTGATGCCTTGCATAAGAGCGCATAAGTCTTTTAGCTCTCTCCTCGTCTCTATTTACATTATCCACCCTCGATATATCGGATTTAACAACAGCATCGAGATAGTCGTAAGCCTGTTCTAAGGCAATATCTTCTCTCATATCAACAGCATCTGGCCAACCACCACGACAAGTGAGGTATGCAATATCTGTAAGCGATAAACTATTAACAGCAGCTATATCTTTTGTCTCAGTAAATAGATCCCCCAAACTAACACCACCATTTGACTCTCCTGACTCGCTAAGTGACATAGGTCGCATAGTGAGCCACGCAAATCTACCTGTCCCCGTATGCTGAATATCCTCTGTCGATGCTGGAACTGCTGAGCCAGTTAATATAAAATGTCCTACACCCTTTCTGTGGTCTACCTCAAATCGAACTGCATCCCATAACTTTGGAGCAATTTGCCACTCATCAATCAAGCGTGGTGTATCGCCCTCAAGAAGAAGTTGAGGATTTATTTCTGACAAACTTCTATTCTGCTCTACTTTATTCGGAGTTGCCATATATAAAACACTCTTAGCAACTTGTTCTGCAGTTGTTGTTTTACCGCACCACTTAGGCCCCTCAATAACAACAGCACCTTTGCCTAACAACTTCTTTTCTAATATCAAGTCTACTGTTCTTCTTCTATATGCCATAATCTATTCTTTTAGTAAGTAACACTACAAAGATAGTGATTTTTTCTTAATTATCACATTTGGCTGAACTTTATTATTCCGTTTGGCGAAATTCCGTTATTTCATTTGGCGCAAAATCATTATCGAGTTTAGCAGCAATAATATACTTAACTTTGGGTTTGTCCTAATGATTCAAAAATAATCACTACCTTTACACTATGACCGAAAAAGAAAAAATGATAAAGGGCGAGCTATACGATGCTGGTGATGTGACGTTAGTAAAGGAGCGCACAGCGTGCAAAGAGCTATGCTACGACTATAACCATCTCAGACCCTCTCAGGCTGAGGAGCGAAACGAAATTATGCGCAAGCTATTGGGCAGCTGCAAGGAGTCATTCACCATCGAGCCCAGCGTATGGTTCGACTATGGCTACAACATCACGATTGGCGAGAATTTTTACTCTAACCACAACCTCGTGATATTAGATGGCGCAAAAGTATCTTTTGGCGACAATGTTTTCATCGCCCCAAATTGCGGGTTCTACACCGCTACCCACCCGACCAATGCCGAGGTGCGCAACAAGGGTCTGGAGTATGCCAAACCCATAACCATAGGCAACAACGTCTGGATAGGGGCAGGAGTAACGGTGCTCCCCAACGTCGAGATTGGAGACAACTGCGTAATCGGAGCAGGCAGCGTTGTGGTGAAATCAATCCCCTCTGGCTCCATCGCTGTGGGGAATCCTTGCAGGGTTATCAAGAGTATATAACCTTGTAACGTCCCTCGAAAGAAATGAGGGCAATTTGGCGACAAATCCAAAAAATAGAAAGTAAAACCCACCCCAACAAAACAGAAAAAGTTAGGGTAAAAATAGCATCAAAATCGCAAAATTGATTACCTTTGTTTTTGGAGGCTAAAATCTTGAGTGAAAGGCTATTACGTTGATTATCAGATACTCCCCTGAGCGTCCCGAAACAAACGTAACTTGCTGACTGCGAGCGATGTCTGCTTAGTGCATTGGCATATCAGACCTGATGGATTTTTTCTATCAGGTCTTTTTATTACAGTTTGATTAACCTACCGTCCCATGTAATGTGCACGTTCGTCGGGCGAAAGCTTCTCGATTGCATAGCGGAGCATTGTGCGGGGCATAGTGGTGTGGTGGCGGTCGAGGAAGTCGTAGAGGAGGGTGATTTCTCGTTTGCCCACCTCGCGTAGCATCCAGCCCACTGCCTTTTGGATTAGGTCGTGGGGGTGGTGCAGGAGCATTTCGGAGATGGCGATGGTGTCGGCAAAATCGTTGTTGCGGATCAGTTGCAGGGTCGAGACTATCGCTATGCGTTGCTCCCACAAATCGCTGCTCTGGGCTAAGGTGTAGAGGGGCTGACGTGGGCGAGTGAGGAGGTGCTGACCTATGATTTTTGGGCAATTTACATCTATCAAATCCCAGTTGTTGATATGCGCTGTTCGGGCGAGGCAACCGCTATAAATCGCCTCTCTCATAGCCTCATCACCACGCCTGTATCGCTCCACAAGCACAAATAACGCCAACATCCGACACTCGTGAAACTCATCTTCGAGGAGCTTCCAAATCTCGGCAATCTCCACATCTGCAAGCATCTTCGCCACCTCTCGAAGTTCGGGCGCAGTGATTCCAATAAACCTATCCCTTGAGGCATACTCCCCTTTGCCACACTTAAAAAATCGCTTCTGCAAAACCGCCTTTTCGGGCGAACCGAGCGAGAGTAGTTGCTCTTTTATCTCTTTGTATTTCATCGCTTCTACTCATTAAACGCAGCTGCTCGAACAGTGACATTCTCACGCAGACAATCCTTATATAACTCTAACTCTTGCAGGTGGTAGTTGCCGAGAGGAAAGAGGTCGGCAAGCGCCTCGACGTAGAGGGCTTCGCTATCTAAGCCATCGACAATCAGCACGTTGTAGGTGGTGTCTACTGTGACTGTTACGCTCTCGTCAAGCTGTGCAACGGCGCTATCTGTCGCCCAATTCACGGGGTTGATACATATCTTCGAGTCGGAGATTAGCGGACTGATTGCATCTACCGAGGCCACGGAGCTGTAACAGATTGTAACACCTGTGTCGTCCGCCCCCGTTGCCGCTGAGATGTTGCCACTCAGCAGGTCGTCCTCGGTCACTTTGTAGCCAATCACGTAGGCGGCAACCAACCTTTTGTGCTCCTCTGCGGTGAGGCTTTTAGTAAGCTCCACAACCGCTTTTCCGCCTTGGCTAAAGCCTGCAATGATGAATGGGCGGTCGCTATTTTTGGTCTCGATGAAGTTGTCGAAAGCCGCCTCTACATCCGCCATCGCAGCAGGGAAAAGCTCGTCCACTGCCTCCTGCCCATCCATCCAGACGTTGAGGGTAATTTGGCGGTAGTATGGTGCATAGAAGTTCGCCTCCGAGCCGAAAATCTCCTCTGCCAACTCATAAGAGCATAGCTGCAAAGCTCGCTGCTCGTCGCTGTAAACATCTGCATAGCGGTAAGTTACGCCATCGCTATCCGCCCAATCAAAGACGCAGGTGGGCAGGATATAAAACACATCCAAAGCCTCGCCTGAGACATTGGTGTACCAACACTCCGAAGTGGCATAATCGGGCGCCTCAGGCATCGGCTCGCCACCATTATCAACTGATTTACCGCACGCCACAGCGAGCAGTGCTAATAGGTATAGGGTTATCTTTTTCATCGTTTTAGGCTTCACACTCCTTGTCTATAGAGACCATTGCAAATAATTTTTTCATAGTCTTTAGAGGTTTGAGATTTTTATTTGTTTAGATATTTTATGTATATAGAAAAACAATGAGTTCTATATATGCGCACCACAACACAGTATAACAACAAAGGTATAAAAAAATGTTTAAATTACAAATATTTTGTTTAGTTTCATTTTCAATCTGATTTACATGCAATATAATTCATAATATTCTTTCATTTCGTCAATCATTATAGGAGAGATGTCATAATATCACTATTTATGCCTTGCTATTTTATTGCTGATAGATTCAGAATACCTGAATTCAACTTGTAAATGCAACTGAGGAATTGGGAAGTTGCAGAGAATGAGATAAAATATTTTTTCAGAGAGGAAAGAGAGGTAAAACTCTCCTTCGCTCCGCTGAATGGAAT
>JBCQUZ010000084.1:0-8839 GCA_047173645.1 Rikenellaceae bacterium
AACCATCCTACACTACGTCGACGACAATGGCCAAAGCCAAGAGGCTGGACGCGATGCAGCTCACGCTCAGTTGGGTCTCTATGGATTGAATATCGTAGCAGAAATTGCTTGGAAAGCTGGTACAGATCTATATAGCGCTTATGACAATCGCTTGATGAAAGGGTTCGAGTATCTGGCAAAATTCAACATGGGCTACGACGATGTACCATTTAAAACTTGGAAGGATGTCACCGTAGCGAGAAAGTACAGCGCATGGAGCGTAATCTCGCAAGAGAACCGTGGCGATTGGCGTGATATCTACGACCTGCCATTCAACCACTATGTCAACAGATTGGGCCTCGAAATGCCATATACCAAAGAGGTACTCGATAAATTCACCCCATTTAAATACAGCGACCCAAACACAAGAACATCCGATGCTACTGTTTCGCGACCCGAAAAAGATATCCGTCAAGATGACCACTTCGGTTTCGGCTCTCTGTTATTCCTTAACGACGAGAAGTAACGCTTAATTCCAGGACAATGCGACCCAACCAACTCTTACCCCTAAAGCTGCTAACAATTATGCTATTGGTCCAAACTTCGGTTTGGGCCAATGGCTTTTACTTTCGTCGATTCGATTCAGGCCTTTCGCTTTCCAATAATGTAACTCGTAATATGATTGAGTTGCCTAACGGCTCAATGGCGATCTTGAATGCCAATATGGTAACTATTTTTAATGGCACTTCATCCACCAACTATCATTACGATCTAAATATCATTCCATTTACCGAGTTTAGTGGAATGAAAAATATGTATTACGACTCACGTGATATCCTTTGGTTCAAGAATCGTGATAATACTTGGGCGTTGGATCTAAACAAGTCGGAGTTTATATATGATCTCGAGAGTCTGGTCGCGCCATTAGGCATTAATCGCAAAGTCGACAATATATTTATTCCTGGCAGAGATAAATATTTTATTTACACTCAAAAGGAGCGCTTAATCTCGTTTTTTGACGATCAGAACAAAAGCAAAGCCGAAACAGCACTTCCCGCAATTATGGGAAATCCGATCGAGATAGTGCAAGTAGGTGATAATTATTGGGTATTGTCCGACACTGGAATAGTCGCTCAGTGGGACACAAAGACAAAAGGGTTCACCTTTATCGAGAAAAAATTATTTGAATCTCAGAGCGGATATAACCACTTTCAAATGATTGGTGACCTGTCGGGTCGATTGTGGATTATTCGTGACAACGACCTAATTTGCTACGACACAAAGAATTACGAGATCGTACCAAGCCCCCATTTAGAGATCGAGGAGGGAAGGTCATTCTTACCTATTGCCGTTGATGAAAACAATATTTTATGGGTTGGAGCTTTCGGTGGTGGTATAGCGAGGTTAGACATCGAGGCAAATCAAATTGAAACCTTCGAGACCCTAGAGTTGGTCGATGGCACCATCGCCAATCTTAAATCAGGAATATCACAGATCTACATTGATAGCAACAATGGAATCTGGGTCGTTACCGAGGATCATGGACTTTTGTATCACCACAAAGGTATTTTCCGCATAGAGGCGATCAACAACCTAACGCTCAGCAGTGGAAAATTTAAGGACAAAAATGTAAAATGTATGCTCTCCGAGAGTGATGGAACTATGCTCGTAGGCACCACAAATGGTCTGTATCGCTACGACCCTCGAGACAAAAGCATAACTATTCCCTATCCCGAGCTCAGCGATGCACTCTGCATTGGCCTTTTCCGCGATAGTGACAATCGTGTATGGGTAGGTACTTTTTACAGGGGCGCCTATTGTATCGACGACGACAAGATCGACCACTATCAAGATCCTCAAATGCCACCAGTCGACATCAGTTACTTGCAATCTACGCCTAACACCAACTGCGTAAGAACATTTTTTCAGAATGCCAATGGCGATATTTGTGGATGTGTCTATGGTGGTATAGGTATTCTAAACGCAGAGACGAAGAAGATTGATCTGTTCCCCAATAAATTCGAATCTAGATATTTTATTATTCGAGGAGTGGCACGTTTCAGCGACAATAAGCATGTTGCATATGGCGATAATGGTATATTGGTTTACGATTCTCAAACCCAAGAGATCGACAATGAGTATCTTAAATTCTCGCAACGCAATAATAACTGCCACGATATTAAAATCGACTCTCGAGGCATAGCTTGGATCGCAACGCTCGATGGCTTGGTAATTTACGACACCAAAACTCAGAAACATAGAGTGTTGGATAATAAATCAGGCTTGGCGGCCAATAAAATCTTAAGCGTTAATTTTGACTCTCAAGAAAGGGTTTGGGCATCAACCTCTAGCGGAATTTCGGTGATAGCATTGAGCCCTAAGGACGATATGGATGATGTGTTTATATTAAACCTAGGTGAAAAGGAGGGATTATTTACCACAAAATTCTATCATACTAGCTCCGAAGTTAACGCCAATGGCGATATCTACTTTGGCTCTACGGATGGATTTTTTGTTGTCGACCCCTCAATCTTAGATAGCAATAGGAGACAAGATAAACAGATGGTACTCGATGGTACGATTAGCACAAAGGAGAGTGCAAGAAGTAACCAAACTAGCATCACGGAGCTACCCGAACTCTTATTAGACGACAAACACAAGATCAAACTAGATTACAATAAATCAACGGTAACCTTCAATTTTCGTGATATAAGCTACGTAAATACATCGCTGACAAAGTTCCGATATCGACTCAAGGGTTACGATCCGCAGTGGATTGAGTCGCAAGCCAGTCAAACGCATAGCGTTTCATATTCAATGCTTCCCGTAGGACGTTACACCTTTGAGATTCAATGTGCTAATAATACACTTCGGTGGGGCCGTAGAACAATCGAAGTCGAAGTGGTTGTCAATCCTCCTTGGTGGACAACTGCGTGGATGATCTGCCTCTATATTCTCGCAGCTGTGCTGCTTATCTTCGCAATAGTGGATTATATTCTCAAGCGGCGATACGCAGAACATTTGCGATTGCAAGAGGCAAAAGATCAACAACGCAAGAGAGAGTTGGAGGAGATGAAACAGCAATTCTTTATCAATGTGAGTCACGAGCTACGCACCCCTCTCTCGTTGATTCTTATGCCATTGGAGTCGATGCTCAAGCGAGAAGATGAGCAGGATAAAGAGCAACTTCAATCGATGCATCGCAACGCCAAACAGCTTAAGCAATTGGTCGACAATCTGCTCGACTTTAGACGAGTTGAGAAGCACGGTGAGGCGATAAACCCAACGCTCGGAGATATGAAAGAGTTGGTACTTTTGGCCTACGATTCATTCAAAGGGGCTGCCGATAATGGCAATTTAAACTTTACACTTGAGTGCGATGGGGATACTAAGATGATGATGCTCTTCGATTATGGTATGATCCAAAAGGTTGTGAATAATCTACTCTCGAATGCCTTTAAGTACACCCCTGATCGGGGTCGAGTAACCTTGTCGCTTCACGAAATAGTGAGTGACAATGGTGAGCGACTCCTCGAACTCAAAGTCTCGGACACGGGCCGAGGTATTCCTCAAAAGGATGTCAGCATGATTTTCGACCACTTCTATCAAGCGAGCAACAGCCTTCGAGATAAAGGTTCTGGTATTGGACTGAGCTTGGTAAAGAGCTATGTTGAGATGCATGGTGGTAGTATCTCGGTGGAGACTCTGCTTGGCGAAGGTTCGACCTTCACGGTGCACGTACCTATCATTGGAGGCAGTGGTGAGTGCCCACAACTCACAACTATCGAGAGCGAGGAGGATGAGGAGCAAAACGTCGACACAGAGAGCAATGCGGCTGACGATCAAGAAGATAGAGAATATTACAAGGTTCTAATCATCGAAGACAATCGCGATTTTAGAGATTACCTATCACGCGAACTATCTGAATACTTCCACATCACGCTAGCCGACAATGGAGTCTCGGGAGTGGCGCAAGTGAATAAATCTACTCCCGATCTAATTATCTGCGATGTGATGATGCCCGAGATGGATGGCTACGAATTCACCGAATTTATGAAATCCAATATCGAGACTTCGCACATTCCGATCATCCTCCTAACGGCTCAATCGTCGCAGGAGAGTCGCCTGAAAGGATACGAAACGGGTGCCGATGCCTTTATCTCGAAGCCATTCCACTGGGGTGTGCTTCATGCACGAATCAATAATCTTATCGACGAGCGCCGAGGTCGGATCACCAAATTCAACAATAGCCGACAGAGTGAAGTTGACACACTGGCAACTTCGGTGTTGGATAAGAAATTTATCCAGGATGCCATCGCAAGCATCGAGCGAAATCTTGACAATGCGGAGTATTCGGTGGAGATTATGAGCAAGGATCTGGCAATGAATCGAATGGGTGTGTATCGAAAATTGAAATCTATCGTCGATCAAGCACCTTCGGATTTTATCCGCACTATCCGCTTGAAAAGAGCTGCTCAATGGTTAGAGGAGGGTAATGGTCGAGGTCAATCGCTGCTCTACATTGCGAATATGTTTGGCTTTAGCACCACCAAATATTTCGCAAAACACTTTAAGGAGATGTTTGGCGAGACGCCAGTACAATATTTAAAACGTTTTTCGAAGCGATAAAGTAGGGTTTATTTGTAACGAAATATGGCCTAGAGGCCTATAGGAACCCTATTTTTTGTTACGTTACAAATGCGCCACAATTTTGTTACAACTTGATAGTTACACTTTATCGTTTTAAACTATTTTTGTGATAGTTAAAATTTGCAAGGTCTAAGTAAGTTTTAATTGTTTTGATATGCGGCTTTGGTTGGACGCATATCAAAAAAAATTCATAATAAAACGTTAGTTAAGAGAAATGGTCAATTGTTTTTAAAATGATTTTGGTTGGGTCTATGCCAATTGGCCATTTTTCTCTTTTTTTTATTACCTGAATTATCACCACATCTCGCAATCTCGCTCCTTTGAGAAAATCATATAATCAACCAATCTAAACCAAAATTTAAACCATGAAGAAATTTTTAACACTTTGCACGTTTATCCTCTCGTCGCTCTGCACTCTCTATGCCGCAGGAGATCAGCAGGTTTTACTCTCTCCTAATGGAGCTCTAAAATTCTACTTCTCGCAAGAGGCCATTAACTCGGGAGGCACACAATTAACCTACTCGGTAAGCTACAAAGGTGCCGATATCATCTCGGAGAGTAAACTCGGTGTCGACGTCGAGTGCACTGCAATCCAAGCCTTGCCAGTAGCGCCAGCAACTCGAGCTCCATTTTGGGGTGACAATCTAACGCTACTAAGTGCCGAGCAAAAGAGCGTAGAGCAGAGCTGGACGCCACTCTATGGAGAGCGTTCGACAATCGATGATAATTACAACGAGATGACCTTGAAGTTTGCCGATAATGCAGGCAAAAACATCTTCGACATTATCGTCAGAGCCTACGATCAAGGAGTAGCATTTAGATATCACTTCACCGATCAGATCGCAGGTGAAGAAATCAATATTTTGCGTGAACGCACAAGTTTTACTCTTCCCAAAGGAACTCAAGCCTATCACACCACAACTGCCCAAGGCTACTACACAGTGCGCCCATTGGAGGATTGGGGAGGTAAGGAGATTGCCGAGCGACCACTCACAATGGAGCTTCCTGGAGGTCAAGCGGTAGCTCTTTGCGAAGCTGCGATGATCGACTACGCACGTGGCAAATTCAAATTGGCAACTGCTCCATATGTCTTGGAGCTCAGCATGGATAGCTCGGCTCAAGTCACTGCGCCATACAGCACCCCTTGGCGCCTGATTATGGCGGCCGACAAAACTGTGGATCTTATCAATAACAACGATATCACACTTAATCTCAACGAGCCTAACGCACTTGAGGATACCTCTTGGATCCGTCCAGGTAAGGCATTCCGCACAAGCATCGTAATGGATGAGGCTAAGGAAGGTGTTGATTTTGCAGCTCAGATGGGTTATCAATACATTCACCTTGATGCAGGTTGGTATGGTTCAGAGTTTAACCATGATTCCGACGCAACTACAACCCTCGAGCGTTTGAACCTCGATATGAAAGCTCTTTGTGAATATGCAGCGAGCAAGGGTCTAGGCGTATTTGTATATGTTAACCACCGTGCTTTGGAGGCTCAATTGGACGAGATCTTGCCTCTGTATAAGGAGTGGGGAATCAAGGGTATCAAATTCGGATTTGTTAACGTGGGTAGCCAAGAGTGGACAACATGGCTTCACGAATCAGTTCGCAAATGTGCCGAGTATGGCTTTATGGTAGACGTTCACGACGAGTACCGCCCAACGGGTTACACACGCACCTATCCAAACTTTATGAACCAAGAGGGAATCGGCGGAAACGAAGTGATGCCAGGCGCAACACACAACACTATTTTGCCTTATACTCGTATGGTTTGTGGAGCTGCTGATTATACTTTCTGCTACTTCTCAACACGCGTTAAGAACACCAAGGCGCACCAATTGGCCTTGCCGATAATCTTCTACAGTCCACTCCAATTCATGAATTGGTACGACTCACCAAGCCACTATCGAGGCGAAAAGGAGATGGAGCTTTGGAGTGCAATCCCAGTGACGTGGGACGACAGTCGAGCAATCGAAGGCGAGGTAGGAGAGTACATCATCCAAACACGTCGCAGCGGCGATGAGTGGTACGTTG
This sequence comes from Rikenellaceae bacterium, assembly GCA_047173645.1. Taxonomy (GTDB): domain Bacteria; phylum Bacteroidota; class Bacteroidia; order Bacteroidales; family Rikenellaceae; genus Alistipes. The sequence continues at coordinate 6,667 of JBCQUZ010000084.1, forward strand.
GCGCTATCACCAACACCTCAGAGAGAACTATCACCATCGACTGTTCGGAGTTTTTGGAGGCAGGAGCCTCTTACGATGTTTCGATCTACGAGGATGATCCGTCGCTTGACACTCGCACGAATGTTAAAATTACAACTCGTCGAGTGATGGCAGGAGACAAGCTAACCTTCGGCCTATTGGCAAGCGGTGGCGTTGCGCTTCATTTCACAAAGCTATAAGTAAGATAAAGACGAGGTTCGTCATCCCTGCGCATCGTAAAAACCTTGATAATCATTTGATTATCAAGGTTTTTTCTTTTCACGTGGTGCGTTTGTATTGCCGATCCTTTTGATCTATATATTTTGATTTGCAGAATTTGCGTCAAACAAAAAACGAGAAGCAATTATCCCCTCAAATCTATTTTCTAGAAAATCGGCAGATTTATCGGCGAACCAAATAGCTATATATTGGTAATTTCCGACCCTCGAATAGCTATTAATTGTATGCAAATCGGGGAAATACCTCTGAAAAATACCTAAACTATACCAATTTCACCCTCTTTTTTACCTATTTGTTGTTATTGTCCGCGAGAGGCTTCTGCAATACCTTTGCAGGTGAACAAATCACAAACAAAATAGGAATGAAAAAAATCTTACTTTTATTTATGCTCCTCAGTGTGTGCCTATCTCAAGCGCAAACCCAAGAGGAGTATAAACAACTTCTGCAAAGAGTCGAACTCTTGGAGGCGGAGGTCAAAGAGGAAAAGGCAGCTGAAAAAGAGGAGTCACGTTTGACAATTGGTGGTTATGGCGAGATGACCATGTCGCGACACTTTTATAGCGATGCTTGGCAGCGTTACGCCTTCCCTAGCAAATATGCCAACGATGGTAGCTATGGCCGCTTCGATATCCCTCACGCAGTGTTTTATATAGGTTACGACTTTGGCCGCGGTTGGTCGTTTGGATCGGAGATCGAATTTGAGCATGGTGGCGTCGGCTCGACAATCGAGATCGAGGAGGAGGAGACTGGCGAGTATGAGTCGGAGATCGAGCAAGGTGGCGAGGTTGTTTTGGAGCAATTCTGGATCAATAAGCGTTGGTCAGAGGCTTTGAACCTTAAGATGGGTCACATCATGGTTCCCGTGGGCTTCACCAATAAATATCACCTCCCAAATCAATATTTCGGCGTGTTCCGCCCCGAGGGAGATTCTCAAATTCTGCCTACCGCATGGCACCAAACGGGTGTTAGCTTTTGGGGTCGATCGGGCTCGTGGAGCTACGAGGCGATGTTTATAGCGGGATTGGATGCCGACCGTTTCTCGCCAGAGAATTGGATCAGTGGATCGTCGAACACCCCTTACGAATTCAAAATTGCAAATAATTATGCAGGTGCATTCAGCCTCGATAATAGAAGCATCAAAAATCTAACCCTTGGCCTAAGCGGCTATTATGGTCACAGTGCCGATAACACGCTCAACTCGTATGGTTACAGCACCACGTCGCAAGGCGCAATCTTAATCGGTGCGTTCGATGCGACCTACACCCCAAAAGATTTTATTCTTCGCGGAGGTGTGATCTACGGAACTTTAGGCGATACCTACGCAATTTCGTATGGTAACTCAGGCGCAACCAATGGCTCACCAACTCCAAGCAAGCCTGCTGTGGGTAGTGCCGCAATGTCGATCGGTGTTGAGGCTGGTTATAACGTGTTTGGCTTCTGCGACAATCTGGCAAATAAGGATCAGAAGCTCTACGCCTTTGGTCGTTACGAATATTACGATTCGATGTATAAAACCGTGAGCGGAGTACCCGATTACGCCTATTGGGAGCGTGAGTGCGTCTCGATAGGTTTGAACTACTCGCCAATTCCTGAGATCACAATCAAGGCCGAGTATCAAATGCGCAATCTAGTTGATCCAACATACAATGATGAAAACACTCTCGCACTAGGAGTAACCTGGGCCGGATTTTTTACTAAGAGAAAACGCTGATAGGCGGCGAAAATTCAAAGATAACAGAACAAATATAACAATTAAGAAAATGAGAAAATTCAACAAAACTTGGGCATTGGCCCTATCTGTTGCTGCACTTGCAGTAGTATCATGTGAGTCTGGAGACGATTCTAACATCACAGATACATTCACAACCGAGGATCAAGAGGCATTTATGGAGGTTTACGTCGATGACGTAATTAT
>JBCQUZ010000085.1:0-8815 GCA_047173645.1 Rikenellaceae bacterium
CTCATCGGATAATCAACAAGCGATTCCATTGAGCGCAGAGAAGCGTGCTAGCATCGACCCAACACTTCAAATGACAGGTGTGCGCCACGGCGATGATAAGATGTTGTATAATATGTGGGGCGAGGATACCATCGCACTTTGGAACATCGCCAAGGATTACAAGGAGACCACAAACCTATACTCAAAGGGTACAGAGGCAGATAAAGCCCTCGCAACAAAGTACCGCAACGAGGTTGTGGCGTGGTACGAGGATCTGCTCAAAAACGACAAGAGCTACCAAATGCCAACCTTCCAAATCGGTCGTGAAGCGGTCGGAGGTCAAACGCAAATATTTGGTTATGCACCTATCGAGACATCTGAGGGTGTTTTAAACACTAACCACTATATAACTGATTTCAACGAAGTTGGTGAGGCAGCGAAGTATAACGTTAATGTAGTCACCGATGGAAGATACACTTTGGGAATCCGTTTACAAAAAGCGATAGAGGGTGAGGTGAAGTTCAAAGTTTCGACAAACCTAGATGAAAATTGTGGTGAAATTGTACTCACCAAAAAGTCTACTACTTGGCTTAATATCCCTCTCACAAGCGAAGTTTCGACTATTGGGATAGAGCTTATAACCCCAGCAGATAGAGATATGAGAGTCGTGTCGATAGATGTTATACGTAAAAAATAAATCGATAATGAGACTTAAACAATTAGCACTCATAGCTCCAGCCGCTGCGGCGGTTGGATGCTCTGCAAACACTCCTGAACCCACCAAACCCAATGTAGTGGTTCTATATATCGACGACCTCGATTTCGAGGAGTTGGGATATTGCGGTGGTGCAGTCTATACCCCCTTTATCGACTCTTTGGCGTCGCAATCTCTGAAGTTGTCGAACTTCTATGTGGCAGCTCCAGTATCGACCCCCTCTCGTTATTCGGGGCTTACGGGGCGTTACGCATCGCACTCAAATAGCTTTGTTGGGCAACCCAAATGCGACCCAGCTTATGTGCGTTGGAATGCCGACATCGTAAAGGGCAAGGATAAAACAATAGCTACGTATCTACGTGAGGCGAACTATCGTAGCGGATTTGTAGGTAAGTGGCACAATGGTCAACCGATGCCCGAAGAGGAGTTGTTGGCTATAAATATGGAGACTCCAAATCTTACGGAGGTGATGGCTGCAAATTACAGATTACAACGTCAGCACGTACACACGAACTCCGACTTCGACTACGCCGAAAGCATCTACGCCAATAACCTGCACGCAGTGGGACTACCCAAAGAGATGCAACAGCACAATATGGAGTGGATTACTAAGGGTGCGGTAGATTTTTTGGATAGCTGCACAGGCGACGAGCCATTCTTCTTGTGGTTCTCGACAACAGTGCCCCACGAGCCTAACCCTATAAAGTCACTCACGGGCGATGCTCGTATCACTGCAGGGGGTTTGATGGATGCACCTATCGAGGGTGTTCAGCCATCTCGCGAGTCGGTTTTGGAGCGTACTCGTGCACGAGGTATTGCCGACAAACACGCATCCTTGCTATGGTTGGATGATGGTATCCGTGCCCTATTCAACAAGATGGAGGCGCAGGGTGTGTTGGATAATACACTTGTGATTTTCGCCAGCGACAATGGCGAGAGCAAGGGTAAGATGACCTGCTATCAAGCGGCGGCACACCTCCCAGCGTTTGTATATTGGAGAGGTAAGATTATGCCAGCCACTTGCGACGAGTTGACATCGAACCTCGACTTCTTACCTACGATTATGGAGCTTAGCGGCTTGGACTCTTCGGAGTGCAAATTGGATGGTGAGAGTTGGGTAGATATGATTTTCAATGGCGGAAAACTAAGCCGTGAGGCGATATGCACCGAGGTGGTATATCAACGTGCGGTGATTACTAAGGAGTGGAAATATGTAGCGACTCGCTTTACCCCCGAGGTGACTAAGAGTATCACCCCCGAGAATCGTACCGACTACTCAATCGAGGGAATGGTGGCTAAGGATAGATACCACAACCAAAATTTCTACCCTGCATACTACGATAATGACCAACTATACAACATCAAAGATGACTATGCAGAGCAGAAGAATCTATACAATGACCCTCAATACTCCGAGCAAGCAGCTCAGATGAGAGCATTAATGACAAAGTTTATAGCGACTCTACCGTATGATTTTGGGGAGTACAAATCGGAACTTTAGAGATGAAAAAGATATTCATAATATTCACCCTCATTGTAGCTTCGGTGGTGTCGATTTCTGCCCGCACCACCGAAGTTACAATCTGTGGCGAGGCGTTTTATATCAATGGTCGCCCAACCTACGAGGGACGCTATTGGAATGGTCACAAAGTCGAGGGACTACTTATGAACTCACGAATGGTTCAAGGTGTCTTTGATAACCTGCTCACGGGCGAAGATGCTGCCACTCGCTACGCATACTCCGACACTGGCAAGTGGGATGCTAATCGCAACACCTCGGAGTTTATAGATGCTATGGAGTCGTGGCGAGACCACGGATTACTCGCATTTACTCTCAATCTGCAAGGGGGGAGCCCAATGGGTTATGGGGGTAATAATAAGTGTTTGAACTCTGCATTCGAGAAGGATGGTTCTTTGCGCAGTGACTATATGGCTCGTGTGAAGTTGATTTTGGATAGAGCCGATGAGTTGAGTATGGTTGTGATTTTGGGATACTTCTATCAAGGTCAAGATCAATACCTCACCGACGAGGCTGCTGTATGTCGTGCGGTAGATAACGCTACGAATTGGGTGCTAAAGAGTGGTTACCGCAACGTTGTGGTCGAGATTGCCAATGAGTGCGATGTGAAGGCTTATGACCACGAGATACTTAAGGCTGCAAATATCCACACCCTCATTAGTCGAGTGAAGTCGATAAATTGTGATGGTCGTTCGCTTATGGCGAGTACCAGTATGAAGGGTTGCTCTGTGCCCACCGAGGAGATTGCCGCAGCGTCGGATTTCATTCTCATACACGGTAACGGAATGGGTCGCCCCGAGCAAATAGTGAATGTTGTAACAAAGACACGAGCACTAAAGAGTTACACCCCAAAGCCTGTGGTTATGAACGAGGATGATAACTATAACTTTGATTCGCCACTCTCCAATATAGCTTTAGCTGCCGAGAACTATGTATCGTGGGGCTATTTCGATTTTCGTCGTGAGGGCGACCCAATGAGTGATGGGTTCCAAAGTGTGCCAGTAGATTGGAAAATATCATCTGCTCGTAAAAAGGCATTTTTCGATAAGGTGATGGAGATAACTAATTTTGGAGTCTCTCCTCATCTGTAGAGTTCGAGCAACAAGGATGAGTTTTGGGGTTTCGTGAAGTCTCTCTAACCGCAGCGTACCCAAAGTGCGTGGGGATTTGAGAGGCGAAGGAAGTGCCGAAAATCGCCTTGTTGCTCGAACTTTTTAGCATATAATCTTCTTCTTATGATACACCTCCCGAAACTCTTTGGGGGTTACCTGTTTGCGCTTTTTGAATATGCGGTTGAAGTTCGAGAGGTTGTTGAATCCGCACTCGTAGCAAATCTCCGATATGCCCATTGTGGAGTCTACAAGCAGGCGTGATGCGGCACCCAATCGAATGTCGGTGATGTAGTCCGAAAGGTTCGACCCTGTGCGGAGCTTAAAGAATCGACTAAAGGCTGGAGGTGTCATACCCACCAAGTCAGCGAGGGTGTTGAGTCTAATTTGCTCACGATAGTGCACACTGATATAGGCATTGATTTTGGCTACTCGACGTGAATCGGCACTCTGCTCCACCTTAGCAAACGACGTATTGCTAAGGGTTTGAGCACCCTCGCAGCGTGATAACTCATAGAGTATGCGCATTATGACCATAAATTGGTCAAAGCCAGCTTTGGTAGCTACCACATCCAAGAGTGAATAGACCTTCATTATGGAGTTTAGCGGAAACGAAAGACCACGTTTTGACCTATCCAACATCTTGCGAATGGAGTCAAATTGATTGCGCAGTAGCAACGACTCTGCAAATATCTCGTTGGAGAATTGAATAGTAATTTCACGCACCGATTCGGTTTTGCACTCGCCCTGCTCCCAAGCGTGCTCCAGATTTTCTTGACCAATAAGCACAAGGTCATACTCGCCAATGGTCTCGATGGAGTCGCCCACAACACGAGTCACACCTGCACCACCCTCCACAAAGTTGAGTTCATACTCTTTGTGGCGATGTATGGGGTAGGTAAATTCTGATTTGTGACGCTCGACAATGTAAAAACAATCTTTGTCTGAGAGTGGCGAAATCTCATTTATCATATCATTCATAAGGTTGAAGTTTTGCGGTTTATGCGAAGATAATGATAATTTTATGAATTTCAAACTATAGAGCTAAAACTAATACTTTACGAAGTTTAAATGTATCTATTTTGGTTATAATAATACCACTTTCGCCCCCTATTTTGCTTTAATTTTGTATTACTTAAAACTCCTAAAATTATGAGACGGATATACAACCTATTTATTTTTCTTCTCGCAGCGGTCGTGATGTCGTGCGGTGATAACTCACAATCGTTTATCTCTGTAAGTGATGGTCAATTTGTGAAGAGTGGCGAGCCATACTACTTCATCGGTACAAACTTTTGGTACGGTGCAATCTTAGGGTCGCAGGGCGAAGGTGGCTGCCGAGAGAGATTATCGAGAGAGTTAGATTTCTTAAAGAGCATCGGAGTCGAAAACCTTAGAGTCGCAGTAGGTGGCGAGGGCACAAATGAGTATAAGAGTAAAATCAGTCCGATACTTCAACCCAACCCAGGCGAATATGACGATGAGCTGCTCGATGGATTAGATTATTTTATGAGTGAGCTGCGCAAAAGAGATATGACCGCCGTGTTGTACCTCGCTAATGCTTGGGAGTGGAGCGGAGGATTTATTCAATATCTGCAATGGGCAGGCGAAGTCGAGGAGGATTTCGATATCGAGAATGCAAGTTGGACAGATTATCGAGCTACAGCTACAAAGTTCGTGAGGAGCGACAAAGCAAAGGCACTGCTTAATGACCATATCAAATTTATAGTGTCGAGAACAAATCGCTACACGGGTGAAAAATATATCGATGACCCCGCAATCTTCTCGTGGCAGTTGTGCAATGAGCCACGTGCATTTAGCGCAGAGAGCAAGGAGTATCTATATAAATGGGTAGATGAAACCTCGACCCTCATTCGCTCGATAGACCCCAACCACCTTATCTCGACAGGTAGCGAGGGCCGTATGGGTTGCGAGGGCGATATAGAGCTATTTACCAAGATTCACGCTCTACCCAATATCTCATACCTCAATGCTCATATGTGGTCGTACAACTGGGGATGGATTGACCGCACAGATATGGCAGGGTCGATTGATGGTACAATTCAAAAGTGCAAGGATTATTTGGCGGAACATATCGCAGTAGCGGAGAGTTTAGGCAAACCCTTGTAGTAGAGGAGTTTGGATTACCTCGTGACGACTACCAAATCAAACGAGGATCGACTACTACCTGTCGAGATAGATTGTACAAAACTCTCTTCGACGCAATATTAAAATCATCAAAGGAGGAGGGAGTATTCGCAGGGTGCAATTTCTGGTCGTGGGGTGGCGAGGCTGCCCAAATAGAGGGTCAGGAGTTTTGGCAACGAGGTATGGATTACGCTGGTGATCCACCACAAGAGGCTCAAGGTCTCAATTCGGTCTACATTGACGACACAACAACTTTGGAAATTATAAAAAAATATATAACTTTAACAGACGAATAATTATGGCATTTGATTTTAAAACACAATTAGCAAAGCTCCAAGAGAGTCACGAAGCACTCCTCACACGCAAGAACACCCCATTGGAGGGTGGTAACGGAGTGTGCGAAAGATACGAGTACCCAATCCTTACGGCGGCTCACGCACCACTTATTTGGCGTTACGACCTCGACGAGACTACAAACCCATCGCTAATGGAGCGTATCGGAATCAACGCAACTCTTAACTCGGGAGCTATCAAGTGGAATGGCAAATACTTGCTCGCAGTACGAGTCGAGGGTGTCGATCGCAAATCATTCTTCGCAATTGCCGAGAGTGACAACGGTGTAGATAACTTCCGCTTTTGGGATTATCCTGTAACAATGCCCGATGTGGAGGATACTACAACCAACATCTATGATATGCGCCTTACAGCCCACGAGGATGGTTGGATCTATGGCATCTTCTGTGCCGAGCGTCACGACCCATCGGCTGCAGCTGGTGATCTATCTTCGGCTACTGCTACTGCTGCAATTTCTCGCACCAAAGATTTGATTAACTGGGAGCGTCTACCCGATCTTAAGACCCCATCGCAACAGCGCAATGTGGTGTTGCACCCCGAATTTGTAGATGGTAAATATGCACTCTACACTCGTCCTCAAGATGGATTTATCGACACTGGAAGTGGTGGCGGAATTGGCTGGGCATTGGTCGAGGATATGACTTGTGCAGAGGTTATTAGCGAGAAGATTATCAACCATCGCTACTACCACACAATCAAGGAGGTGAAGAATGGCGAAGGTCCTCACCCAATCAAAACACCACAAGGTTGGTTGCACCTAGCGCACGGAGTGAGAGGTTGCGCATCGGGTCTTAGATATGTGTTGTACCTATATATGACATCACTCGAAGACCCAACCCAAATCATTGCCGAGCCAGCAGGTCACTTCATAGCTCCCGTGGGCGAGGAGTATATTGGCGATGTGATGAACGTTACATTCTCGAATGGATGGATAGCCGATGATGATGGTAAGGTTTTTATCTACTACGCATCGTCGGATACTCGTATGCACGTTGCGACCTCGACAATCGACAAATTGGTAGATTACTGCTTGAACTCTCCCTCCGATGGATTTACCACCACTACATCGGTCGAGAACATCAAGAAACTTGTAGACAAAAACTTAAAAAAATAAAACTTCACACTTAAAACTATGGCTGCTAAACTAACCGAAAAAATTGGATATGGATTTGGAGATTTGTCCTCTTCTATGTTCTGGAAAATATTTACGTACTATCTACCATTCTTCTACTCCAATGTCTTTGGGCTTAGGTTGCAGGATGCTACTCTGTTGGTGCTTATCACCAAGTTGTGGGATGCTGTCTCTGACCCGATGATGGGTGTTTTAGCAGATAGAACCTCGACTAAGTGGGGCAAGTATCGTCCATATTTGTTGTGGATTGCTGCACCTTTTGCCATCGCTGGAATCTTGACTTTCACTACTCCGAATTGCGAATACGGTGGCAAGTTGGTCTGGGCGTATGCTACATATATCCTTATGATGACAGTCTACACCGCAATCAATGTCCCTTATGGTGCAATGTTGGGTGTGATGAGTGCCGACTCTAAGGAGCGTACTACATTTTCGTCATACAGAATGTTCTTCGCCTATGGAGGTAGCTTTGTGGCGTTGGCAATCTTTGAGCCTCTGCGTGATATGTTTGGTCGCTCTATGGGGGTTGCAAACCCTGCGATTGACCCCACTTCGTGGCAGTTGTCGATGGGGGTTGTAGCTCTGCTATGTCTTGTGATTTTTGTGTTGTGTTTCCTTATGACTAAGGAGCGCATCAAACCCAATGAGAATCAAGAGGCTGAGACAGGAAGTATCTCTAAAGATTTGAAATCACTCGTAGGTAATGCCCCTTGGTGGATTTTGCTTGGTGTGTCGATTGCGGTGCTGTTGTTCAACTCTATTCGTGGAGGTGCTGCAGCTTATTACTTTGCCGATTATATCGGTACGGATAGTTTCCTTGGTAATTTGTTTGGTAGTAATATTATTTTGTCTTGCGCACTATTCTTGGCTGTTGGCGAGATTGCCAATATGTTGGGTGTTGTTTTGGCAGTGCCACTATCGAATAAGATAGGCAAGAAGTGGGCATATATGGTATCAATTTTTGTTGCGGGTGCATTGTCTGTTCCATTCTACTTTTTGACCGACGGTTCGACTGGTGGATATTGGACAATGCTTATTTTGCAAATTATAATCTCTGTGGCAGCAGGTGTGACACTGCCGCTGGTGTGGAGTATGTTTGCCGATGTGGCGGATTATTCGGAGCATAAGAATGGACGCAGTTCGGTGGGTCTTATATTTTCATCATCATCTATGGCGCAGAAGTTCGGTGGTGCATTTGGAACCTCGTTTGTGTTGTGGTTGCTCACTGTCTACAACTACCAGACACCTGTCGATGGAGTATCTGTTGCGCAGAGTGAAGTAGCGTTGGAGGGTTTGCGCTCGTTGATGAGTTGGATTCCTGCCTTAGCATCTGTATTGGGTGTGGTGATAATGTTGCTCTACCCACTTAGTGAGCAAAAGATGGATAGTATTAGAGAGGAGTTAGCTAAAAAACGGATAGCAGACAATGAGTAATTCAGAGATATTTAAAAGAGAGATAGACCAAATCCTCCGCCACAACATTCTCGAATTTTGGCAAACTAAGATGTTTTGCCCAGAGGGTGGATTCTACGGTGCGATGACATCTGATGGGGTTGTACACCCCACGGCAGATAGAGGTGCGGTGCTCAATGCACGTATTTTATGGACATTCTCGGCAGCCTATAGAGTTCTCGATAATGAGGAGTATTTGATGTGTGCAACTCACGCTAAGGATTATCTACTATCCCACTTTTGCGACAGCCAAACGGGTGCGCTAAAATGGAGTGTAGACTGCGAGGGCAACCCCTCGAAGATTTGCGACTTAGCGAAAAGGATGATAATGCACCGATGTCGATGAATACACATCTTCATATCCTCGAAGCGTACACTAATCTTTATAGAGTGTGGAAGAGTGAGGA
>JBCQUZ010000086.1:0-8810 GCA_047173645.1 Rikenellaceae bacterium
AATATTATTTATGTTATATACCAAACTTTTTATGATATAAAATAAAATAAAACATCTTATATGTTAGCGCCAAACTCCATTAAATAAGATTTTATAAACTCATCAATCTCTCCATCCATTACTGCATCGACTCCCGAAGTTTGGCATCCCGTGCGATGATCCTTCACTCTACGGTCGTCAAAGACGTATGATCTAATTTGTGATCCCCATTCAATCCTCTTTTTCGTAGACTCTAAGGCTTGTTGCATCGCCATGCGTTTGTCCAATTCTCGTTGGTATAACTTCGATTTTAGGATTCGCATTGCATTCTCGCGATTCATAAGTTGCGAACGGGTCTCCATATTCTCGATCAAATATTCGATTGGCTCCCCAGTCTCGGGATCTTTGGAACTATATCTAAGACGAACAGCTGTTTCGACCTTATTTACATTTTGACCTCCTGCGCCACTTGCACGATATGTGTCCCATGTTATATCTGACTGGTTTACTGTGATTTCAATGTTGTCATCTACCGCAGGCGAAACAAATACCGACGCGAAGGTTGTTTGGCGTTTATTATTGGCATTAAATGGCGAAAGGCGCACCATACGATGCACTCCATTTTCGCTTTTGAGGTAGCCATATCCATATCCACCCTCAAACTCCAATGTGCACGATTTAACGCCCACCTCGTCGCCAGCCTGAAAATCCATAACCTTCACCTTGTAGCCATGAGCCTCGCCCCAACGGGTGTACATTCTCATCAACATTGATGCCCAATCGAGAGCCTCAGTACCTCCTGCTCCAGCATTAATATCCATGATAGCACCCAACTTATCCTCCTCTGCGCGCAACATATTACGAAGCTCTAGAGCCTCAATATCGGCAAGTGTTTTGGCATATTGTTCGTCGAACTCCTCTTCGGAAGATAGCCCCTCGCGTACAAAATCGGGCATGAGGATTAAATCCTCACACTCTTTGTATATAATATTGTAATCCTCGATCCACGACTTTATGGTGGCAACCTTTTGAAGCTGTTTGCGTGCAGCCTCCGCATCGTCCCAAAAATTTGGCTCCTGAGTGCGTTCCTCCTCGTTTTGGAGCTCTATGCGTTTGGTTTCGATCTCTAAGCATCTCTCCAACTCTGCACGTCGCTCATCTAACTCCTTTATTTGATCTAAGCCTACCAATTTCTATTTAATCTTGGATTATTTACTCTATTATTGCTATTCAATCAATTACTATTTGATCTATTAATTACTATTCGATCTCCCAATCGCAACCATCCTTGCGATCTTTAACTCGAATACCTGCGGCAACCAATCCATCGCGAATTTGATCCGATAAAGCCCAATTTTTGTTTGCCTTAGCATCCATGCGCATAGCAAGCAACATCTCGACAAGTGGTGTAACGTAATCATTACCAGATGTAGCACCTGCTGCTTTTTCATCTTTAAGACCAAGAATATCAAACACATAGCGATTAACAGTTGATTTAAGTAACTCTAAATCCTCTGCCGTAATGCTCTGTGTGCCATCTACCAATTGGTTAATGATACGTACCCAATCGAAGAGTGCCGAGATCACCTGTGGCGAATTTAGATCATCATTCATAGCATCAGCACAACGACTCTCTAGCTCCGCAGGGTTGATTGTAGATGTTGCAGAGCTCTTGATCTTCGACAGTGACTCTACACCTTTCATCAATCTATCCATTCCCTTTTGAGCCGCCAACAAAGCGTCATTCGAGAAGTCGAGCGTCGAACGATAGTGTGCCTGCAACACAAAAAATCTAATGGTCATAGGTGTATATGCCTGTGCCAATAGTTTGTGCGATCCATTGAACAACTCCTCCAATGTGATGAAGTTACCCAACGACTTACCCATCTTTTGACCATTGATGGTTATCATATTATTGTGCACCCAATAGTTTGCAGAGTCGTGTCCCAAACAAGCGGTTGATTGAGCAATTTCGCATTCGTGGTGGGGGAACATCAAATCCATTCCTCCTCCATGAATATCGAATCTCTCACCCAAATATTTTGTACTCATAGCCGAACACTCCATATGCCAGCCTGGAAATCCCTCGCCCCAAGGAGACGACCACTTCATAATATGTTCGGGTGCAGCCTTTTTCCACAATGCGAAATCCACAGATCTGCGCTTTTCGCTCTGACCATCCAATTCGCGAGTATTGGTTAAAATATCATCTAAGTTGCGACCCGACAACTTTCCATAGTTATACTTTTTGTTGTAGCTCTCCACATCGAAATATATCGAACCGTTTGATTCATAAGCATATCCAGCCTCCATGATCTTCTCGACAAACTCGATTTGCTCTATTATGTGACCCGAAGCGTGAGGTTCGATCGAAGGTGACAAAACATTGAGCTGTTGCATCGCACCGCGATACCTTTCGGTGTAGTAGTGAGCTATCTCCATCGGCTCCAATTTCTCCAAGCGAGCCTTCTTTGCTATTTTATCTTCACCCTCATCAGCATCGTGTTCCAGGTGACCAACATCCGTGATATTTCGAACGTATCGCACCTTATAGCCCAATGCTTGAAGGTATCTAAACATCAAATCAAATGTCACAGCAGGGCGCGCATGACCTAAGTGTGGATCGCCATAAACTGTTGGACCACAAACATACATTCCTGCATGTTTTGGATTCAATGGCACAAACTCCTCCTTTGTGCGTGAGAGAGTATTATATAAAAAAAGTTTCGATTCCATCTGTTTTGTTTCTATCTATATTTATTGGAGGCAATATATGCAACATATCACCCTTTTATTATCTCATGTTTTGTAGATCGGTATCCGTAGCGCCTAATGTCTTGTAATATTCCGACAGCCATTTAACTATCTCTGCACGATTCGAATATCTCGCCATCAAAAATACCTCATCCAAATCCTCCAATCTCTCGGTCAAGAGTTGATCTATAGCTTGAGCCTGCTCACCCTCAAATAGAATGTAATACTCAATATACTCTATGATATTTTGAGCATACTCCCTAAGCAGAGCATCTCCCTTCTCATACTCTTTGGCTTGGTAGTATCCTTCGATTAGAGGCGCTGTGTTGGCAGGTGAAAATCTAAGTTGCCAAGTTGGGAAGTACTCCAATCCTGCATCCAACAACTCTACACCCTTTTCGATATTTCCAGCCTCGATGTGCGCAAATGCAACCCTTGCAAATCCTTCGCGAGCCTTTGACGCATTGAGGTTGTATTGCGTGAAGTTGTCGGCATAAACCCTTGGATCATTGATATTTCCATATCTAAACTTATTAAGCAACAGATCCGTTGCATAATCGGGATCTATACGTCCGATACTCCAACTACTCGAAACAGGTGTTTTAATCGGCACAAATCTATACGCATATCCATCATATTGCAAATAATCCAACAACCCCAAAGAGTGGAGGATATATACTTGGGTGAAGAATATTGGTCGCTTCCAATCAAAATTTGCCAACAAATCAAGGATCATCATCTCCGATTTTGAGATTGTCGAACCAGGTAGATCAAAGTAGATTGTGTCGACCATTAAGTGTGCATCCTTCTCTGTTACAATACCCGAAGCCAAGGCATTCTCCTTGTTTACGGGCAAAGCCAATTTGCGCGATGGGATATAATCTGTCATCGAACCATCCGCCAATTTAACTTGTGTTCGAGGGTCGTCGCTCGCGATAAAATCAATCGCCTCTTTCAACTCAATTGCTCTATCCACACGAGCATTTACGGGGATCATGTCGTTGGTGAATGTGTATTTACTCTTGGGCAACGAGAATGGAACAGGATCCGCCTCATTCGACTTAATCTTCATTTGGTCTATATACCATTCGCCACCCAAATAGCTGGTGTTCATGATCTTGACATCCGTACGTACTCCATCAACCTCTTGGTTGAACCATAGTGGGAATGTATCGTTGTCGCCATAATTCAATATAATTGAATTGGGTAGGGTAGTGTGCAAGTAGTTCCATCCGATGTCGCGCGCCATTGTTCGATGCGAACGATCATGGTCATCCCAGTTCTCGGCAGCAAGAATCGCAGGGACACTCATCGACAACACCACTGCTGCAATAACGCCTCCGCGCCCCTTTATCACCTTAGAAAGCAGAGCCCATAGACCAACCATTCCTAGTCCAATCCAAATCGAAAAGGCGTAGAATGCTCCAGCAAAGACATAATCTCGCTCGCGTGGCTCCGAAGGCGATGTATTGAAGTAGACAACAAGTGCAATACCCATCATTATAAATAGTAGCATCACAATCGAGAAGTTCTTCGTATCTTTATTGAGTTGATACAAAAGACCAATAAGTCCAAATAAGAATGGCAAGAAGTAGTATCTGTTGCGCCCCTTGTTATTCTCTATCTCGCGCGGAAGATTCTCCTGAGGTCCAATATACGCTTGATCTATCGCCTTGATTCCCGACATCCAATTTCCATTTGCTATTGTTGCATCTGAGGCCTGCATATCACTTTGGCGACCAACGAAGTTCCAAAGGAAATATCTCCAAAACATATAGTTAAGCTGATAGTTGAAGAAGAAGTTTACATTCTCTCCAAATGTCGGCTCCATAATCTGCTGACCTTGATAATTCACAGGGCGACCAAAATCAAACACTTCACGCATAATTGTTTTGCCCGAATTATCGCGCATAAGTTCACCTCGTGCATCTCTTGCAGGCTCAAACTTTTTGCGATACGCCGCCCATGGTTTGTAGCCACTCTCCCCTTTGCGAGAGTCCCACATTCGGGGGAATAGCTTCACAAATTCATCTGGATAGACATAACCAACGAACGATTCTGTCTTTTTATATTTGCCATCCTCATCCAAGTAGAATAGATCCTTTTTGACATAGTCGGTCACAGGAGCGGCATACGACGCACCCGAAATCAATGGACGAGCTCCATATTGATCGCGATTGAGGAGCGACAACAACGCATGAGGATTATTCGGGTTGTTACTATTCATCGGAGGGTTTGCCGCTGCACGTATTGTAACCGATGCGTATGATGAATATCCCACAAATAACATCGTTAGCGATAGGGTAATAATGTTAAGCAACAAATACCCCTTCTTGTGTGTCCAAAACGAAGCGTAGCCCAATCCTCCGATCAAAGCCAACGAATATAAAACCATTCCAGAATTTACAGGCAATCCCAACGAATTTACAAACCATAGATCTATCATCGCACCCACATAAATCGAATACGATAATACAAATGCGTTTATAAACAACAATATAGCTCCTGCCGCTAAAAAAGCAATAACAATACCCTTAAATGTGATATTCTCCCACTTGCGGAAGTAAAATATAAATACAAGCGCAGGGATAGTAAGCAAGTTAAGGATGTGAACACCAATCGACAGACCCATCAAATAGGCTATCAAAATGATCCATCTCGACGAGTGTGGTTCATCCGCCTCATCCTCCCACTTGAGCATCAACCACACCACAAGTGCCGTGAACATCGACGATAGGGCATATACCTCACCTTCGACTGCCGAGAACCAAAAAGTATCTGTAAATGTGTATGATAGAGCTCCAATTGCCGCTGCACCGATAGATACCCATTGGCTTGTTTCGTTAAATTCGCGCCCCGACGATGACATCATTCTACGCACCAAGTGGCTGATTGTCCAGAACAAAAATAGAATTGTAAATCCACTAGCTATACAGTTCATAGCATTGACCATGTGAGGCACATAGTGAGTCGAGGGGGCAAACATCGTTGCGATCCTCGCCATAATCATAAATAGAGGTGCCCCTGGAGGGTGTCCAACCTCTAATTTATATGAGGTTGCGATAAACTCTCCACAATCCCAAAGGCTCGACGATGGCTCCATGGTGAGCAGATAGACCACAGTGGCAATTGTAAATACTGCCCATCCTGTGATGTTGTTCCAAAAGTTGTATGACTTCATTAGTAAGTGTTTTTAACACGCAAAAATAGTTATTTTTTTTGAGTTTAACGACTCTACGGCTCTAAAATTGTGAATTAGCGATTGAAAAATAGCAATTCCCACAAATAAAAACGTGAATCCGCACAATGACGAATTCACGTTTATCTACACACAAAACTTTTGATTTTGTGTAGTTCTTAATCTATTACCTTTAGTGTCAGCCGACTAGCAATTCATCGCACCACAACAGTGGATAACTTGACCGCTAACATACGATGACAAATCCGATGCCAAGAACAAACATACCTTAGCCACATCCTCAGTGGTTCCTCCCCTGCGAAGTGGAATTTGGTTGTACCAACCTTGCTTTACCTCCTCTGGAAGTTTGTCGGTCATCTCGGTGATGATGAATCCTGGAGCGATAGCGTTTGCTCTAATTCCGCGAGGTCCCATCTCCTTAGCGATAGATTTAGCAAGACCAATCATTCCTGCCTTTGATGCCGAGTAGTTACATTGACCAGCGTTGCCACTAACACCCACTACTGACGACATATTGATGATCGAACCACTCTTTTGGCGCGCCATAACGGGTGTCACTGCGTGAATAAAGTTGAATGCCGACTTAAGGTTAACATTGATTACAGCATCCCATTGAGCCTCGCTCATACGCATCATAAGACCATCTTTGGTGATTCCAGCGTTGTTGACAAGGATGTCGATTTTGCCAAACTCCTCCTTGATTGCATCTACGACATTGTGTGTATCCTCAAAATCTGCTGCGTTCGATGCGTAACCTTTGCCCTTTACTCCAAGAGCACAAATCTCCGCCTCGGTTGCAAGTCCATTTTCATCTATTACCAAATCGGTGAATGCTACATCGGCACCTGCCTTAGCAAACTCCAATGCTATTGCCTTTCCAATTCCACGTGCTGCACCCGTAACAACAGCAACTTTACCTTCTAATAGTTTCATTTTTATCTATATTAAATATTAAAAAATCGATTCAATTCCCAAATATACACTTTAGTTGGGATTACAAAGATATAAAAATATTCTGGATTTTGTTCTTTATGTCACATTTTTTAGTGTTTTGATGGGTTTGCACACCAAAAGATTTGTGCGATAATATCGCAAATGTGTGGAGTTTTTAAAATAAATAGTTAACTTTACAGCGCGAAACGGTAACTACTCGTTAAACTACCAATATAGCATCAAAGTTATAAAACTTACTTCCCAATTGTGATGAAAAGAGCTGCGGAGTTCCTCGGAGAGGTTGGTTTTGACACACAAGCTAAATAACAATTTATTTATAGATATGAAAAAAGATTCGCAAATTTTTGATTTAATTGCCGATGAGCGCCGTCGCCAAATGCACGGTATCGAGCTTATCGCATCGGAGAACTTCGTGAGCGAGGATGTAATGTCCGCTATGGGTTCAGTGTTGACTAATAAATATGCTGAAGGATACCCTGGAGCTCGCTATTATGGTGGTTGTGAGGTTGTAGACAAGATCGAGTCATTGGCTATCGAGCGCCTTTGCAAGATCTATGGTGCGGAGTATGCAAATGTTCAACCACACTCTGGAGCGCAAGCTAATATGGCGGTGTTCTTTGCATGTATGCAACCAGGAGACACATTTATGGGTCTTGATTTGTCGCATGGTGGTCACTTGTCGCACGGTTCGTTGGTAAATATGTCGGGTAAATACTTCAAGGCTGTTGGCTACAAACTAGACGAGGCGACAGGTCAACTCAACTACGACACGATGGAGGCTCAAGCTCTTGAGTGCAAACCAAAGATGATCGTTGCTGGTGCTTCGGCATACTCTCGCGAGTGGGACTACAAACGCATGCGCGAAATCGCAGATAAAGTAGGCGCACTTCTTATGGTCGACATGGCTCACACAGCGGGTCTTATCGCGGCAGGAATCTTGGAGAACCCAGTTCCTCACGCACACGTAGTGACATCTACAACACACAAAACCCTTCGTGGTCCACGCGGTGGTATCATCATTATGGGCAAGGATTTCGAGAATCCATGGGGTCAAACAACACCAAAGGGTGTGGTTAAGATGATGTCTACAATCTTCAATTCGGCGGTATTCCCAGGAATCCAAGGAGGACCATTGGAGCACGTTATCGCTGCTAAGGCAGTAGCTTTTGGTGAGGCTTTGGATCCATCATACAAGGAGTATCAATCTCAAGTTCAAAAGAATGCAGCCGCTATGGCAGCAGCTTTTGTCGAGAAGGGATACAAAATCGTGTCGAACGGAACAGATAACCACTTGATGTTGGTTGATTTGCGCACTAAGTTCCCAGAGCTTACAGGTAAGCTAGCTGAGAAGTGTTTGGTTGCTGCGGATATTACCACAAACAAGAATATGGTACCTTTCGATAGCCGTTCACCATTCCAAACATCGGGTCTACGTTTTGGAACACCTGCAATCACTACGCGTGGTGTGAAGGATGACAAAATGGCATATATCGTGGAGCTTATCGACCGCGTGTTGATGGATCCAGAGAATGAGGCTAATATCGCTGCTGTGCGTGCTGATGTCAATAAGATGATGGAGGATTATCCATTATTTGCTTGGTAGTCACTATTTTTTGAGCAAAAGTGTATACTTAAAGCTCTAAACCATAAAAATAGTTGTATTCGATAGTGATAGTTTATTTTCACAGTTCGAATACAACTTTTTTTGTAGAAAAAAATAATACAGAGTATTTACAACAAGTAATAAACCTATATGAAACCCACATGACCTTCAGTCACCCAGAATGATGAAAATGACCTACGAACCTGAATTTTGGATAAGAAACCCCTTGAATAAATAGGAAGAATGCTCAATTTTTTGTATCTTTATAGCTGACAACCAATAAGATAATAAAGAAATATGAGCATTCTAACAAGAGACAAA
>JBCQUZ010000087.1:0-8597 GCA_047173645.1 Rikenellaceae bacterium
TTTCCAAATTTTCATAGATACTATTCATACGGAAAAACTTATATGCGTAAATAAGTATAAGGATTTATGAAAGTCATCGCCAATATTCGAATGAATACCAATGAATCCGTTGCGACGGATTTTCTGTTAGCGACTCGACTTCTAATGTTAATTAGGCGAGGTGTGTTTCGTGCTACACGAAACATTTTGCGTTGCACACAAAATCCTCGCCCTATTTGAGAATAGGGATGATATACTCCGAAGTCGTATATCTTAAATTTAAACTAAAGCAATGAAGAGAATCAAGAATAATGCTGGTGGCAGACCACCAAAATTAGATAAAGTGAAGAACCGCCTAACGGTAAATTTTACCGATATGGAGCACTGCGATTTCCTCACGATGTGGGAGAAGTCGGGCGTTGAGAGTAAGTCGGAGTTCATCAAAGCGAGGGTTTTTGGTGAGAGTTTTCGTGTTACTACTGTCGATAAAACAATGATGATTTATGAGCAAAGATTATCTGCCTTTTACAACCAATTCAAGGCTATTGGCGTAAATTACAACCAAGCTCTCGCAACACTAAGAGCCAACTTCACTGAGCAAAAAACCTATGCGATGCTCTACAAGATGGAGTGTGCCACAATAGATTTGGTGCGTATAAGCCACGAAATATTCGCTCTATCAAAAGAATTTAAGACGTTATGGTTGCAAACATCGGGTCGAGCAAGTCGCTAAGTGGCGCACTCGATTACAATATGCGCAAGGTAGAGAAGGGTCAAGCTAAGATTATTGGCACGAACGGAATATCTTGTCCGCAGGGTGATGAGTTCGTTCGCACAGATATTATGAGGGACTTTGAGATGTTTATGCCGCAGCGTTACCGCACCGAAAACCCAGTTTTTCACGTATCGCTGAACCCTCATCCTGATGATATTTTGTCAGATATTGAGCTATCTGCAATCGCTGAGGAGTATATGGAGCGTATGGGATATGGCTCGCAACCCTACATAATTTGCAAGCACGAGGATATTGATAGGCATCATATCCACGTGCTATCGGTGCGTGTAGATAGCGATGGCAAAAAGATTAACGACAAGTTTGAGCGCAGAAGAAGCAAGGAGATTACACATTCATTGGAGCAAAAATATGGACTTCGCACCGCCGAAAAGCAGTCGAAGGCTCAAAAAACGGAGCTTGAATATGTGGATATTAGCAAGGGGAATGTTAAGGAGCAGGTCACAAATGCCGTTCGAGAGGTGAACAAACGCTACCACTTTATGAGCTTCACGGAGTATAAAGCGGTGCTATCGAAGCTCAATATCGTAGCCGAGGAGTCGAAAGGTGCGCTATATGGTAAGGCTTATAGTGGTGTGATTTATTCAGCTACCGATAACGATGACAAGAAGATCGGCAACCCATTCCCTGCAAATGCGATAGGTGATTTTGCAGGTGCAAAGGCATTGGAGAAGAAATATATCGCCTCTAAAAAGACGATGGAGAGGTGTAAAATGGTGTCGGCATTGAGAAGTAAGATTGATAACTCATTCGTTGGTGCGACGACTCTGAATCAGCTCCGCCAACAGCTATTCGCCAATGGCGTTGGTGTAGTATTCCGAGAGAGTGCAGAGGGGCGATTGTATGGAGTAACCTACATCGACCACACCACAGGTGCAACGCTCAATGGCTCACGATTGGGTAAGAATTACGCTGCGAATATGGTAGTAGAACGATTGAACAATCCTAACTCCGTGGTACACCACTTCAGATTTCAGATCCCAACAATATTGGGAGGTGTTAAGCTCACGGAGCAA
This sequence comes from Rikenellaceae bacterium, assembly GCA_047173645.1. GTDB lineage: Bacteria > Bacteroidota > Bacteroidia > Bacteroidales > Rikenellaceae > Alistipes. The sequence continues at coordinate 1,789 of JBCQUZ010000087.1, forward strand.
CAGCGTGTTAATCTTGATCTTGGTAGATCCACTTACATTGAGGGGCTCACAGACAAGAGTGGCAACACAGTGAACGCATACGTCAAGTGCAACGAGAACACTGGTTCATTGCAGTACTTTAAGAGAGATCCTGATGTTGTGAATGTGGTACATTCACCGCAGCCATCGCAAGAGCGTGAGCAGCCAAATGCTCAATCGCACGACCACGACCAATCGAGTTCAATTATTAGCAGTGGCTTAGGATTATTAGACCTACCACCAGACGATGGCGGAGACGATCCCGACGAGACAGCGTTCCGCAAACGTATGCAGCAGCAACAGAAGAAAAAGCGTGGACAAAGAATGTAAAACCGACAAGATATTACAATCACCCATAAATATCAATTTAACATATTTATGGGTGATTACCAATCTATCCAATATCAAAACTCGTTATCGGCACGAAAGTCTAACGATAGGTATTCCCAATGTTTGGAGGTACTCCATTGAGCTTTTTTCTATTATCTCGTCGCTACTTGGATATTGGTTGTAGACTATCATCGCTATCTCTATATTGCGTCTTTTGCAGGCATCTATCGAGAGTAGCGTGTGGTTTAGACTGCCTAATCTGCCACTTGTTACCAATACGACTGGGTAGTTCATCTCGTCGATATAGTCGATTGTGAGGTAGCCACCCAATGGTGAATCGTTCTCGAATATCGGCACCATTAAGCCTCCTGCACCCTCTAAGAGTATTGTGTCAAAACTTTGCTTTAGAGTGTCAGTGGCGTTATTGATACGCTGAACATCAATAGCGACATCATCAATCTTTGCAGCCAAATGTGGCGATGCTGGATATGATAGGACTATTGGCGATGTTGTACCATCGAGATCTTCGGGTAAGAGTTCAATGCCTTGAAGCTGGCGGTGCATCTCAATATCTTCGGATATATCTTTGCAACCTGTTTGGATCATCTTTTGCGAAATCACTCTGCACTCACGTTGCTCCTGCATCGCTTTGAGCAGGTAGGCTGTGGCGTATGTTTTGCCGACATTGGTGTCGATTCCGCTAATGAATAGCACTTGTGAGTCGAAAATTGACTCTGGTAATTTATCTAAAATCATAACCTAATTTTTACATATTAAATAAAGTGGACGATAGGTCAATGGACAACGCAAATCCTGATCTCTAAACCTCTCGTTATACTCACCTTCAAACTTACGTAGGTCGCCACTTGTCCAACCTCTATTGCTTTTCGATGCTGTTACACCGCTATATTTCAAGTGTGACAGCACCTCAAAAGGCGAGTTGAAGTGAAGCGTAATGTTCTCCGATGAGAGGTGTAGAATCTCGCACTTTTGGTCAAAAGCAAACCTATATGACTCCAACGATGGATAGTTTAGTCCACTCTTTGTGATGGCTGTCACCTCCAAGATATTGTCGGGTGCGAAGCTGCTTACGAGTAGTATTCCGTTTGGCGAAAGGAGTTCTAAGCACTCGCTCAAGAATTGCAACGGACGATCAATCCACTGCAACGCAGATGCTGAGGCGATAATATCGAATCTCTGATTTTGACTCTTTAGCTCTGCAATTAACTCTCTTGCATCACCGCTTACGAAGCTGTAATTAGCCTCAGTAATTTTCTCTTTTAGCACCTCTTTATAACTACTACACAAATCATTGAGCAACAATTCAGATGGATTCAGAGTGGTTAAAAGTTGGCTCAGATTACCTGTGCCGCAACCGAACTCCAAGACACGTGGTGATTGGGCTATTACTTCTTTATCGACCAAATTGAAGAGTCTTTCGCATATCTCTCGTTGGGCTGTCGCATTACGATCGTAACTACTTACAGCGTGCGAAAATCGACTCTCGATAAGTTCTTTATTGACATTTGTAGATGCAATTATTTCGCTCCAAATATTATATCTACCAAATAGAAAATGAGGCTCTGATAGCTCTTGAATTTCAATCTTAGGGTTACTCTCGCCTTGATACTCTCGCCAAAATCGTAGTTGATTTTCAGTTGTGAAGATCGTATCTTTAGTACCCACTATCACACGATCCCAAAGCACGAAATCAACACGTTGGCTCATATCTCGAATTGCAATTAGCTCCGCTTTAATATCATCATCACCACGCATTGATGGGGACATGTTATACTCATCAAGCTGTCTTTTTCCGCCACACATTCTTAGGTTAAATCGCCCTAATCCATGCGGTAGATTCTCGATCGTCTTGTCGAACACTTTGGGTGAAATACCGTATTGTGGATCAATCGCTTGCGGCGTGCCATTAATCGCTGTTCTACTTGCGAATTTACACAATGGAAGTCTGTATAGTTCAACTACTTTGCTCGCAGCCCACACTCCCATACTCCACGCCACGAGATGGATTTTTGTGTATCTACTGCATAGCTCATTTAACTCATTATGCAGACCATCTAATGTTGTGTAATCATATACCATCACAACATCTTTTCCCTCTGCTATCAACCTTGCAAATGGATTGAAATCGGTTGCCCAACCTCCAAAAAAGAGGATCAATTCAGGGCTGTTATTATCTATTAATTTATATATTTTCACGCTCCAAAATCTCTTTTATCGTACTACACAACCTCTCGATCTCCTCCTTTGTTACTGCTGCCGTGAGTGAGAAACGCACTCCGCTCTGACCCTTGGGGACAGTCGGAGGTCGCACTGGTAGGGCGTAAAATCCACGCTTCATAAGCTCTTTTGAGAGAGCCACCGCACGAGATGCTTCGCCCACTGTATAACCAATAATCTGCGACTCGCTATCTTTCACATTAAGTCTCTCACGTAGTAGCTGTGAGAGTTGATGTAGCTGCTCTCGTTCCGCCTTAAACCCTGCTATTCGAGATATAACAAACCTGCTCCACTCGATATTAAGCGGAGGTAAAGAGGTTGAGAAGATCAGAGGTCGCATCTTATTCACGAGGTACTCACGCACAACCTTTGACATCACCGCATAAGCCCCAACCGATGAAATAGCCTTTCCAAATGTGCCGATAATAATATCCACTTCATTCAACAACCCTAACTCCTCACAGACACCCAATCCATTCTCTCCGCAAACTCCAAATGAGTGTGCCTCATCGACATACAAAACCACATTTGGGTATCTCTTTTTGAGTTCAACAAGCTCTGTAATTTTACCCTTGTCACCACCCATACTAAAGACTCCTTCAGTGGTGATAAATATCTGAGAATATGAGTCATACTCTTTTTGAAGAATCCTTTCGAGATGCACCATATCGTTGTGCGAATAGCGTGCGAACGGAGAACCAGATAGTTTGATTCCATCTATGATGCTTGCGTGAACTAACTTATCGGCAATGATAAAACTACCCTGATGAGAGAGTGCTGCAAGGAGTCCGCTATTCACGTGATAACCACTATTAAAAATCAATGCACTCTCTTTACCATACATCTCGGCAAGCAATGTTTCCAACTCCTCTGATGCTCGATTATTACCCGTGAGCAGTCTCGATGAAGCTGAGCTTAGGTGTGGTAATTTACCTTGAAATTGTGCATAAAACTCAACTTTCAGATCATACCTTTCGAATAGTCCGAGATAGTCATTCGATGAGAGATTTAGGAGCTGTTCACCCTCAATCTCAATCCATTTGCTTTGACCCTCAATCTGTGGAATTTGGCGCAACATTCCACTCTCTTTAAGCCTCGCTAACTCTTCTTTATATATGTCACAATTCATCGCTGTTGATACTTTTTCAGGGTTAGAACTGTTCTCTGACAGAGAATGTGTAGATCCTCGTTTGAGATTATATATTGCGGCATCATATAGACCAATTTCCCGAATGGACGTAGCCAAATTCCCTGCTCAACAAAGAGTGGTTGCAGCTCGTTGATATCCACTGGCTCCTCCATCTCGACCACTCCGATAGCTCCCAAGACTCTTACATCCGCAATGCCTTCGACACCACGAAGAGCCGATAACTCGGTTTTCAAAATAGTCTCGATCTCACGAATACGCTCCAAATAGTTGTAGTCTCGCTTTAGTAACTCAATCGACCTGCACGCCACAGCGCACGCCAATGGATTTCCCATAAATGTCGGTCCGTGCATAAAGACTCCAGGGTAGCCACCACAGATTACATCCGCCACCTCTTCGGAGCAGATTGTCGCTGCGAGGGTCATATATCCACCTGTTAAGCCCTTGCCGATGGTCATAATATCGGGCAGCACACACGCTCCGTTACTACCTTCCAATTTAGGGGTGTGGTTGGTCGCAAACATCTCTCCTGTACGACCGAAGCCTGTTGCAATCTCATCGAATATGAGTAGTACATTATATTTTAGACACAACTTCTTCAACTCCACAAGATATTGAGCTGAGTAGAATCGCATACCTCCAGCACCCTGCACAATAGGCTCGATGATGAACGCTGCAATCTCATTGCTATGTTGGCTCAAAATCTCCTCTACATCGCTCATGTCCACGTTGAATGGGTGCGGAGCTGGCGCAAAGAAGTTCATCGGTAGAGACGAACCAAAGAGTCCGTGCATACCAGTCACAGGGTCACAGACACTCATCGCATTCCACGTATCTCCGTGATAACCACTACGTACAGTTGCGAATTTTGTCTTATTGGTGCTTTCACCTAACCTCGCTTTCCAATATTGGATCGCCATCTTCAATGCGACTTCCACCGAGACACTTCCAGAATCTGCATAGAATATCTTGGTTAGCTCCTCACTGCTATCTCCTCCGACTTTAGCGTTCGATGGCAAGATCTCCAACAGCAACTCCGTGAGTCGTTGAGCTGGTTCATGGGTGAAACCGCCAAACATTATGTGACTCATTCGTGAGAGCTGAGTTTGCGCAGCTTCGTTGAGTTCGGGGTGGTTATATCCGTGGATTGCAGCCCACCAACTACTCATTCCATCTATTAACTCGATGCTCTTTGAACTATCTTTGGGATCTTGAATCTTTATACGCACACCCTCTGCACTCTCCACAAAGTAAAGAGGTGACTTGCTATTTACCGAGGCGTATGGGTGCCAAATATGTTGCTCTATATCTTGCCTATTCATCTCGATTTGCATTTTTGTCGAACGGATTCTCACCAACCCAATCGAAGTTATAACCTACGGAGCTGAATAGCTCTCTATCCTCTCGTGCCTTTGTACCGAGTGTTGTCAGCATATCGCCCATAATAGCAGCGTTGATACCAATGTATAATGCCTTTTTCTGAGTCTCGATTGATAGTTGCGCACGACCACCCGAAAAGCGTAAAAATGCCTTAGGGTTGATAATTCTAAATAGAGCAACGGTCAATAAATACTCCTCGTCACTTACTGGTATAGAGCCTTCGAGCGGAGTACCAGCGATTGGTTGCAGAATATTGATCGGAATAGACAGTATCTCGTTATCTCTTAATAATATAGCCAAATCTACACGATCCTCCATACTCTCGCCCATACCGATTATACCACCCGAACAAAGGGTCATACCTACCTCACGAGCAGCCATCAAAGTGGCGAGTTTATCCTCGTGAGTATGCGTAGTACACAGCTTTGGGAAATAAGCAGGTGAGCTCTCCATATTGCAGTGATAACGTGTCACTCCTGCATCTTTAAGTTGCTGAAGTTCCGCCTTTTCGAGCAAACCCAGCGATACGCAAGGAGCGATCTCGGAGGGTAGATCTTTGATAATATCACATATCGATGCGACATCTTTTTTGCTACTTCTCTTGCCACTTGTAACCATTGAGAAACGCTTAATTCCACATTTAGAGTTGTAGGCAGCCTCAATTATTGTGCGCTCCTTGCCCACCAAATCATATATCTCAACTTTTGTCTTATGGTGAGCCGACTGAGCACACCAACTGCAATTCTCGGAACAATTTCCCGACTTAGCATTTATAATGGAGCAGCTATCGAAACGATCGCCCAAATATTTCTGTGTGACCTCGTGTGCTACCTCATAGATCTCTTCCAATCTCTCGCTATTGTAGCCACCAGCGCACATAGCGTAATTGATAAGTGCGATAACCTCACACCTATCTAACGACTCGTCGGTATGACGAATCTTGTTAAATATATCTTGCATTAAATTTTGTAATTAGAGTTTATAATAAACTATCTATATTCGTATGTAGATAGTGCATTATGACTCTATGGAGAGAACCTCCGACATAGACCTTTGCATTAGAGGCAAATGAGAGCCTCCGACATTTACTGATTTAGAACTACTGCTTTTGAGCAGCAACCTATCAGCAATCGAAACAGCGATAGTTCCGATGGTGACATTCTTATCAAGACCGACAAATGAGGCATACGATGCTCTCGTCCACCTCCTAAAACGGATAGTGACTACTTTATATTCTCTATGTACGCTACTCTTTGTCATATCAAACTTTGCCTGCGCAAATATACGTAACTATTTTGAATTTTCTAATGATAGACAATATTTATATCGAAATTGTATGTGAATCAATAATTTACAACCTAATATAGACGAAAACCTGAATTCAACTTGTAAATGCAACTACGATTTTAAATTTGCAAAATAGCACAAAATATCTACCTTTGTATCAGAGCAAAGAGACACAACGAATGTATCATTAGTACTAAGAAACGTCACGCAATATAACGATTTAACCACGTTGCAAATCCGTTACCTATTCAACTCTCTCACATTTAAAGCTATCTGATTATCAGCAATATATCCAATAAGGATTCATTTGGATGATAAAAGCCAATGGCGGAGCCATTTGCGACCACGAGGTTGGAACAGGTAAAACGCTGATAATGAGCATTGCAGCGCACGAGATGAAGCGTTTAGG